>CALMGB010000001.1 GCA_937863535.1 uncultured Caulobacteraceae bacterium
GATCCTCCGCCGCTGACAGGCTTCCAATCTCCAGAACGGTTCATCCCGCTCTGCCAAATCCCTCAGCCTCCAATCCGATTCACCGCGCGTCGAAATGCGCAAAGTCGAGCTTAGTTCAAGAACTAGAAGGGCTTCCAAAAGCCGGCGAATTGGGAGATGCGGCCCTCCTCGTTCAACCGCGCATAGCTATGCGCCGTCACCAACTCGGATCCATCCGGATTGATCTGGCTCCATTCTGCCAGCATTTGACCATGCTGATGGAGGTGCCAGTTAATCCTGAAGTAGCTATCCGGGAAGTTTGCCTGAAATCGCACTATGTGAGCCAGAAGGTTATGCAATCCGCGACCATCCACGCCTGGGTTCGAGAAGGCGACATCTTCGGCTACGCTCGAGCGCAGCATCTCCTCTCTTTTTCCAAGGGACTTTTCGGCGAAGGCGCCGAGGTAGGTCTCAAACGCGACACGTCCATCCTGTTCGGCCACTCACATTGCTCCAGCGCTGGACCGACCCTAGGCCGACCTCTGTCCCGCAGCGCTTAGGGTGACGAGCGCCTTGTGTCTATGGCACAGATGTACGCGTCGCGACCTCCAGGATTGAGCTGTGACCGATGGTGCTGGTGCTCTGCCCACGGTTGGGATTTCATGTTAATATCGGCCCCGCGAAGGCCAGTGAACATCAGTATCCGCCGAGTCCGGGAGCGGTTGAAAGCGGCGCCGCATTGTCGAGCGTCGCTGATGGCGATCAACGCTTTGCGGTCCGAGAAGCGCCAGCTGCGGGTATGCGTCGACACCCAAGCAACAAGGTAGCCGCCAAGTCGTCCGCCCACTCTTGAGCAAGCGGAAGCCCGAGCATCAAACGGATATAAACGGCGCCCACGAGCGCATCGAGCAGCCTTGCAACATCAAGGTCGCTGCGAAAACACCCGATCTTTATGCCGTTCGCTATTAGCTCGGTGGAACGAATCCGCAAAGGACTCGAGAAGTCGTCGAGGAATTGCTGTCGCACGGAAGCGTCGCTCTGCGCCTCGGCCAAAACTGAGGCGGCCAGTCGACCTGCGGGTCCGCTGAGCGCCTTTGCGAGCGAGCGGACAAGGCCGCGGAGATCATCCTCGGGGCAGTTGCTTGAGGTAAGATCAAGCTGATCCTGAAAAGCTTCGCGGAAGCTCTCCATTGCAAGCAGGCCTCTCGTTGGCCAAGAGCGGTAGATGGTGGTGCGCGCAACGCCTGACCGGGTCGCCACCGCATCGACCGAGAAACCGCTTAGTCCGGCCTCGACCAGAATGTCGTAGGCGGCGTCTAGCACGGCGCGGCGCGCGGCGGTGCTGCGCGGCCGGCCGGCTGGCCTGCCTTCCGCGGTGTCGGTCAACCTCGCTTGGCGAGCAAAAGCCGTTTTGGCCAATTTATTTTCGATCGCCTTGAATCCTCGAATCGTAACGCTACATGGCGTATCGTAATCCGGCGTGGATGAAAACCCCCTGTCGGTCACGGAAGAACGCGAGGTCTGGTCGGAAACGACGGTGTCCGCCACGGTCCGAGCGTTTGCAAGCTCCAAGCAAGGTGGTTTCAGACGCGTGCCACTTGGTCGCCGGTTGACGTCGTGGCGCTGCAGAACGTCGTTAGCAGAGTGAGAAAACGTCAAGATGCTTCTTTATCAATTCAGAATGGGAACAAATCCGCGCCGGGTCATCATCTACCTGGCGGAGAAGGGCATCGACGTTCCTCGGTGTGAGCTCGACTATGTCAATGGCGAGCACCGCTCGCCGGAATACCTAAAGATCAACCCTGCCGGCCGGGCGCCGACCCTCGTCCTTGAAGGCGGCCTGGCGATCACGGATTCGGCGGCGATCGTGGAATATCTAGAGGAGCGGCATCCGGAACGGTCGATGATCGGGAGCGACCCAGCGACGCGTGCGCGCGTGCGCGCCATCGAGCGCCTAGGCGCCGACCTAGTCAGTCGTTGCCAGATATGGCTTTGGAACGCGACGACCGCCTTCACCGCCAAAGAGCCCAGTCCCTCTGCAGAGGTTGCTGAACGGGTTTACCGCTATGTCGCCGAAATCCTTGATGCGCTCGAGTCAATAATTGGTGACCGGGAGTTTCTTGCTGGCGACGTTCCGACTATCGCCGATTTTACGAGCTTCGCCATCTTCCAGACGGCTCGCGAGCGGTTCGACCGCCCCCTGGGCGGCGACCATCCTCGACTTGACGCCTGGTACAAGCGGTTTCGCGCCCGACCTAGCGCCGAGTATTGATCAGATCGACCATCCCAAGGGGCGGAACCTTAATTGAGCAGGTCCATTTGTGACCAAACTAAGATAGGAAGCTTGAGTATATTATGTTCTACAACTGACAGTGTAATTCTTGGCCGTTAGTCCAATCAAAAGACATGTGGAGAGCTGGAATGCCGACTGAAAATGCCCAAGCCTTTGGTGGTCGGTTGCCGCTGCGCGACCCGTCTACGCTCGGTGGGGCTGAGCGGACGATGTATGATGATATCGTCCGCGACCAGAAGCCCTGGGCAGATGGAGCCGGGTTCAAATTGTTGGACCGACACGGCCAGCTCCTTGGCCCGTTCAACGCCTTTCTGGGCAATCCCGAAATCACCAGGGCGCTGCTCGCCTTTGACGCCGCCCTCAAGACGAAGGTCTCGTTCTCCGAACGCGTCCGCGAGGCCGTCATCATAGCCGTCGGCGGCGTGTGGGACGCGAAGTACGAGCTCTACTCTCACCTGATCATGGGTCGGAAGGCCGGTCTGTCTAGCGAGATAATCGACGCCCTCGCTGCAGGCGAGTCGCCGGACGGCCTTGCGCCCGAGGAGGCGCTCGCCGCGCAGGTGGCGCGGGAGATGTCGACCAACCACAGGATCGACAACGCCCTGTACGAGGAGGCCGAGAGGACGTTTGGCGCCAAGGGACTGTACGAGATCGGCGCCCTGATCGGCGAGTTCAGCGTGACCTGCACGATCCTGAACCTGTTCGAGGTGCCGGTGCCCGACCCGGACGCCTGATCGCCGCGCGCGCGAGTGCCCGCGGCCAATGATCCCGGTACGGCGCCGGTCTGCGCCGTCACCTCCTCGAGTCGCCAAGCGTCGCCCCGTTATTGCTAAGCGAAGGAACTCACAATGCCAGAACGCCGCCGCCCGCGGTTCAGCGTCGAGACCTACGCGCTGTTCCCGAAATCCTACTTCCTGGAGAACCTGGCGACGCGCTCGGACGGATCGATCCTGGTCTCCGCCCTCAACCACGGCGAACTGTGGTACGTCCCCGCTGCGACCGACACCCTGCCCGTCACGCCTGTCCTCCTTGATCGGCTCGACGGGCTGCCAATGGGCATCGTCGAAGCGGAGCCCGACATCTTCTACGTCTGCACCATCGGCGACGCCGCGATCGAACGCTACGACCTGAACGGATGGACACCGGGCGAGCCTGTGAAGCGGGACCGGGTGTTCACCTTCCCGACGTCGGCGTCCGGCCTCAACGGGGCCTGTCTGCTCGCCCCAGGCATACTCCTGGTCGCCGACAGCACGGCCGGCCTGATCTGGCGCGTCGATCTCGGCAGCGGAGCGAAGCCGGCGTCCGCCTTGGTCTGGCTGCGCGACACCAGCATGACGGCCGGATGGGAGCTGCCGCAGGTCGTCCTGACGCCGCGTGTGACGATCCCCTACCCGGGCGTCAACGGCGTCCGCTTCGCGAAGGAAACCAACCACCTCTACTACACGAGTTGCGCCCAGCAGCGCTTCGCCCGCATCGTCGTCGATCCGCAGACGTGGACGCCCGCCGGCGCGCCGGAGATGCTGGAAGGCGACATCTTGTCCGCCGACGACTTCTGCATCGATGAGGCAGGTGGCGTCGCCTACATCGGCACGCACGTCGCGAATACGATCCGGCGAGTGTCGCTAACGCCGACGGAGGCGCCATGGCGGGACGTGGCGGTCGGCGATCCGTTCGACGATACGCTGGTCGGGCCTTCCAGCCTTTACTGGGCGCCGGACGCGGTGGGCCGCGTCGCCTATGTCACCACCGATGGCGGGCACCTCATGCCAGGTCCCGATGGCGTCCGCCGCCCTGCGGCGCTCCTCCGCCTCACGATCACCGACGACGCGTCGGACGACTAGCGAGACCGCCGCCGCTCGGCGGCGCCATCCTTCGAAAACCTCCCGTGCCGGATCCCTCGCCCGACGCGTTCCGCCTCGACACCGTGGGCCTGTTTCTTGAAGGCTACTTCCTTGAGAGTCTCGTCGTCAGGGCGGACGGCTCGATCCTCGTCTTGGCGCTCAACACCGGCGAACCTTGGTACGTGCTGGCTCCCGATGGCAGGCTCCCGGTCGAGCCCCTTCTGATCAATCAGACCCGCGGGCTGCCGATGGCGATCGTCGAGGTCGAACCTGACGTCTTCTACATTCCGACGATCGCCAGCCCACAAATAGATCGGATCGACCTGCGGGATTGGGCGCCCAGCGCGCCTCCGCGGCGGGCGCAAGTGCTAACCTTCTCGGCGGAGGCGGAGCGCCTCAACGGGCCTGCCTGATCGGCTCACAGACGCTGGCGGTCGCCGACTGCGCCGAAGTGACCTAGCGTTTAATCCAAGTTGGGGCCTTTGATTTTAGAAAGTCGGAAAGAGCTTCCACTCGCTTCTGAGGCCCGGAACCAGAGCGTCGCAACAGGCTGACTTGCATTTCTTCATGCCGCGCCGCGGCCAAGACTTCCACAAGTGCGCCGGATTTAAGTTCGGTCGCCACCATATATTCTGGCACCCACGCAACGCCCAGCCCCTCCACGGCCGCCGTGGTGATGCTGCAGGCATCGTCGAGCACGAAGCGAGGACCCGGAGTCACTCGCTCCAGCCCCTTGTGGGTCAAGAAGGACCACGGTTCAAGGAGGCCCGTGTGAGCCTTGCGAAAGGCTATCAGGTTATGCTGGCGAAGAGCGTCGACGTCGGCAGGCGTCCCTCGCCGCTCGAAGTACGCCGGAGATCCACATGCGATCCATGGGCAGCGGAACAGCGTCCTGGCCATCAGACCCGGCGCGCGTTTGAGAGAGCCGGTGCGGATGGCGAGGTCGATACCGTCCGCCGCCAGGTCCGCCAAACGGTCTTCCGACCGCACGTCGATCTGGAGGTCCGGATCGATCGCGTTGAACTCGACTAAGCTGGATGCGAGGCAAATCCGTACGATGCTGGTCGGTGCGCTGATCCTGATCTCGCTTCCCGCCCTGTCGGATGCTCGCTCGACGGCGGCGTGAAGCCTGGCGAGACTCTCCTTCGTCGCGGCGACCTCGGCGAGCAGGGCCAGTCCTTCCTTTGTCGGCGACAGGGCGTGGGTCGAGCGGTGGAGGAGCTTGACGCCCTTGGCCTGTTCGAACGCCTGGATCCGGCGCGAGATGGCGGAGGTGCTGATGCCCTGGCGCCGAGCCGCACCCGCGAACGACCCACACCCGATGACGTCCGCGAAGCAAAGCAGCTGGGCGAGTTCGTCCGGTTCGATCAGCGTTGACATACCAACGTCGCCTGTTTCGTTGTCCACCCCCGTCTCCATCAATGAACGCCTGACATGGACTTTAAAAGGGGTGCTGCAATCGTATATCGAAGCTGACGCCTTGAGGTCGGTTGCGGGCCTCGAACTCCTTGAATCCGGCGAAAAGGAGCGTCGTCGAGCCGACCTGCCAACGCGAGCCCGGACCAAGCGCATAGATTGCCTGGACGCTGTTGGGAGTAGGCGCGCCGTCGATGGAGCCGCGCTCAATTGATGCAACACATAGCCAAGCCTGTCCGCAAGGTCCGCGTCAGCGCGTAAGAAGCCGATGCATTGGGGGCAACTGGTCGCCTGCCTTCAACCGCAGGCGTCTTTCGAGACCGGGTGGATGATGTCGGTGACGACGTGCTGGTTGTTGCTCCCCTGGACGCTGTGACCGTGCGCGTCCGCCAGCCGCCCGGCTCCGGAACCGAAGTTGACGATCTCCAGGAGGCGCCCGGGTCCGCCTTCGCCGTCCAGGATGTTTGTCTGACCGAGGTCGAGTGGGGGAGCGCAGTGGTCGGCGCGGCCTGAACTTTTGTGAATAGACCCGGCGTCAACGAGCTGGCGATCAGACGATCTGATCCTCTCATTACCGCCCACCTCCGAACGTCAGCTTACTCGCACGTGGTCTGGAAGCGGTAGCTGCTTTAACCGGCGCGGCATGGCAGGGTGCGACTTGTCAATCAGCGCCAAATAGCCTTCTAGGTACGCTTGCATCTCGCTCTATTCGAGCGAATGCGGCGATGATCCGCCTCAATCCAGAGGGGTCTCAGTCAGCTCAGCTACGTTACCCAAGATGTACTTGCAGCCGATACTGCTGATGCGGGTCTAAGCGGCTCAGACCCGCACGGCAAGCGTAGCCTTTCGTCAAAGGCGTTGAGCCAAGCGCAACACTGTCTTGCGCGCAAGCGCCTCATCTAAGCCTTTAAAATGCGTCTGCGCGGCTCATCTTTTGGCGTGAAGGGGCGCCACGCTAAATGTTCGCAATCGATCAGATCAATCCAAGCTGTCAGCTTTCGAAGCTTCCGCCGCAACATGTCAAGACTTTTGTCCTGAGCCGCTGGGGCTGGCCGGCGGTCACCTTGGCTCTAACGTCTCTGTACTTGGTGGCGGCCGTTCTGGAGCTGGAGGATTTCCCGGCGGCGGTGAAGGTGCAGAAGGACGCGGGGCTGAAACCACCGTCACTGTGGGCTGCCGGGACGATGGCGGTTTAGGTCATCGGTAGCGCAGCGATCGTTTCGGGTCGGGCGGTCTGGTTGGGAGCCGGTCTGTCGGGTGGCCTGACGGTCGGGGCGGAGATTCTGAGCCATCGCTTCTGGGAACTCAAGAAGGGCGAGCGGCGGACCACGATGGAATACGCCTTCTTCGAGCACCTCGGGATGATCAGCGGCCTGTTGATGACCGCGCTCGCCAGCAATCATCGCACCGCCACGCGTCAGACCTGCCGGGCCGCCGACACACGATCTGAAGGTGAGAGACATGTCTGAACTCGCGACGTTGCAAGCTGACTACGTGATCGTGGGAGCCGGCGTCGCGGGCTGCATCATTGCGGCACGTCTGACCGAAAGGCCTGGCTGCTCCGTGATACTGGTCGAGGCCGGAGGGGAGAACCACTACGAGCCGTCCTGCTATTCGACGGGCGCCCACGCCATGTTCGGGACGCCGGCCAATTGGGACTTCAGGACCACACCACAGGCTAACCTCCGCGGCGCCGAGGTGCCTCAACCGCGCGGCAAGGTCGTCGGCGGGTCCGCAGCCATCAACATCGGTTCGTGGTCGCGTGGGATCGCGGAGGATTACAATGCCTGGGAGGCGGCGGGGGCTGAGGGCTGGAACTGGTTCAGCGCTCGGGACGCCTACGGGCGGATCGAGGCGAGCCGCCGCGCGGACGGCGGCGGTCGTGGGCGCAACGGCCCGCTGCAGCTTGAGGACACGCCGCGCGTCAACGCCATGACCGACCGGCTGCGCCAAGCGTGCCTGGAAGCGGGGTATGGCGCCACGGCGGACCACAACGGGGCCGACTTCGCCGGCTTCGATATCTGGGAGACGATCTTCGTGCACGGGCGGCGGCGCAACACCGCCGACGCCTACCTCTTCCCGGCTAGAGTGCGCGCGAACCTTCGCGTGGTGACTGACGCGTTCGTCACCCGCATCATTTTGGAGGGAATCCGCGCGACAGGCGTTGAAATCGAGCGAGATGGCCGCCAAGAGGTGCTCTCCGCCCGGCGGGAGGTCGTGATGGCGGCCGGCGCGTTTGGCACGCCGCAACTGTTGATACTTTCAGGCTTGGGCGACGCCTCAAGCCTTCAGGCGCTGGGCATCGAGCGCAAAGCCGATTTGCCAGGCGTGGGCCGCAACCTCATCGACCACCTGGCGACCAAGATCGGCTGGGCGAGCGACGGCGCTGGCGATATCGCCCCCGTCTACTCGGAACCGCGAGATCCTTCTCAGTTGCAAGCATGGCGGCGCGACGGGGAGGGCCCTCTGTCTGCTAATCCTAACACCTGCATCGCGTTCGTGCGCTCCAGCAACGAGATTTCCCAGCCTGACATCGAGCTCCTGATGGGCGTCAACCCTCCCGACGCCTTTGCGGACGGCGGAAACGCCAGCGGTTGCAGCGTCTTCGTCGTCAACGCCCAACCGGCAAGCCGCGGCACAGTATCCCTATCCTCTCTGGACCCGCATGCGGCGCCGGCCATCGATCCCGCCTATCTCAGCGATCCGCAGGACCTCCCGAGGCTGATCGCCGGCGTACGCCGCGGGCTCGCCCTGTCGAGGACCAGCGCGATGAAGCCCTACGCCCAGCGCCACGACCTCGCGCCCGACGCGGACGACGCGCAGATCGCCGACTGGGTGCGCGCCAACCCTGTCTCCATGTACCACCCGGTAGGGACGGCGCGCATGGGCGCAGCCGACGACCGCCAGGCGGTGCTCGACCCGGAGCTTCGGGTGCGCGGCGTCCAGAACCTTCGGGTGGCGGACGCCTCCGCCATGCCCGGGACCATCCGCGGCCACACCATGGCCCCTGTGGCCTACATCGCCGAGCGCGCGGCAGCCCTGATCGGCCAGGCGTCCGCCTGAAGCGCCTTTCGCCCCTGATCGAAGAGGAAACTTCCTATGTGTTCCGATCCCAACTGCGCTCACGAGCCGAACCTGCCCGAATGGTTCGTCGACGACCTGGGTCCGCTCGGCGTCCCCTACACCAAGCCGGAAGATTTCGCAGTCCCACCGAAGGAGTCCACCGGCATCCTATTTACCGAGGACCATGAGAAGAAGGGCTACAACGTCAAGGAGATAGGTGACGGCGTCTACTGGGTCTCCTCCGGGTGGTACGACTGCATGTTCGTGCGCACCGGCAACGGCGTGGTGGCGGTCGACGCCCCGCCGGCGATCGGCGAGAACCTGCTGTCGGCGATCGAGGAGACCACCGACGAGCCGGTGACCCACATGGTCTACAGCCACTGGCATGCCGATCACGTGGGCGCCGCGTCGATTTTCGGTCCGGACATCAAGCGCGTCGGACACAACAAGACACGCGAACTCCTGGAACGCTTCCCCGACCCCGACCGTCCGCCCCCCATGGAGACCTTCGAGAAGGACGAGGTGCTCGACGTCAACGGCGTGAAGATTGAACTCTCCTACAAGGGGCAGAACCACTGTGAGGGCAACATCTTCATCTACCTGCCCAAGCCCAAGATCCTGGCGGCCATTGACATTGCCAGCCCCGGCTGGGTCACCTTCCGCGACTGCGACTCCTCCGACAATTTGAGCGGCTACGTCGACGCGTTCGATCAGATCCTGGAATACGACTTCAACACCATCATCTCGGGCCACGTCTCCAAAACGGGCGGCCGGGCGGACGTGCTCGAAGGGCGTGAGTACATGCACGACCTGCAGGCGCTCGCGCGCGAGGCGCTGGAGACGGTGGACGTCGCTTACTTCGCAAAGCAGCTCAGCGCCGAGCGCCGCACCAGCTTCCGCTGGGTGGAAGAGGAGTATTTCAGCGCCTGCACCAACTACGTCACAAAGAGAATGCTGGAGAAGAAGGACCCGCGGGGCCGTACTTGGGCCGAGCGTCTCAGCGGCGCGGATGTCATGACCAAGCACAACGCCTACTGGGCGCTGGAGAAGACCCGTCTCGAGAAGCACCACAACGGCTACGTCAAGCGCGGCAACGTGCACCCGCCAAAATACTACGTCTGAACGGAGGGATCAGGACATGGCCGAGCTTCCTGTGGCTGCCCATTGGATCGGCGGCGAATGGGTCCGCTCCGGGACGGAGGGCGACAGCATCGACCCGGCGACCGGGGCCGTCATCGGGCGCCGCTTCGTCGCTGGGCGCGACGAGGCGGAGCAGGCGATCGTCGCCGCCGCCAAGGCTTTCGAACAAACGCCTTGGCGCAACGACCGCGACCTGCGCGCCCGGGTTTTGAGCTGGATCGCGGACGCGATTGAAGCCCGCACGGACGACTTGGTCGCCATTCTCGGCCTCGAGAACGGCAAGGTCGCCGCCCATGCCAAGGTCGAGGTCGGCATCGTTCCAGATTGCCTGCGCTTCAACGCGGCGCTGGCGCTGACGGAGTTTGGGCGGGCGGCCTCGGCTAAGCCCGGCGCGCTTTCCCTGGTGGTGCGGCAGCCAGCAGGGGTAGCGGGGATCATCGCGCCCTGGAACTCGCCGGTTGCGCTGGTGATCCGCTCGCTGGCCCCGGCGCTGGCCGCCGGCTGCACGGCGGCGGTGATGCTGCCGTTCCAGACTGCGCAGACCAACGCGCTGATCGCCGAGATCATCGCCGGCGTGGAGGGCCTGCCGAAGGGCGTGGTGAACATCTTCACCGGCGGTCACGAAGCAGGCGACGCCCTCGTCCGCTCGCCCCGCGTGCCGGTGATCAGCTTTACCGGTTCGACCGCGACCGGCCGCGCCATTTCCGTGAACGCCGCGCCGAGGCTCAAGCGCCTCGGCCTGGAGCTCGGCGGCAAGACGCCCATGATCGTGTTCAACGACGCCGACCTGGAGGCGACCGCGTCCGGCATCGTGCTGGCGCTCACCGTCTTCGCCGGCCAGTTCTGCATGACCGGCAGTCGCCTCCTGGTGCAGCAAGGCGCGGCCGACCGGCTCATCGCCGAGGTCGCCCGGCGCCTCGAGGCGGTGCGGGTCGGCCCAGCGGCCGACCCCGCCAGCGAGATGGGGCCCCTGATCGACAAGCCCAGCGTCGAGCGCGTCGAAAAGATGGTGGCCGCCGCCATCGGTTTCGGGGCCCGTGTCCACTTGCGGGGTGGCCCGGCGACGGAGCCGCCGCTCGATAAGGGCGCGTTCTTCCGCCCGACGCTCCTGGAGGTGACGGACTCCAGCCTGGACATCGTCCAGGAGGAGGTGTTTGGGCCAGTTCTTGTGGTGCAGCGCTTCGCCGACGAGGACGAGGCGATCCGGCTCGCCAACGCCACCGAGTACGGCCTCTCCGCCAGCGTGTGGTCGCGCGACGTGGACCGGCCGCTGCGCGTCGCGCTGGCGCTTGAGTCCGGCACCGTCTGGATCAACGCCTGGGCGGCCATGGCCGACCAGTTCGAGGAAGGCGGCTTCAAGCAGAGCGGCCAAGGCCGCATGCGCGGGCTCGCCGTCATCGATGACTTCATCGAGTACAAGCACATCGCCCTGATGGCAACCCGCCCGGCCAACTAGGCCGCCCGCTTCAGACATCGTTTGCTGCAATAGGAGGTACGTCATGAAGGCTTGGCGCTTCGAGAGCTATGGCAAACCGGACTTGATGCAATTTACGGAGATTCCAAGGCCCGCTCCGCGGGGTGACGAGGTGCTGGTCAAGGTGGTCGCCGCCGGCGTCAACCGGTCGGACGTCGTGGCGGTCGCCGGCGCCTTCAAGTCGACCACGCCTCGGACGCCCGGGCGGGACTTCGCCGGCGTAATCGCGTCGGGTCCTGACGAAGGTCTTGCGGTCTGGGGCAGCGGGGCAGGCTTTGGCGTATCGCGCGACGGCGCACACGCGGAGTTCTTCTTGAGTCCGCGCGGCTGGCTGCGGCCCCGCCCGCAAACGCTCTCCGCCGTCGAGGCCGCCGCCAGCGGCATTCCCTTCATCATTGCTTACGAGGGAGTCGTCACAGCCGGCTCTCTCCAAACGGGCGAGACCCTGCTCCTGACCGGCGCCAAGGGTGCGGTCGGACGCGCGGTCAGGCAGCTGGCCGATCACCTGGGCGCGCGGGTGGTCGGTGTAGCCAAAGGCGTCGGCTCCCAACCGGACATGATCGACGCCAACACGGCCGACCTGCCGGCCGCCGTGAAAGACCTCACAGGCGGCAAAGGTGTCGACCTCGAGTTCGATGCAGTCGGGGGCGAGCTGTTCGAGCCCGCGATCCGCTCGTTGAGGCTTGGCGGCCGGCAGGTAGCGATCGCCAGTCCCGAGCAGCGCCAAGTAAAGTTCAACCTCGTCGACTTCTACCACAATGGGACGACCCTGCGTGGCGTGGACTCCATGGGTTTCACGGGCGAGCGCGTGGCAGGAATTGTGGAGCACCTGAACGAACTCTTTGAAATGCGAGTCCTGCGTCCCTTCGAAATAGAGACGCGGCCGCTGTCGGAGGCCGTCGCCGCTTACACCGCGGTGGGCGGGGGCTCGGCCAAACGTCAAGTGCTCGAGGTCTGATTGGGAGATCAATGGTGGAGCAGGATACGCTGAATCGGTTTGCAATCCGCGAGCTGATCGACAATTGGGCGCTATGGCGCGACGCGGGCGACTGGAACCGTTTCCGCATGGTCTGGGCCGAGGAGAGCTGGATTTCGGCCACTTGGTTCCAAGGCACGGGGGAAGAGTTCTTGGCCATGACCATCGACGGCTGGAATAAGGGGGTAAGCATCCTGCATTTTCTCGGGGGTACAACCATCGAACTCGCCGGCGACCGCGCCTATGCGCAAACCAAGATGACTATCTCGCAGCGTTCGGAAGTTGAGGGCGTAGAATGCGACGTCGTCTGCACCGGCCGCTTCCACGATCTTCTCTTACGCGAAAATGGTGAGTGGAAGCTGGCGCTCCGCCAGCCGACCTATGAGAAGGACACGGTCCAGCCTGTCGAGCCCGGAGCATCCGTTCGCCTCGAGCCGGAGCGGCTGGCCAAGTACCCGGCCGGCTACCGCCGCCTCGCCTACGTACAGGAGCTCCTCGGCTACCAGGTGAAACAGGACATGCCTGGGCTGAAGGGGCCGGAGACTGAGGCCCTCTATGCCCACTGCCGGGTTGGCTCACGGGAGGCCAGCTTCGATGGGATCGACGCTGACTTGGAGCCGAGAGATACTAAGCCCTCCTCGCCGCCGCACCTGCTTGGAAACGTTGAAGCCCGACGCTTGGCGTGCCCAAGCATCGGGCTTGCCAAGCCCTTGGCCAGCAACGCTCTACGCAACGCGAGCCGATCCGCTCCCGGAGCAGCGCGGGCTGGGCGGAAAGCCCCCAAGCGGAAGGCGGGTCTGGCGGCGAGAGGGGCTGAGATTCCCGCAGAGACAACCGAAGATGAGCCGTCGTTGGCTCAACGACGGCTCCTGCGTGCGCCAACGTGCGAGTTGGCCCACCCTCGCACTAAATCCTGCTGAGGGCGGCTGTCGCGGGAGCAATTCTTCAAAGATTTTCGATCTTGCTGCAGGTTTTTTGTAGAAAAGCCAAACCAAGTTTTGACGTCACAAAGGAAAACGTAATGGATCTCTCTAAAGCAACCATATTAATAACGGGTGGGAACTCCGGCATTGGACGGGGTCTGGCTAAAGCCCTTAGTGCACGGGGCGCCGAGATTATCATCACCGGCCGCAACCCAATTTCGCTCGCGGAAACGCTGATGGAAAATCCAGCCATGACCGGTTACCAGCTCGACGTCAGCGTGCCCGACGACGTAAGGCGCTTCGTTGCAATGCTCGTGGAGCGCCATCCCAGCCTTAACGCCCTAATCAACAATGCCGGTATGATGGCCACTGAAAAGGTACTCGATCCATCCTACGACCCCGAGCTCGCTGAGCGGATGGCGGCTACGAACCTAGTCGCACCCATCCGCCTTACTACCGCTTTAATCCCGCATTTTCAATTGCGGGATGAGGCGGCCTT
This sequence comes from uncultured Caulobacteraceae bacterium, assembly GCA_937863535.1. GTDB lineage: Bacteria > Pseudomonadota > Alphaproteobacteria > Caulobacterales > Caulobacteraceae > CAHJWH01. Next base: position 13,605 of record CALMGB010000001.1, read on the forward strand.
CATCATGGTCTCATCCGCATTGGGCTTTGTTCCCAGGGGTGACGCTCCAACCTATAGCGCCACCAAAGCTGCGCTTCACTCTTGGACAATTGGACTACGCCACCAGCTGAAAAGTACAAACATCTCTGTTATCGAAATCGTGCCGCCACTGGTGGCGACCAACTTCTCTCCCGGGCAAGCGGAAAACCCAAGGGCGATGCCGCTCGACGCCTTTGTCTCGGAAGCAGTAGAGCTGCTGTGCGCTGATGAAACGCCTTTGGAAGTACTCGTCAAAAGGGTTGTGCCGCAAAGAAACGCCGAGCGGTCCGGCAGCTTCGACGAGATTTTCGGGATGATCAATCCAACTTGAGAGCGCTTCCACACGCCCTTAGCCTCATCGCGATCCTGGACGTCGGCGCCATGGACATGGACGGCGAGTAGCCGACCACAGGTCGTCGGTCAGGATGTGGCGCTTGCGACCCCAGATCTTCTTGCTTGCGTCGTAGCTTACGATTAAGCACTGCATGGTAGCGGGCGAAGTCTTTGGCTTGCCCGCGGCCCGTCGCGCCAAGCGCTGAACTCACCGTCCGCCGATGGGGCGTCAGCAGCGCGTCCGTGACCAACACCCCCACCCGCCGCCAGCTCGGGGCTAGTGAATAGACCTGAGAAGGGTGAGAGCCAGCCGCCCAGGCGATCCTCCGCCGCTGACAGGCTTCCAATCTCCAGAACGGTTCATCCCGCTCTGCCAAATCCCTCAGCCTCCAATCCGATTCACCGCACGTCAAATGCGCAAAGTCGAGCTTAGAGCCTGGAAGTCTAAGCGCTCGGCCATCAGTCTACGGGGAACTAACTCAGCCGAGATTCCGGTTTGGAGAAAGCGGGCAATGTCCGCTTCACTTCCACCCTCGGTCACCAGCCGGGAGCGCTTCCACCAGCGTGGCGTCGCTCTGGCGTTCCTCCACCACCATGGCCCGCCGCCACGGCCGGACGCCCCGGGGCGAGCGGTTGCGCATGAGCGTGCCCCACGGCCACTGGCGCACCACCACCTTCGTCGCCGGCCTGCGCTCAGACGGGCTGATCGCGCCCTTCATCCTGGACGGCCCAATCAACCGCGAAGCCTTCGAGGTCTACGTCGAGCAGATGCTGGCGCCTGAGCTGCGCGCCGGCGACGTCGTGGTTATGGACCTGTCCAGCCACAAGGGCCTGAGCGTGCAGGAGATGATCCAGGCCAAGGGCGCTCGGCTCCTCTTCCTCCCGCCCTGCAGCCCCGACTTCAACCCCATCGAGAAGGTCTTCTCCAAGCTCAAGGCT
>CALMGB010000002.1 GCA_937863535.1 uncultured Caulobacteraceae bacterium
GGTTCAGATAGGTCACGCAAGCGTCAAGCCACTTCAACGAAAGAGCATAGGGATGTCCGCCGAACAGGTCGAGGACGAGCTGGGCCATACGGAGGCCCCCGTTGCGCGCGAGGCCATGGAGTACGACGTGGTCATCGTCGGCGCAGGGCCGGCCGGACTGTCCGCCGCCATCCGCCTGAAGCAGAAGGCCGCTGAGGCGGGCGAAGATGTCTCCGTCGCCGTCATCGAGAAGGGCTCAGAGGTCGGCGCCCACATCCTCTCGGGCGCCGTGATCGATCCGGCGGGACTGCGGGTGCTGTTCCCCGATTGGCAGGAGAAGGGCGCGCCGCTGGAGACGGCGGTGACGAAGGACAGGTTCATCCTGCTGGGCCAACGCAGCGCCACCGACATCTCCTGGCTGCCTATGCCGTCGTTCATGAAGAACCACGGCTGCTACATCGCCTCGCTGGCCAACCTGTGCCGCTGGCTGGCGACCCAGGCGGAGGAGCTTGGGGTGGAAGTCTATCCCGGCATGTCGGCATCCGAACTCGTCTATGAGGATGGAGCGCTGAAGGGCGTGGTTGCAGGCATGTTCGGCATCGCCAAGGACGGCGAGCACAAGCCGGACTACCAGCCCGGCATCGAGCTGCGCGGCCGCTACGTCTTCCTGGCCGAGGGCGTGCGCGGATCGCTGTCCAAGATGGTGCAGGCCAAGTATGGCCTGTGCGAAGATACCGACGTGCAGAAGTACGGCCTGGGGATCAAGGAGCTTTGGCAGGTCCCCGACGACGTGTTCCAGCCGGGTCTGGTGCAGCACACCCTCGGCTGGCCGCTGGACGACAAGACCGGCGGCGGTTCCTGGATGTACCACTTCGGCGAGAACTACGTTTCCATCGGCTTCGTGGTGCACCTGAACTACAAGAATCCGTTCCTCTCGCCTTTCGACGAGTTCCAGCGCTTCAAGACCCATCCGGCGGTGGCCAAGTTCCTAAAGGGCGGCAAGCGCATCGCCTATGGCGCGCGGGCGATCGTGGAGGGCGGTCTGCAGTCAGTGCCCAAGCTGGTCTTCCCGGGCGGCGTGCTGCTCGGCGACAGCGCGGGCTTCGTCAACGTGCCGCGCATCAAGGGTAGCCACAACGCGGTGCGCTCAGGGATCCTTGCGGCCGACGCGGCCTTCGAGGCGCTCCGTTCGGGGCGCGGCGGCGACACGCTCAACGGCTACCAGCTTGCCTACGACTATTCCGAGATCAAGAAGGAGCTGACCCTTGTGCGCAACGCCAAGCCGCTCCTGACCCGGCTCGGCACCTTCAAGGGTACGATCGCGGCCGGGGTGGACATGACCATCACCAACGCCACGGGCGGCTTCTCACTCCTGGGCACCCTGAAGCACAGGAAGACGGATGCGGCGTCCACCGGCCTGGCCAAGGATTATCAGCCCATCGTCTATCCCAAGCCCGACGGGGTGGTCAGCTTCGACAAGCTGTCCTCGGTGTTCATCTCCAACACCAACCACGACGAAGACCAGCCCAGCCATCTGAAGCTGAAGGACCCCACCGTTCCTATCCGGGTGAACCTGCCCAAGTACGGTGAGCCGGCGCGGTTGTACTGTCCCGCCGGCGTCTATGAGGTGGTGCAGGACGAGGGCGCCCACGATCCACGCTTCGTGATCAACGCGCAGAACTGCGTCCACTGCAAGACCTGCGACATCAAGGATCCATCCCAGAACATCGTCTGGACCACGCCGGAGGGCGGCGGCGGCCCGAACTACCCGAACATGTGAGCGATGGGCGCCGCCTGACCGGACGTAGCGCGACCCTTCCCCCATCAAGTGGGAAGGAGATCGGTCGTGGCGCGCGCCAAGCTTGCGAGGTGGCCGAAAGCATGACTTTTGGCCGCATGCCCAAGCGTGTCCCGGCCCGTCTCCTCACCACGCTGATCCTGCCTCTGGCGCTCGGCGCATGCGCCACTGCGCCCGAGCTGCGCGGCCCCATGACGGGGGTGGCGGAGGCTGCGGCGGACGACAGCTCCGTCTATGGCTTGTATCTCGCAGGCGAGGCGGCCCTGGACGACGGCTCGCCCGCGGCCGCCGCCGGCTTCTTCGGCGAGGCGTCTCGCCGGGCGCCCGAGACGACCGAGCTGAAGCAGCACGCCTTCGCCGCCGCGCTGCTCGCCGGCGATGTGGAGCGCGCGGCCAGTCTGGCGCCTCAGGAAACAGCGACCGGCGCAGCCCCGTCCAGCGTCTCGGCCTATGCACTGGGCCAGCTGACGCTCGCGGTGGTCGAACTGGCGCATGGGCGGAACCACGCCGCCTACCAGCGGCTGTCCGCTTCCTCCATGGGCGAGCATTGGGCGGCGGCGGCCCTGCTGCAGCCGTGGGCGGCCGCCGCGGATGGAAACTTGACCGCCTCGATCGCGCAGCCCGTCGGCGGGTCCGACCGGGCTGTGGAGGCCTTCGGCCAGCTGAACCACGCCCTGCTGCTGGAGCGGGCCGGCAAGCTCGACCGGGCCGAGGAGGCCTTCGCCAGCCAGGCCGGCCGCAGCGGCGTGTTCGCCCTGGCCTACGGCGGCTATCTGGAGCGGCACGGCCGCCGCGCCGACGCCCTGGCGCTCTACCAGAACCAGCCGACGCCCTCGCTGATCATCGCTGA
>CALMGB010000003.1 GCA_937863535.1 uncultured Caulobacteraceae bacterium
ACGCCTGAAAACTCCCTCCCCCGCATCGAGGCGGCGGGGGCGTGCATGATGCTGAGCAGGTTCGCGGTCGGGGTGATCTGCGCGGCGGCCGTGACGGCGAGCCTGGCGTCCGCGGCCTGCGCCCAGCCGGGCGGCGACGCAGGCGCCAAGGCGTTCGCCGAGGTGGACCCCTTCATCGGCACCGGCGCGGACGGCCACACCTTTCCGGGCGCAACGACGCCCTTCGGCATGGTGCAGCTCAGCCCCGACACGCTGATCGCCGACTTCAAGCACTCCTACGTACATGCGGCGGGCTACCGCTACGAAGACCGCTCGATCCAGGGCTTCAGCCACACCCACTTCTCGGGGGCGGGGCACTCGGATCTTGGCGACGTGTCGCTGATGCCGATCGCGGGCGAGGTGCGTCTCGATCCGGGCGACGCCGCCACCCCCGGGTCCGGCTACCGCTCGGCCTTCGACCACGCCAGCGAGATGGCCCAGCCCGGCTATTACGCGATGACGCTCGCCGACTACGGCGTGCGGGCGGAGCTGACCGCGACGCCGCGGGTGGGGATGCATCGATACGGCTTCCCCGCAGGGCCGCCCGCGCACGTGCTGCTCGACCTGCGCCACGTGATCTACGACTATCCGGGCAAGGTGCTGTGGTCGCAGCTGCGCATCCGGCCCGACGGCTCGGTGACCGGCATGCGCGAGACCCGCGGCTGGGCGCCCGGCCGTAAGCTCTACTTCGCGCTGCGCTTCTCCGCCGCGCCCACCGGCCACGCGCTGTACGACCGCGAGCCGGTGGAGCAGCCCTACAAGGGCTTCGCCGGGCCGGGGACGGGGCCGCGCGACATCCCGTTCATCCAGGGCCGGGGGCTCGTCGGCGTGTTCGACTTCGGTGCGCTCGCCACGCCGTTGGTGGTGAAGGTCGCCCTGTCGCCCACCAGCGAGGCCGCGGCGCTCGCCAACCTCGCCGCCGAAGCGCCGGACTTCGACTTCGACGCCGTGCGCGTCCGCGCGCGCCAGGCCTGGGAGGCGGAGCTGGGCCGGGTACGCTTCGACGCGCCGACGCCCATGCGGCGCAACCTCTACACTGCGCTTTACCATTCGCTGCTGGCGCCCAGCCTGTTCATGGACGTGGACGGTGGCTATCGCGGGCCGGACGGGGAGACGCACCAGGCCAAGGGCTTCGATTTCGTCTCCAGCTTCTCGCTGTGGGACACCTACCGCGCCGAACAGCCGCTGATGACCCTGATCCAGCCAGCGGCCCGCACCATCGACGCCATGACCTCCCTGATCGTCTCGCGGGAAGAGAGCCCCTACGGCATCCTGCCGGTCTGGCAGTTCGCAGGGCTCGAGACGTGGTGCATGATCGGCTACCACGCCGTGCCCGAGCTCGCCGACGCGATCATGAAGGACCAGCCGGGGGTGGATCAGACCCGCGCGCTCGACGCCATGGTGGCCAGCGCCGACTACGCTCCCTACGGCCACCTCGCCGCGTACATGCAGAAGGGCTACGTGCCGGTAGACCTGGACGGTGAGAGCGTGTCCAAGACGCTGGAATACGCCTTCGACGACTGGACGATCGCGCAGGCCGCCCGCAAGCTCGGCCGCGCCGACATCGCCGACCGCTTCACCAAGAGGGCGGGGAACTGGCGCAACGTGTTCGACGCCAAGACCGGCTTCGCCAGGCCGAAGCTGTCGGACGGCGCGTGGCGCGAGCCCTTCGATCCCGCCGCGGCCGGCGCAGGCTCCGGCTTCACCGAGGGCAACGCTTGGCAGTACAGCGAGTACGCGCCCCAGGACGTGGGCGGCCTGATCACCGCCATGGGCGGCGACGCGGCCCTGGTCGCCAAGCTCGACGCGACCTTCGACCAGAAGGTTGACCCCAAGGCCTACGCCCACGTGGAGGACATGGCCGGGCTGATCGGCCAGTATGTGCACGGCAACGAGCCCAGCCACCACATGGCCTACCTCTATGACTACGCAGGCCAGCCCTGGCGCACCCAGGCTCGGCTGAAGCAGATCGTGGCCAGCCAGTACCGGCCCGCGCCGGACGGGCTGGTGGGCAATGACGACCTCGGCCAGATGTCGGCCTGGCTGATCTTCACCGCCCTCGGCTTCTATCCCGTCGCGCCGGCGTCGAACGCCTATGTCATCGGGCGGCCCTTCGTGGACCATGCCGAGCTTCGGCTGCCAGACGGCAAGCTGTTCTCGGTCAAGGTGGACGGCCTCTCCGACGCGCATCCCTATGTCGGCGAGGTGCGGCTGAACGGCCACCCGCTGACCCGCAGCTTCATCACCCACGACGAGATCCTGGCCGGCGGCGAGCTGCGCTTCACCATGCAGGCGACGCCGAACACCGCCTGGGCGACGGCGCCCCAGGCGCGTCCGGCCTCGATGTCGCCATATCCTCGGTGAGGCGGAAGACCATCCCTCCCACGTATTTGTTGCCTAGATGTTCCGCTCGCGTGCGGAGTGTGCGAGACTGAGACTCGCATGACCGCCGCTTTCGACGTGCTGTTCGGCGGGCCGGGACCGCGGTGGTTCTCCGTCGCGGCGCACCGGCCCTTCTTGGACGATCTCGCCTTTGCGCTGGACGCGGCCTTTGAGGCGCGTGGACCCGAGGCGCTGGCGGACGCTGTCGTCTTCACCCCGACCCCCCGGGCCGGCCGCGAGCTGGCCCAGGCCTTCGTGCGGGCGGC
>CALMGB010000004.1 GCA_937863535.1 uncultured Caulobacteraceae bacterium
GGCATGGTGCAGCCGGCTTCGCTCCAGCGCGTCCTCGACGGCCCGGGCCGGCGCCTCGACCTGATCCAGGCGGAAGCTTTGGCGGGGATGATCCGGCGCGGGTTCGGCGGCCATCACGCTGCGCTCGCCAGAAGCCGCCCCCCCACCGCCGCCCAGACCTGCTCGGCCACCCGCTCCGGCGGAGCGGCGGCGTCGATGAGGACACAGCGTCGCGGTTCGCTATGAGCGATCTTCAGGAAGCCTTGCCGCAGGCGTTCGTGGAAGGCGCGTCCCTTGCGCTCGAACCGTTCCTCCCCGCCGCCGCGGGCCGCCGCGCGCGCCAGCCCCTCGTCCACCGGCAGGTCCAGGCTCAGCGTCAGCTCGGGACGCACGTCGCCGAGCACGGCCTGCTCCAGGGCGGTGATGAAGCCCTCCGAGGCCCCGCCTCCGGCGCCCTGGTAGGCGCGGGTGGAGTCGGCGAAGCGGTCGCTCAGCACCCAGGCGCCGCGGGCCAGCGCCGGGCGGATCAGCCGCTCCAGGTGGTCCTCGCGGGCAGCGTAGAGAATCAGCGTCTCCGAAATGGGCGACCAGCGGTCGATCTCGCCTCGCACCAGCAGCTCGCGCAGCGCCTCGGCCCCGGGCGAGCCGCCCGGCTCGCGGGTGAGGACGACTTCGCCGACCCGCGGCGCAAGGCGTTCGGCGAGACGGCGGATCTGGGTGGTCTTGCCCGCCCCTTCCCCGCCTTCGAAGCTTATGAACCGTCCGCTCGCCACGCCCTGTTGATCGCCTCACCCGCTTGGGAAGGCAAGCGCGGAGAGGGCTAGGGCGCGACCACCTTGGCGTCCGGGAAGCCGAGCGCTGCGATCTGGGAGCAAGCGGAGGCGGCGTCGGTGGCCCGGCTCCATCCGCGGGCCACCACCACCCGGTAGAGCACCTCGCCATCCCGGTCGAGCGGGCGAATGCTGGCGTCGCCGGCGGTCGCCAGCTGCTGGGCGGCGCGCTCTGCGTTGCGGCGGTCGGCGAAGGCTCCGGCCTGGACGGCGAAGCCGCTGCCGCTGGGCGGGAGCAAGGCCGGTGCAGGCGCTTCGGCGGACGGCGAGGGCGCGAGATCGTAGGCGCCTGCGGACGCCATCGGGGACGGAGGTGCGTCGTCAGGCGCCTCGCTGGCGTCCTCGGCGACCTCGGCGGCGGCGGAGGCGCGGGGCAGAGGCCGCGCCTCGATGTCCTCCCGAGCGAGCATCACCTTGGGGACCGCTGCTCGCACGGGCCGCGGCGCTGGTTCCGCATGAGCCCACATGGGCGGGTTTCCGCCGCCCAGGGGGCCGGCGGGTCCGAGATAGCGCACCCGCACCCGCGCGGTGCCCCGCTGCAAGAAGCCTAGCTGCTCCGCCGCGCCCCGCGACACGTCAAGGATGCGGCTCGATACGAACGGCCCGCGATCGTTCAGGCGCACCTTGAGGCTGCGGCCGTTGTCCAGGTTGGTCACCTCCAGCCAGCTCGGGATCGGCAGGGTGGTATGAGCGGCGGTTGGGATTCGGATGTCGAACCGCTCGCCGTCGGCGGTGGTGCGGCTGGGTGACTCGTAGCTGTACCAGGAGGCCAGACCCACCTTGTCGTAGCCCGGCTGGTCGGCCGGCGTGTACCAGCGCCCGCGTACCTGATAGGGCCGGTTGTAAGCACGCGGTCGGCCATCGGAGAGCCGCGGCATGGTCGAAGGCGGCGGCGCGGTGGCGCAGGCGGCCAGGCTCAGCGTCGCGGCCGCGAGCGCCAACCCCGTCCTCACCCTCGCGAGCGTCAAGCGACCGACCACCACGCCTCCACGCACCGGCGCATGGCCGGTGGCGGGCAGCATGGCGGCAAGGTGCTGAAAACAAGGTTAGCGAGCCGTCGCCAAGCTGATCCTGGCGGATGTTTGCGCCCCCTCGCGCCTGGGCCGCGCGCCTGCTAAGAGCCCCGCCTTCCGGACGGGTGGCCGAGCGGTTTAAGGCAGCGGTCTTGAAAACCGCCGTGGGTGCAAGCCCACCGTGGGTTCGAATCCCACCCCGTCCGCCAAACTAGCCGTGCCATGTGCAAGAAGAGGGCGCGCGCATATACATGCGCTCTTGCGAGTCAGCGGAAAAGATAGTCTATCTGTCATATACTCCGAGCCCGGAATGGAATTCAGCGCCGCGCACCCCTTTAACCCCTGATTGCAAGAAGGCTCTAATGGCCGAGACCTCAGAAGCGGTCGAGCTCACCGCCGACATCGTGTCCGCCTACGTGAGCAACAACAGTATCGGCCCCACCGAGCTGCCTCAGTTGATCCATCAGGTTCATAACGCCCTGACCCAGGCAGCCACCGGCGCGTTGCCTGAGGTCGCCGCCTCGCTCAGTCCGGCCGTGCCGATCAAGAAGTCGATAACGCCAGACTACCTGATCAGCCTCGAAGACGGCCGCAAGTACAAGTCGCTGAAACGCCATCTGAACACCCGCGGCATGTCGCCGGACGAATACCGCACAAAGTGGGGTCTATCGAAAGACTATCCCATGGTGGCGGCGAACTATTCCGCCCAGCGCTCGAGCCTGGCCAAGACGCTGGGCCTGGGCCGCGGCGGACGAGGCGGCGGTGCAGGTGCGAGCGCCGCCCCGGCGGAAGTGGAGGCCCCCGTCGCCGAAGCGCCGGCCGCCGAAGCGGCGCCCCCTCCCGCCAAGCGCGGTCGTCGCAAGGCCGCCGCAAGCTGACGGTTGCGCTTTAATCGAAGCTTATCGACTCCGTCCATCCGGTGTTCGGTAGGATGGATTGGAATAGTCGATCTGCTCGATGCTGGAAGCAGTCGTTGGAGAGCTACCGCCATTACAGTCGCCGTGGGTCATGGGGCGGCCGACTCCATTCGGATAAATCCCAGCGCTTAGTTTCGCTTCAGTCCGGTGGCCACCAGGAAAATCTCCGAACTGTCGGCACGGCTAGCCTTTGGCTTGACGTGCTTGATGTCGGTAAAGGCGAGCTTCAGCCGCTGTAGCACGTCGCCCGCCGCACCGCCCTGGAAGGTCTTGACCACGAAGCCGCCCCCGGGCTTCAGGTTGGCGACCGCGAAGTCGGCGGCCGCCTCTATCAGGCCGATGATCTTCAGCCGGTCGGTTTCGCGGTGGCCGGTGGTGTTGTGGGCCATGTCGCTCAGCACGAGGTCCGGCGCCCCGCCCAGGGCCGCGAGCAGTTGGTCGCCGACACCAGGTGCGGTGAAGTCGGCCTGGATCAGGTGGGCTCCTTCGATAGGCTCGGTCTCCAGCAGGTCCACGCCCGCGACTGCCGCTGCGCCCCGCTTCAGCGCCACCTGCACCCAGCCGCCGGGCGCCGCTCCCAGGTCCACCACCCGCATGCCGCGATGGATCAGGTGGAAGCGATCATCGATGCCGGTCAGCTTGAAGGCGGCGCGGGAGCGCCAGCCCTCAGCCAAGGCGCGCTGGACGTAGGGGTCGTTCAACTGGCGTTCCAGCCAGTGCTGGGAAGAGGCTGTGTGGCTCCTCGCCGCCTTCAGCCGCTGGCCGACCTTGCGCCCGGAACTCTCGCCGCCGGTGGGCGGCCGCACCATGCGCCGCCGCTCGTCGTCAGCCATGGGAGGCGTCCGCAAGCCGAGCGTCGGCGCGCCGTTGGGTGGGACGACGCTCCTGGCGCTCCTTGGACATGAGCGACAGCAGTATGCCCTCACGCAGGCCACGGTCGGCGACGCGCACACGCTCGCACGGCCACAGCTCCTGCACCGCCTGGAGGATGGCGGCCCCTGCCAGCACCAGATCGGCCCGATCGGGTCCGATGCAGGGCTCCGCCGCCCGCGCTCCGGGCTCCAGCTGCATCAGCCGTCCCGCTGCCGCGGCGCAGTCGCCCTGGCTCAGCCAGAGCCCGTCGACCCGGGCGCGGTCGTAGCGCTTCAGGCCCAGATGGAGCCCCGCCAGGCTGGTGATCGCGCCGGACGTCCCGATCAGGTGGCCACGTCCCGCGGCGAAGATCGGGCGCAGGTGGTCGGCGTGGTGAAAGGCGGAAATCTGCGCCTTCATCGCCTCCACCATCTCGCGAAACCAGGCCTCGGTCGCCGGTGTCGTCTCGGGGAAGCGCTCCGCCAGGGTGACAACGCCCACGGGCACGGACAGCCAGGCTTTGATGGGCAGGCGGTCGGGCCTGATCCGGTCACCCTGCCGGCGCAGGGTCCCATCGCGCAGGTCAACCCAGGACAGCTCGGTGGATCCGCCGCCCACGTCCACCACCAGGGCGGCTGCGGCGCTGTGGTCGATGAGGTTGAGGCAGCCCACCACGGAGAGCTGCGCCTCCTCCTGCGGGGTGATGATCTGAAGCTCTAGTCCCGTCTGCCGCCTGACCTCTGCGATAAAGGTCCCGCCGTTCTCGGCCTGGCGGCAGGCCTGGGTGGCCACGGCTCGCACTGTGAAGGCGCCGCGCCGAGCGATCTTCTCTGCGCATATCTCGAGCGCGGCGAGCGTCCGTTGCATGGCCGCCTCGTCCAGCCGTCCGGTCTGCGACAGACCCTGGCCCAGCCGTACGATGCGCGAGAAAGCCTCCACGATCCTGAAGCCTCGTCCCGCAGGGGTGGCGATCAGCAGGCGGCAGTTGTTGGTGCCGAGGTCCAGCGCGGCGTAGCAGAGCGCGTCACGCCGCGGCGGCCGTGCGGTTGGTCGCTGGCTCGCCGCCGCCTCGGACATCACCTCTCCCGCTGGGCCACGCGGCCACGCTCGACTAAGGCGCGACTGTAACAAACCTGATCCCGAGCGCGAGCGCGAAGTTAGGCCGATCCGTTCATCGATCAGTCACCATGATTGGCGAATGCTGGTGTCCATGGACGTGCGCATCGCGAAGTTCAGCCTGGGGCAGGTGGTCAAGCATCGCGTGTTCCCGTTCCGTGGCGTCATCTACGACGTCGATCCCGAGTTCGCGAACACCGAGGCGTGGTGGCTTTCGATCCCTGAGGGCGTGCGTCCGGCTAAGGACCAGCCTTTCTACCACCTACTCGCCGAGAACGAGCAGAACTGCTACGTCGCCTACGTGTCCGAGCAGAACCTGCTGCTGGATGACAGCGGCGAGCCGGTCGGCCATCCCAGCGCCGGCGAACTGTTCGCACAGTTCAGGGACGGTGAATACCGGCTGCGCCAGCACGCGACCCACTAAACGCCCTCGGATTTGCGCATCGCTGCGTCGCCATCCAGCTATCCGCGCGTTAGGCTATCCGACATGGCGGCGTTGGGCGAGCATCGGACATGAGTGCGAACGGCTTCAGCGGCGGTCCCCCGCCCGGCGCGGCGGCGGACTGGACCATCCCCCAGGGCTGGAGCGACTACACGGCCGAGGAACACGGCACTTGGCTGACGCTCTATGATCGCCAGCTGGGCGTCCTGTCTGGCCGCGCCTGCGGCGCCTTCCTCCACGGGCTGGAGGCGCTAGACCTGCGTGGAGACGGCATACCGGACTTCACGCGTATCAGCGAGCGGCTGCAGGCGCTCACCGGCTGGGCGGTCGTAGCCGTGCCGGGCCTGATCCCGGACGACGTATTCTTCGACCATTTGGCCAACCGGCGCTTCCCCGCCGGCAATTTCATCAGGAAACCGTACGAGCTCGACTACTTGCAGGAGCCCGACGTCTTTCACGACGTGTTCGGCCACGTGCCCATGCTGACCGACCCAGTGTTCGCCGACTACATGGCGGCTTACGGCCGGGGGGGCGCACGGGCGCTGCAGCTCGGGCGGCTGCACAACCTGGCGCGGCTCTACTGGTACACAGTTGAGTTCGGGCTGATGCAATCGCGTGAGGGCCTGCGCATCTACGGCGCGGGCATCGTCTCGTCGCGCACCGAATCGGTGTTCAGCCTGGAGGACGGCTCGCCCAACCGTATCGCCTTCGACCTGGAGCGGGTGATGCGCACGCCCTATCGGATCGACGACTTCCAGCAGACCTATTTCGTCATCCCCTCGCTGGACGAACTCCTGGAGGTCACCCAGCGCGATTTCGGGGCCCTCTACAGCCGCCTCGCCGGCGCGCCGGATCTCGCCATCACCGACATCGCGCCGGGGGACCGTGTGGTCACCCGCGGCCACCAGGCCTATGCCGCCAGCCGGGCGCCGGCGCAGCTGGTGTGACCCAAGATCGGGCGCACCCGCGTCGATGTTGGGACCGGAGCCTCGCCATCGCGGCGCCAGCGCCTAAGTAGGTCGCGTGGACCACACCCGATTCGTGAGCACCGGCGGCGCCGAACCCGGCGCGGTTGCGCCGACCGTGGCCCCGCCGGTGGAGCGGCCAGGGGCCCCGGCGCCGCCGGCGAGCACCGGCTTCGCCGCCAACGCAGTGCCGCTGGCGGTGGCCAGCGCCCTGTTCATGGAGTTCATCGACTCCACCGCCCTCTCCACCGCCCTGCCGACCCTGGCGCGGGCCTTCCACACCGATCCCGTCCACCTGAAGCTGGCCCTGACCTCCTACCTGCTGGCGCTCGCAGTGTTCGCGCCGGCCAGCGGCTGGGTGGCGGACCGGTTCGGCGCCAAGCGCGTGTTCCTCTGCGCTATGGCCGTGTTCCTGGTCGGCTCGGTCTGCTGCGGCCTGTCGCACGGACTGGGCGAGCTCGTGGCCGCCCGGGTGCTGCAGGGCATGGGCGGGGCGATGATGACGCCGGTCGGACGGGTGATCGTGGTGGACGCGGCGCCGCGGGACCGCTTCGTCTCGGCCATGTCCTGGTTCACCATGCCGGCCCTGGTGGGACCGCTGCTCGGGCCGCCGCTGGCTGGGCTGGTGCTCGGCGTGGCGAGCTGGTCGTGGATCTTCTACATCAATATCCCGGTAGGCTTGGTGGGCATGGTCGCGGTGGCCTTGCTAGTGCCCGATAGCCGGCGGCCGAGGCCCGGCCGATTTGATGGCTCGGGCTTCGCCATGGCGGCACTGGCGATCGTGGCGCTGACATCGGTCTCGGAGACCGCGGGGACGGGGCTGTCGCCCTGGCCGGTGGAAGTCGCCGCCACCCTGGTGGGGACCGCCGCCCTCACCGCCTTCATCCGCCATGCCCTTCGTACCGATCATCCCGTGCTGAACATCCGGCTGATCAGCATCGCCAGCTTTCGCGCCAGCGTGACAGGCGGGACCCTGGTCCGGCTGGGTCTCGGGGCGACGCCGCTGCTGCTGCCGCTGCTGCTGCAGATCGGTCTGGGCTGGTCGCCGGTGAAGGCCGGGCTGATGACCATCTCCCAGGCCGCCGGCGCCCTGCTGCTGAAGCCGATCGCCCCGGCGCTGCTGCGCAGGGCCGGCTATCGACCCGTGCTGATCGCCTCGGCATTCGGGACCGCCATCTGCGTCTGCCTGTGCGGATTCTTCCGGGCCAACACGCCGGAGGCCCTGATCGTGCTGCTGCTCGGCGTCTCGGGTTTCCTGCGGAGCGCCCAGTTCACCTCCTCCAACGCCCTCAGCTACGCAGACGTGGCGCGCGGCGACGTCAGCCAGGCCTCGACCCTGTCCACGGTGATCCAGCAGGTCAGCCTGAGCCTCGGCGTCAGCATTGGCGGCCTGAGCCTGCACCTGGCCCAAGGCTCAGCCAAGCTGACGCCTGACCGATTCACCCTGCCCTTCCTGGTGATCGGCGGACTGTCCCTGCTGGCCGTGCCCATCTATCTCCGCCTGCCCAAGGATGCCGGCGCGACCATCGGCGGTAAGGCGGCCGTCGCATAGGACTTGTTCGGTCTGCCCGCTAGACCCGCCTGATCTCCAGCACCGCCCTCAATCCTGGATGGTTGTCCTCCAGGCGCAGTACGCCGCCGTGCAGCTTGGCGCAGGCCGCCACGATGGCCAGCCCGAGCCCCGAACCGCCGCTGCTCCGCGCGGGGTCCAGGCGCACGAAGCGCTCCTGCACCCGGCCGCGCTGGTCCTCGGGCACGCCGCCGCCGGTGTCGGCCACCACGATGTCGACCGTATCCTGGTTCTCCTCGACAGACACCCGAACCACCGTGCCTTCGCCTGCATACTGGGACGCGTTGTGCAGCAGGTTGCCGACCGCCTGCCGCAGCAGGGGCTCGTGGCCGTGGGCGATCACGGGGTGAGACGGAGCGTGGATGACAAGCTTCTGCTCCGCGTCCTCGATCACCGGGGTGAAGAAGTCGGCCAGCTCCTCCACCAGGGCCGCGACGTCCACCCGCACCATCATCTCGCGCGACAGGCCCGTCTCGGCCCGGGCGATATCGAGCATGGCCGATAGGGTGTTGAGGGTGCGCTCCACCTCGTCATGGGCCACCTCCACCGCATCCATCCGCTCGTCCTCGGTGGCGCCCTCGTGCATGGCCCGGGCCAGCGCGCCCATGACCCGGGTGAGCGGAGAACGGAGGTCGTGGGCCAGGCTGTCGGTCACCGTGCGCATGCCGGTCAGCAGCTCCTCGATCCGCTCCAGCATGGCGTTTAGCGACACGCCCACCCGTCCAAACGGGTCGCGGCCATCGGCGACCGGCGAGCGCGCTGACAGGTCGCCGCCGGCGATCCGCTCGGCGGTGTTGGCGATGGCGTCCACCCGCTGCAGGATCAGGAAGTTCATCACTAGCCCGGCCGCCAACCCCGCCACCGCGACGATCGCCACCGCCGAGGCGAACCCGTAGAAGATCGAACGCTCGAAACGGCGCAGGTTCGACAGGCTTCGCCCCACCACCAGCACCGCCCCGTCGTTCAGGGTCGAGCCGATCACGTGCACCGTGTAGCGGGGCTTGACCCCCACCCGCACCACCTTCCAGTCGGCGTTGCGGAACTCCGGGTTGAAGGTGGTGAGGTCGCCCGCCAGCGCCTGGCCCCGGGCGTCGAACAGGCCGAAGTGCTGGCCGGCCGTGGCGAACAGCGCCCGGCGCGTGACGCCGGCGGCGAGCGTATCCAGGCCTTGCTCCACGTCCACCTGCTCCAGCAGGTCGCGCTCGGCCAGGGCCTCGGCCCGCTCCTGGTCGGAGATGATGCCGCCGCCGGTGCGGTAGACCACGATCAGCGCCGCCGCGCTCGCCGCCACCGCCAGCACCGCCACGAACAGCAGGAAGCTCGACGGCGTCAGCCGCCGCAGGCCCGTCGCCGTACTCAAGGACTGATGCTCAAGGCTGCTCCGACAGCCGGTAGCCCACCCCGCGTAAGGTGTGGAGCAGCGGCCGCTCGAACCCCTCGTCCAGCTTCTTGCGGAGCCTCGAGATGTGGGTGTCAATGATGCTGGTGTGGGGGTCGAAGCGGTAGTCCCAGACCTGTTCCAGCAGCATGGTGCGGGTCACCACCCGGTCCTTGTGGCGCAGGAAGTATTCCAGCAGCTTGAACTCCCGCGGCAACAGGTCGAGCGGCTTGCCCGCGCGAAACACCTTGCGAGCCAGCAGGTCCATCTCAAGGTCGGCGCAGCGCAGCACCGTCTCCACCGAGCGTCCGGCGCGACGGCGCACCAGGTTCTCGATCCGGGCGTGCAGCTCCGAGAAGCCAAAAGGCTTGGTCAGATAGTCGTCACCGCCGGCGCGCAGGCCTACCACCCGCTCGTCCAGCTGGCCCAGGGCGGAGAGGATCAGGATCGGCGTCTCCACGCTCGCCGCCCGCAGGGCCTTGACCACGGACAAGCCGTCCATGCCCGGCAGCATTCGATCCATGACTATGGCGTCGAAGCTGGACGAGGACGCCAGATACAGCCCGTCACGCCCGTCGGGCACGTGCTCCACCGTGTAGCCGGTCTCGCGCAGCCCCTTGGCCACGTAATCGGCCACCTCCGCATCGTCCTCTACCACCAGGATACGTCCGCTCACTGGGTCCCCATAACTTTTGCTCTAGCGGCCGGGCCGCCCCTTGGTTACGACCTTGTCCGACCCCGCCGACACTGTCGAGCGCCGACGGTGTCGGGCGGAGTCGGACGCGCTCGCGGCTCGAGCGTTTCTAGTGGCGCTTTTCGGGGGCGGACGTTTGAAGGGCGGCCACTACCAAGCTTCGTCGCACTTCACCGGCGCCCCGTATGGCCTGGCCTGAGCGCCGATGGCCCAGCTCTTCCGGCCCGGGGCCGACACGATCGCCCGGATTATATTGATCGCCATCGTCGTGCTGCCCTTCGCCGGCTTCGGCCTGGCCTACGCCATGCGCAAGGCGCCCTACTCCACCGACCAGGGCTACACGCTGGACCAGCCCGTCCCCTTCAGCCACAAGCACCATGTGGGCGACCTGGGCATCGACTGCCGCTACTGCCACACGGGCGTGGAGACCAGCCGCTGGGCCGGTCTGCCGCCGACCTCCACCTGCATGACCTGCCACTCCCAGATCTGGACCAACGCCAAGCTGCTGGCGCCGGTGCGTGAGAGCTTCGCCCACGACACCCCCATACACTGGGCCAAGGTCCACAAGCTGGCCGACTACGTCTATTTCGACCATTCCATCCACGTGGCCAAGGGCGTGCCCTGCTCGGCCTGCCATGGGCCGGTGCACCAAATGGCGCTGATGAACCAGAACGCGCCGCTGACCATGGGGTGGTGCCTGAGCTGCCACCGCAATCCCGGCCCGCACCTCGCGCCCCATGCGCAGGAGTACAACACCGCCTGGACGCCCCCCGACACCCCGCTGAACGAGCGGCGCGCCTACGTCGCCGAGCGCCACATCCAGGTCTCCCACCTCACCGACTGCTCGGTCTGCCACCGATGAGCCGCTTCACCCTCATCGAGGCGGTGGGTAGGCCCGCAGCGGTGCCGCCGGAGCCGGCGCCGAGCCTGGCGCTGGACCGGCGCGAGGCGCTTCGGCTGATGACGGCCGGGGTGACCCTGGCCATCGCCGGCTGCGGCCGCCCGCACGAGGAGATCATCCCCTATGTCGACCAGCCCGAGGGCCTGACGCCCGGTATCCCGCAACGCTACGCCACCACCCTGCCGCTGGCCGGCTATGGCCGCGGCGCCATGGCCATCGCCTACGAGGGCCGGCCCACCAAGATCGAGGGATCGCCTAAACACCCCTTCAGCCTGGGCTCCACCGACGTGTTCGCAGAGGCCGAGGTGCTGTCGCTCTATGATCCGGCAAGGCTGCAGACGGTGATGCAGGGAACGCTGCCCTCGTCCTGGGACGGGCTGGACGCGGCGCTGCTCCCCCGCCTCGCCCAGCATAAACGCCAGGGCGGCCAGGGTTTGGCCCTGCTCACCGGCCGCGTCACCTCGCCGACGGAGCTGCGGCTGATCAAGGCGCTCCAGGCGGCCTATCCGGCCATGAACTGGCGCCGGTTCGAGCCGGTGGACGACGACAGCGCCCGCGCTGGCGCCCTTCAGGCCTTCGGCAAGCCGCTGACGCTCCGCCCGAGGCTGCAGGACGCCCAGGTGGTGCTGGCGCTGGACGCCGATCCCCTCGGCCCAGGCCCCGAGCAGATCGCCAACGCCCGCGCCTATGCCGCCCGCAGGAAGCCCGACGAGGCCGGCTTCTCCCGCTGGTACGTGGTGGAGGGCGGCTGGACCCTCACCGGCGCGAACGCCGACCACCGCCTCGCCCACCGCCCCGACGCCATCGCCGAGGTGGCCCTCGCCCTGGCGGCGGCCCTTGGCCAAGGCGGCGCGCACTCCCCCCTCATGCCCGAGGCGCAGCGCTTCGTGACCGCCGTCGCCGCCGACCTGAAGGCCAACGTCGGCCGCGCCGTGGTGCTGGTCGGTCGCAGCCAGCCGCCCGAAGTGCATGCGCTGGTCCACGCCTTGAACGCAGGGCTTGATGCGCCGGTGGACGCCCACGCGCCGGTGGCCCCTCACCCGGACGGCCACATGGCCTCGCTCCAGGCGACGGCGGCCGACCTCCGCGCCGGCCGCCTTCAGCACGTCGGCCAGCGACACCCCGGTCCAGCGAGCGTTGCCGATGGCGCCGGGCTGCCACGGGTCGCCGGAGACCGGCTTCAGCGCATCGAGCTCGGCGCGGCGGTTGCCGGCGCATTGCATCGTCGCCTCCACGGTGCGCTCCGGGAAGCGCGCGTGCAGCTCGGCGAGCGACAGCGCCAGCGGCGTGGCGACGAGGCCCTCGACCTTCAGCGAGAAGCGCCCTGCGTCGATCTCCGGCACGTTGCCGTGGCTGCGGACGTAGAAATCCTTCTGGTCGGTGGCGTAGCTGCGCCGCAGCGTCGCCAGCTCGGGCTCGGCGTTGAAGGGCTGCTCCGAATGGACGATGAGGTTCTCGGTTTCGGCGGGCATCTCGAACGCTCCTCGGCGCGCCTGCGCTGGCACGCCTGCTTATCGGCCGTGATCGGGGCGGGTTCAACGTGGCGCGACGCACGCGTTGCTCCGCTTGATCGGCGGCTGTTCTTGGCGTAGGTAAACTAACCCGACTCGAGCGGTGTTTCTACCCCGCCGTGCTGCTGCGAACGTGAAGCCGTCAGGACGCGAGACCTGACAACAAGCCCGACCAAAGTCAGCGTACCGCGACAAAACGAGAAGCCGAAGTCAGGGTACGGCGACAAGAAACGCGTCCATCGGCGCGAACGGCGACAAGCGAGATTTCGGCGTGGCCGGACGCCGACATGA
>CALMGB010000005.1:0-11111 GCA_937863535.1 uncultured Caulobacteraceae bacterium
TCCGGGGGCGGACGCTTGAGGGGAGGGGAGAGGCCCGCCCGGCGTCGGGAGACCCGGTCATGGCCGACAAGCTGCAGGAGGTGCTCAGCTCCATCGCGGAGCGGCTGAAGGCAGGGGTGGCGCCCTGGCGCCAGCCGTGGGCGAACGGCGCAGACCCATGCCGCCCGCTCCGAGCCGACGGCCAACCGTTCAGCGGGTCCAACGCCATGCTGCTGTCGATGTATGGAGCGTCGCGCGGTTGCGCCTCGCCCTACTGGCTGACCTTCAAGCAATGCCTGGCGCTGGACGCCCATGTACGCAAGGGCGCGAAGGGCGCGCCGGCGATCCTGTTTCGAACCCGCGTCGTCGATGGCGACGAGGGGGAGGACGAGCGGGTGTTGAAGTTCCTGCAGAGCTACGTGGTCTTCAACGCCGACGACGTGGACGGCCTGCCGGACGCGTTTCGTGTGGCGCCACCCATCGACCCCGTCATACGGGCGCAGGCCCGTGACGAGGTCCTGGCGGCGATCCCGGCCGAGCTGCGCCACGCAGGGTCGGCAGCCTTCTACAACAGGGCGGGTGACTACATCCAGCTCCCCCAAGTCGAGGCCTTCGAGACGGTGGACGACTACCGCTCGACCTGGGCGCACGAGCTCGGCCACTGGAGCGGCGCTGAGGCGAGGCTGAACCGATCGTTCGGCGCCAGGTTCGGCGACCAGGCCTACGCCTTTGAGGAGCTGGTGGCTGAGGGGATCTCGCTCCTTCTCGGATTGGAGATCGGCGTCCGGCCTCAGATGCTGGACAGCCACGCCGCCTATCTGGCGACCTGGGGACGGCTCCTGGAGGACCGCCCGAACGCCCTGGTCGAGGCTTTCGGGCACGCTCAGCGCGCCACGGACTACCTCCTGTCCTTCAGCCGGGCGAAGACGACTGCCGACCAGGACGCCGGCATTGCCGAAAGGCTCGCGGCGTGACCCCCGGCCCGAATTACAAAGGCCAGCACGATCTCTTCGCGGCCGCGAGGCCCGCGGCCGTGATGGAGGTGGCCGCAGCCGTGCTCATCCACCCGTCGCCGGCGAAGCCGGCTCCCGTCCTTGAACCTCCTGCAACGAGGCCTCCCCGAGACCACGCTCTCCTGGTGCAGGTGCTCGGCCGGTCAGGCGATATGTGCTCTGACGCCCCACGCGTGGCAAGCGAGCGGCTGAACCGCTTCGGCGATCTTCGGCGCACGATGACGGCCGACGTTCCCGTCCTCGCCAGCATCGTCGGTGACGCCGCCGCTCGCGACGTTCGACTGAGCTATGACCTGGCGCTCGCTTTGCTGCAGCAACCGCTTCGGGAACGGGACGTCATCAGCTCGTGGGAGGCGCTGAAGCGTTACTTGGTGGCCGCCCTGTCTGGACGCACCCGGGAGGCTTTCCACGTCCTCTTCCTCGACGGCGCCAACAGGCTCGTCGCCGATGAGAACATGGGCGAGGGTACTGTCGACACCGCGCCTGTCTACCCACGCGAAGTGGTGCGCCGAGCGCTGCAGCTCGAAGTCAGCAACCTCATCCTGGTCCATAACCATCCATCGGGAACCGACAGTCCCTCCAGGCACGATCAGCAACTCACGAAGGACATCGTCGCTGCAGCGAAGACGATGGGGATCGGCGTGCACGACCACGTCATCGTCGCCGGCGATCAGCTGGTCAGCCTTCGGTCGCAAGGGATGATGTAGAAAGGCGTGACGCAGCGGACGGCCCTCGCTTGCTGGCGAGGGCCGATCCCCCGTGAGCCGCAAGGGCTCGCGGAGCAGCGAAGATGAAGAGTTCGGAACCTGCCGTTCCAAGCACAGGACTTGGATGGACGGAGACACGGGTAGAGTCTCTGAAGACGCTCTGGTTGGACGGGTTCAGCGCGTCGCAGGTGGCGCGTGAGCTGGGCGGTGGCCTGACGCGCAACGCCGTGATCGGCAAGATCTTTCGCCTTGGGCTCAAACGCGGGGAGGCGAGCGCGGTGTCGACCCGGCGCGAACGCAACCCCGCCCGGGACAAGGCGCCGCCGCGACCCAGGATGAAGGTGGCGCCATCACCCCCCGCCCGGGCGGAAAGACCGCCGGCTCTGCCGGGCACGGCTCCACCGGCCGACCATGAGCCGACCTCTCGGCTTCCTGAGGGGTATGAACCGCCCGGGCTGATCTCCGGGGTCATGGCGCTGCGCTCGCGGACCTGCAGGTGGCCGATCGGAGATCCAAAGGCGGACACGTTCAGCTTCTGTGGCTCCGCCGCGACGGACGTCTACTGCGACCGGCATAAGGCGCGCGCCCACACCCCTCGCACGCCCGCGATGCGCAAAGCCGATCGGGCGTTGGAGAGGATGGTGGGCGCCACGAGCCCGACGCGGAGCCGCCCGCTCCAGGGAGGGTGAAGGAAGGGCTGAGGAGGCAAGGCACTTTAGAAGGAGAACGTCGTGGCCGACCGCGTCAGCGCAAGCATCAAGGTAGGGGGCGTCCTGGCCGCCACACAACTTGCCGAGTTCATCAACCTGATCGGCTGCGAAGGTCTCGGTCCTGACTGGGATGGAGGGTTCGAGAGCGAGGCGGAGCTCCGCACCTACCTCTCCGACGGCGATGCAGGCGTGACGTTCTACGCCCACGAGGTCCGGGGTGGCGAGTTCGAGGACCTGCAGGCCTTCTGCATGAGCCAGGGCCTGACCTACGTCCTGACCTATGACGGCCATGGCGGGATTGGGGGCCGGGACGCCGCATCCGCCGTCCGCAGGACCCCGGCGCCGGTGTGAGCTGTCCACTCGATGCGGACCAGGCTTACGCCTGCATCGGTGCGGAGCAGATAGCCACGCTCGGGCTCAGACCCATCGAGGACGTCCTGGCCCACCTGCAGCGGTCGACCTTTCGCAAACGCCGCCGTTCGTCATCAGCGGCGAAGCCGACGCCGTCCTTCAAGGCGCCGCGTCATGAACCCCACGAGCGGCTATTCCACGCCGAAGCGCGGTAACCGCAGCTGGCGGGAGCGGGAGACGGACGAGGACGGCGAGGCCTTCGACAGGCGGGTGAAGGCGCAGACCCAGCTGCTGCGAGCGGCTTGTGAACCCTGGCTCGCGCGCGGCAGGGCGGTTCGTCTGATCTATGATCGGACGTTCGCCTTCCAGAACCGCGGCGACATGACCGGCCGGATGGGGACGATCACGCGCGTGCCCCGCCCGCCCTTCACGGACTTCGTCCACGTGTCGTTCGAGCCCAAGGGTCGCCAACGCGTGACCCGGGAACTGATGGTGGAGCTGGAGGCGGTCGAACCCATCGACGCCGAGACCCCTGTGGCGGAGGGACAGAGGTGAAGGCGCGAAGCCTCGTCCCTAACCCGGTCCTGGCGCTCCCGTCCATGCGCGCCTTGCGGAGCCTCCCGCTCCAAGTACGAGAGCTCCTGGCGGAGCTCCTCGGGGAGCTGGCGCTGGACGCCCGCCAGCGGGCGGACATGAGCTGGCGGCGGCACAAGGCACCCATGGCCGCCTACTGGAAGGCCGTCAGCGTCTACGCGGGCCACATCCGCCGGGCCCTGCTCACGAGTGAGGAAATAGGTGCAGTCGCTCCGCGAATACAGGCGGGCGGCGACGCTCTGACGAAGCGGACGAGAGGGGAGGGCTCGTGGGAGCGAGCCGGGCAGGCCGTGGGAGGACCGCGGTCGCGGCTCGGAGCGCTGCCTGATGTCTGACCGACGCCGCTACCACACTCTTGTCGAGAGGGACGGGCCGGAGCACCCCTGGCGCATCGAGTTCGGCGACTCCGACCGCGCCACCGTCGATGAGGAACTGGAGGACCGGCGAGATCATGGGGTCCGCAAGTCCAACCTGAAGATCATCACTTCCGGCGCGACGGCCATCGAGCAGGCTGCCGCAGTAGAGGCGCTCAACGCGCGACCCCGGACTCTCGTCGTCATCACCTGGCGTGACGAGAGTTATGGCTCGCTCTGCGGAGTGACTTGGGGGTTTCGGCTGTACGACACGGCGACGCTCAGCGAGACCGCGGCCAAGTCCCTCTCGGCCAAGGCTCGCGCGTCGGGCTACGAGTGGCATCAAGGCCGCTGTAGCTGGATCGCCTACGACACCTCGACGCCCGAGCGGTTCATCGCGGCGCTGAAGGGCCTCGGCTACGCCGTGCGAAGCGCCGGGTGCAAGGCGATCACCCTGGCGCACCTAAACACGCCAGGACTGGAGGGCGCCTCGGCCGAACCGGGCGCGCTACCCCGTCCTGGCTCCGCATAGGACCAACTGCCGCTTGCGTCAGGTGGATCATTGACGGCCGGTCCATGACTGGCCTGAGGTCCGAGTACGGGAGGTGATCAGGGCCTGGGGCCTGGAGGTCCATCCAGCCTGTCGGGCTGGGTTTCAGCCGGGTGAGCTGTCGCTCCTGTATCTTCCTCGGCGCCGACGCGCTGGCCGTCCTGCGAGTGCTCTACCCTGCGGCCTTCACCCGCGTCGCCGCGCGCGAGGCGGCCTCGGGTTGGACCATCAAGCGCTCCGCCAGTCTCATCGAGCTGGCGCAGCGGGGAACGCCGTTTCCGGCGGCGCTTGCCAACCCGGCCCTGGCCCGTCTGGCGGACGCCGACGTCTGGTCCGCGCCTATGCTCCCGGCGTCATGGTCGCTGCCCGCCGGAGCCTACGGGAAGGGCGGCGGCCCGTCCTAGACGCTTCGGGAGAGGAAGGCAGGGCGCTTGTGGGCGCGCCCGGGTGGGCGTGGAGGACGCCCGATGATCGCCCAACTGCGCCAGACCATGACCCGCGCCGTGACCAACTTCGACCGGCGGGCCTCGCGGCGGCGGGGCTACAACATCTACGCGCTGGCCCAGTACCTGGACGCCGTCGATCGTGTGGTCGAGGCGATCGAGGGCGGGGCTGAGCCTCGGGCCGCGGTGACAGAAGCCTTCAACGATCGGCTCCAGGACGCACTGCTGCGCGCCTTGGACCAGCCCGTCACCTCCCGAGAGGAGCCGACGGTGACGAACGCCGCCGGCTTGGCAGATCCCCTCTTCGTCTGACCCCATCAATCCGGCTCATCTTGGAGGACAACGCCATGAGCGCCTTCGTCTTCGCGGAGCCCCACATCCGCGCCCTGACCAACTACGCCTTCGCTCACGGAGACGAGGAGCTTATGAGCTTCGCCGATCAGATCCGGCCCGGAGAGACCGCCCGAGACACTTTCGGGCGGCTCCTCCTAGAGGAGAACGTGCGCTCTGTGAGCGCCCTTTACGGCGACAGGTGCGGCGGCAAGCTCGTCGGACCCGAGCCGATCATGTTCACCGCCGGTCTAGACGGCGTCGCCCTGCACGACCCGCTCACCATCCTGCAGGCCTGCCAGTGCTATGAGTACCAGGCTAGCGACACGGACGACTACGGCGCGAGCTGGGCGGCCGCCGCCATCGGGCGCATCCGTAGGACGGCCTGCGCCGAGGTGCTACGCGACATGCGCCTGCCCGACTGGATGTCAGGCTGGCCCGTCCGAACCGACGCGCCCGATCCGGCGGGCGGCCTGGCGCCTCGCTACCACCCGCGACAGGTCCCTGTGCGGACGTTGGCGTGACCATGGAGGATGAGGGGAGGGCGAAGCGGGCGAACTCAAGCCCGGAGGCGACCATGCTCCTCGATCTCACCGACGCTGCACAGGCTCTGGCGAAGTCCCTCGCCGGCCCTGTGGAACAACCAGGCTTCAGGCGCCTCGACGCCCTTCGCCGTCTTGTCGCCTTATGTCGGTCGCCGCCCGTCGAGTCCGCGCTGCGCCAGGAGGCCGGTACGTTCGTTGAAGCCGACTGGCTTGTGGTTGCGGCCGAGGCCCTGATCGTCGACGCGGCCCCGGCGCTAGCGGCTTGGGAGAAGGCCTGCAGCGCCGGGCCGACCGTCGTCGCCGTCGTGGTCGAGGGCGGCCTGGTGCAGGCCGTTTGCGTATCGCGGCCTCTGCCTTGCGTGCGTTTCGAGGTCGTCGACTACGATGTGGAGGGGGCGCAGGCCGAAGACCTGTCCGCCATTGCATTCGTCGACGGGACGACCACGCCGGCCTTCCGGCGGGTCGAGGCCCTGACCACGCCGTCCGACATCGACTGGAGCCGCTTCGATGCCGGCCCAGCTTGAGCTGTTCGACCTGCGGTCGGGCAGAGAGGGCTCGGCGCAGCACCCAAGGGGGAGGGGAGAGGGCGCGCGCGGGCGAGCGCGCGTGATCGGGGGATGGTCCACCGGCGGTGCGCGCCTGGAGCTCTCCCCCATGATCGCCAAGTCATCGGCCCCGGCCGTCCTTCCCGGGTTGTTCAGCTCGCCTGGCCGCCGAACGCGCCTGGCGCAGTTGTCGACGCGCGAGGCCATCCGCTTTGGGGCTGAGGTCCTGATGCGGGCGCTGAACGCCCTGGCCTTCGACCCGTTGACCGGCAGGGTCGACCGTTCACTGGCCGACGATGTCCGGTTCCGCGTCGCCGTCTCGGTCGCCCTGCCGCTGTCGCTCTCCGGCACGACCGCCCGGCGGGAAGTCTTGATGGGTCTTGCGGGACGCACGGTCCGGCTCGCCCGGGAAAAGGGGATCGCCGGTCCGACCGGCAGGGCGGTCGAGGCGGCGCGTCTGCTCTGCATCGCGGTGCTCGAGCCGGGCGGCGCCGTAGAGGCCTATGTCGAGCGGAGCCTGGAGTTGGCGGTGGAAGCCGAGGTCCTCGCCGGCTGCCTGCACGGCCAGGACGCAGGGCTGGTCCGCGCGGCGGCCGAGGCCCGAGCTCTGGCGGCCGCCCAGCCCGGCACGCTTCACTGAACTCCCAAGCTCAAGTAGACCTCGTCATGGGTTGGCTCTTCAAGTCGTCGCTCGGGGGCCACAGCGGTCGCCGCGAGTACCTGGACGCTGAATTTACCTGCGAACAACCAGGTCGCTCTTCCAGGGTCTTGCGCTCGGCCCTGGTTCGGATGCGGACCTATTACGCTGCTGTAGAGGTCCTGGCCGAAGGTAGGGAGCGTGATGTCTGGGCCTGCGTCTGCCTAGTGAAGTACAACCTTCGAGACCGGGAGGGTTACATCTTCGGGTACAAGTCTATGGAAGAAGGCATGGGGCCATGTGAAACCGAGTGCCCTGTCGCAATCCTGGAGCTGCTCACTCCGACCTCCAACGACTACGCCTTGAAGTGGCGTAGCGCATGTCGGGAGCGGGCAGCGACCCGCCTGGCTAAGCCCAAGCTCCGGCACGGTCAGCTGGTCACCTTCGCGGCGCCGATCCGCTTCGCCGATGGGCGGACGCACCAGACCCTACGGGTCGACATCGATGACCATTACAACCGGCGCATCCGCTTCCGGTCCCTCGACGGCCAGGGGTTCTATCGCATCGGTGGCCTGAAAGGGCTGGACTACACCGTCGCGGCAGAGATCAAGGCTCAGGGCGAAGGTCGCCCGGCTGACCAGGGAGCGCTGCTATTATGACAGACACCAAGACGGAGCCGCCGCCACCTGCCAAAAAGCACACCGCTTTTGCCCAGGTAATCTATCGTAAAATCGGCGAAACGGGAGACCTCGCCGGCAAGGCCCTTGTTGGAGTTGGTGGCTTCGGGGCGCTGGCGACCGTACACAAACTGGCCGACGTACAATGGTCTCGGTTGGTGGCCGGTTTGGTGATGGGTGGCATAGCTATTGGGATCGGCATATATCTGCAGGCTAAGGCGGAGGAGACAATCGATGTCTGACCCCTACATCGCGTTCATATTCGGTGTCGGAGGACTTGTGGCGATCGGCTTCGCCTTCGCTCAGTTCGGCCTCCCGCTTATTGAGCGGCGGAGCCAACGCCAGCCTACGACCCGACACTTTCCAGCGGAGTAGAACGCCTACTTTGGCAGACGGAGTTGCAGCCCGTCTGGCCCGCCAGGCGGGTTTTCCTGTTCCATGCTCGCTGGGTGGTCCCCTCGTCGGCCAAACTCCGGAAGTCCAGCTGGCGCCTGGAGCGCACAGCGGAGTGGGTCTGGCGTCATGGACGGTCACCGCGCTTTCTGAAGCCGCCCGGACGGTGCAGTGGCGGCCGCGAGACGAGACCACCACGGCTCCGTCGATGCGACGCTCCCCTCTTAGAGGGATGGCGCATGACCACGCGGAGGGGGGGCGCCGATGAGTGAGAGGTCAGCGCGCCTTCCAGCCAAGGGAACCCTGGCGAAAGCCTTGGTCGCGGAGCCTTCCCCATACATCTACCCCGGGCCAGGAAGCGACGTGGCTGGCGCATTCACCCACGTCGATGAGCGGCGTTGAAAGCGCGGGAGCGACTAAGCCCACCAGCCTGAGGTCAACCAAGCTCAGATCGAGCGCGGGCCAAAGGTCTGCCGGCACGCAGCAGATAGGCCGCGACCTTGGGGCGTAGGCGGTAGCAAGTCCTGTAGGTCAGCGGTCTGCAGGCTTCGGCCGAGCACGAGGAGGACCGCGCGTCTGTGGCACGGGTCCTCGGAGGAGAGCGCAGAGGGGAGGGGCCGAGGTCTGAGGGCGGGAGAGGCCGTGATCTGCGTCCGGAGGAAAAGGGCTCCCGGGGCCGCGCTCTTTGTCTGGACCTTGTTCCAGCCCCTCGCGGCTTCAAGGGCGACGCTGCGCATCGTCGCTCCGCGATCGGCGAAGCCGACCCCTGACACCGCTCCTGGGGCTGAGAACACGTGACGGTCCAGAGGCGCGGCCGCAAGCCCGCCTCTCCGGATCCCTCCGGTCCTCATCAACCCGCCTTCAAGGACCCTTCGATGTCCCTCCTCCTCACCGCCGATCTCTCTTCCTACGAAGCCCTCTGCGCCGCCGCCGGCGACGAACGTCCCCACCCCGAACAGGCCGAACTGGAGCATCTCGGCTCCGCTGTCCTGACCGAAGCCATGGACGTCCTGATCAACACCGCCCTGGAAGATCACCGCGCCACCATCGGCGAGGGCCTGCTGGGCGCCTTCCACTCCATCGCGCTGCGGATCGAGCGCGAGCACGACAGGGCGGCCGACGAGGTCAAGCGTCTCACTCGCGACTTCGCCGGCGGCGAGATCGACGACGTGGAGCTGCAGGAAGCGACCAAGCGGATGCACGCCGCGGCCGCGGCCCTCACCGGGATCGAGCTGATGCGCGAAGCCGCCTCGGAAACCTACACCGTCATCACCGGGGACGTCTGGAGCCCCTGGAAGGGCTCCACCAAGCGTACCGCCTCCACCGCCGCCCAGCTAGACGCTCGTGAGGCCATCCGGTCCAGGAAAGCGACGCGGCACGCCGCCAGCAACCCGGGCGACCAGGTGGTGGCCTTCCGCGGGTCGCCGATGGCCGACACCGCCGAGGATGCGGGCCGGATCTTCGATGCGCTGAACTGGTCCCTGAAGACCTGGCCCCAGATGAAGCTCGCCACCACGGGCCTGAAGGGCGCCGAGCGGATCGCGCTCTCCTGGGCAAAGCAGAAGAACGTCGACGTCATCCTCGCCCGCACCGACTTCAACCGCTTCGGCAAGGCCGCCCCGTTCCGCGCCAACGACCAGATGATCGAGCTTGAGCCCGTCTGCCTCCTCACGCTCCCGAACACTTTGAACACCCAGCGCGGGGCCGACCTCCAGCCCTTCGGCCCCGCGATGAACGCCGGTCAGAAGGCCGAGGAGAAGGGCTACCGTCACCAGGTCATCCGGGTTCGGGCGCTAGCCTGAACCTTCCCCACAATCTCCAGCTCAAGCCCTGTCCGGTCCGCCGGGCGGGGCTTTTCTGTTCAGGGCCGCTGCCGAACGTGGCGCGGTCCCGAAGCTGTGCCTGAGCTGCTGACGGAGCGGTCGTTCAGTTAGTTTTCACAGCCGAAACGGCCCGTTCAGCGCGCGGACCGCCGAGGCTTTCGCTTGGCTCACAAGGAAGGCTCAGACTGATCACTGCCGTCCGCCGTGGGCCTCGCTTGCGGAGGAGAGGCAGGTAGCCAGCCACGTCGTTGGATCCCGATCCTCGCGGCGCAGTCGTGCGAGCAAAGAGCCGATCCTTGGCGCAGCGCAGGCGTTCGGCGGCGCTAGCGGTCTGGCCTGACCCGGAGGATGAGGGTGTCCTCTCCCTTCGGCGGAAGAGCGACCGTCCAAGCGGATGCTGTCGGCCTATGTTGAGCGGGGTTCGAACCCCCAAACCTTTGGCCCGGACGCGGCGAGCGACGGGGGGTCGTTCTGAGCCCGTCGGTTGGTGCTGCAGAGGCCGAGTGGACGCAACGACGTGGAGGCGTGAGGGTCCGAGACCGCCTGGGCGACCCATCCCGAGAGCGCTGAACTGGAGGGTCTTCCGAAGGCCTGGGCGCAGCTCCCCGGACCCGAAGCGGTCCCCGCGATCAATCACGAGACGCCTAGGCGAGGGCGCGTCCAGGACTGAAGTCGACCTCTTCGAGGCGACCCCGGCCGGAGCCTCCGGCCTTCCTCCCTTCGGTCGTGCAGGCCGGTTTCCAGCCGGGGATCGGACTTCGTCTGTCCGCTCGGACCCCCGCCTTCAAGGGCTCGTGATCGCGGTGAGGACCGCGAGCCGGCCGGGGAGGTCCTGGCCGGTCCAAACGAGGAAGACCACAATGTTCAGCCAGACCATCCTGATGGGCCGCCTGGGTCGCGACCCCGAAATCCGCACCACCAACGGCGGCAAGCGCGTCGCCACCCTGAACCTCTGCACCTCCGAATACTCCAAGGGCAAGGAATACGCCGAGTGGCACACCGTGATCGCCTGGGGCGACGGCCTGGTGGGCGTGATCGAGAAGCAGCTCCACAAGGGCGACGCGATCCTGGTCACCGGCCAGAACAAGACCCGCAAGTGGGAGAAGGACGGCGTCACCCGCTACACGACCGAGGTGGTCATGGGCCCGCGCGACACGCTGAAGTTCGTCGACGTGCGGCGCGAGGACAAGGCCGAAGGGCAGCCCAGCAGCGGCTACGCTCCCGACCTTAACGACGAGATCCCCTTCTGAGTGGGGCTCCTGGCCCGTCCGGTCCACTCCGGACGGGCCTTCCCGTCACGCCTTCGGCCGCAGTTAAGCTGCGGCCTTTTCCATGCGTCCGGGCAGCCGCCAGCGTGGCTGCCGGCGCGAGAGGCGCGCCGGACGGTGTGGGCGCTGCGCGGCCCCGGGCCCGCGCCCGCCGCCACCCAATAGTGGCCCCCCCCCCAGCCCGTCCACCGCG
>CALMGB010000005.1:11121-16342 GCA_937863535.1 uncultured Caulobacteraceae bacterium
CGCCCCGGCGGGGGGGGGCCGGGGCGCCGCGGGGCGGGGGGGGGGGGGGGCGCGCGGCCCCCCCCCGGGCCCGCGCACGACGACTCCCTATCGTGCCACAGCACCCTGCCCGTCAACGGCTTCGCCGTTCCCCTCCGCGGCCGCCCTGACGGTCGCCCGCTCCGGTGACTGGCCGGGGCCCGCCGTGTCCCGAACGGTCATCGCCGGTCGCAGGGATCGACGATGATCAGGAGGCTTTCAGATGGCTTTTGGCGACTTCGACCTCACCTCTTCCAAGGCTCGCTTCGAGGCTCTCAGCGACCTCGACAAGGCCGGTCACTGGGTGGCTTTCATCGACGCCCTGGACGCCGGTGGAGCCGGCTTCCACCCCCATTACCTGCACCTCGCTTCGCTCTACGAACAAGGTGAGACGCCCTTCCAGACCGAGGCGTTGGAGCCCCGCCAGGTTCAGCTCGGCGAGCTCGCCTTCGACCTCTACAGCGAGGAGTTCGGGATGCCTCCGTTCTGACCGAGGGGAGCTTGCCTCCCCTTTGTGCGCGGGCCGATTCTGTCGTCGCATACGCCCCGCGATCTGACTCGCGAGGAGCGCTTGCATCCCCTTCTCGGCTAGCCGAGCGCTCGATCGGCTCAATGGCCTTGGAAGCGTGCCGCGACGTGCATAGTCTCTGGCATGGCCTATACGCCGATCGGGGCCATCGCGCTCAGCGGACTGGGTATTCCGGCCTATGCCCCAGTGGGCAGCACATCGCGTGTACTGCGCCCGCGCCGCCGTCGAGACGATTACGGCAGCGCTCGCTCCAAGCTCCCCCGCCTAACCTCGCCTCCGGCTAGGTCCAGCCCGGTTGCGGGGGCGCCTACGCCAGCCCGCGAGCTACGCCGCAGGTCTCCGGCGAAGGCCTATCATCTGCGGCTTCCGCCAGCCTCCGGCGGACACGATCGGAGGTGAACGGACACCCAGAACCGACTTGGGACCCCTGAAAACCGTCCTTAGTCTGACCAGACACTACGCCCACCCGGCGGAACGGCTAAGGTTTTGTCAGTGCTTTGTATTAAAAGTGTGGTGCGCGGATATACAGGGATATCCTAGTATCGAGGTTGTGCCTAAAGGCCGAGTTGTTGCAGGGAATTAGCCGGCTAGCCTCTGATAGCCGCACCCCTGGAGATACCCGATGACGCCCCGCCCCAAAGGAAAGCTGTTCCGCCTGAAGATGTCCTCGTTCAAGTGGCTTGAGCAGGAGGCGAAGGGCCGGGCCAGCAACATGACCGCAGTGCTGGACGAGCTCATCGACCAGGCGGCTAGCGGCCAGCTTGGCGTGTCTGGAGAGAACGCGGCCTGGCTCACGGTGGAGGCTGGCCGACGACAATGTCCGGCGGCCGATATCCTGGACGAGGCGCTCACGGCCGCGAGGGGCGATCCCACCACCTACTACATGCACCTGAACGCCGTGGAGAGCTGGACCTCGGCCCGGCTTCTCGCCGCCCTGGTCAACGGGATGTACGGCAAGGACCAGGGACGCGAGATCTTCGCGGCGATCGCGAGAGCCTCGATAGAGGAGTTCGGCGTCGATCCACGCCGGCCCTCCTCTGTCCAGCCGGCGTCCTCCTCCCCTCAAGCGGTTCGGCGGCTGTTCACCGACGTGCCAGAACTTCCCGGTGGGGATTAGCGACGCAGGCGCGGGTCGCCGATTGGCGCGCGCCCACGAACTGTGTATGTTTCTAACTGCGTCTCGGCCTCTTCGGCCCCTCAACTCGGCTCTCCTGACTCATCAGGGAGATCGAGATGTCACGTCCCCACCGCGGACGCTTCGAGACCTGGCTGCGCGGCGGCCAGACGGCGCACCACACCTTCGACATGACCCTGGAGGTCTTGGGCTGGCTTAGCCTCATCGGGGCGGCCTGGTTTCTGCTTTGCGTATATCTGCTCTGGAACGGTAACGCCGCCACCCGCGGGGCCGGCGGGCTGACGCTCTGGGCCTGGGTCTGCCAGCAGATCGGCGACCCGTTTCCGCAGGTCATCAACATCAAGCCCATCGACCAGGCGAGCGTCGCCGTGCCGGTGAGCGCGGTCTGGCGAACGCCGGAGGTCGCGGTCCCGGCGCGTCTGTTCTGGAGCCACGCGATCCAGTGGAGCGTGTTCTTCCTAGGCGGCTGCATCCTGATCGGGATCGGCGCCAGCTGGGTGTTCAACTACGTCGGCCGCGACAAGGTCAAAACCCGTCAGATCCGCGGTCAGGAAATCACCCGACTCAGCGACCTGATCCAGCAGATCCAAGCCTTCAACGCCGCCACGGTCGCGGAGCGGAACGGGGTTACCAAGGCGTCGGTGAAAGCGGCCGGGACGCGCCGGTTTCCCGGGCGCAAAGGCGCCGCGAAGCTTGATGCAAAACCGGCGATCAACGTGCCGGCCTTGGCCGGGGTCCCGTACCCGCTCGAGAGCGAGATGCAGCACACCATGGTGGTGGGCGCGCCCGGCTCGGGAAAGACAGAGGCCATCCACCAGCTGATCGACACGATCCGTCAGAGGGGTCAGCGGGCGATCATCTTCGATCCCGAATTGGACTTCATCCGCGCCCACCACCAGGAGGGCCGGGACGTCATCCTGAACCCGTTTGACGCACGCTCCCCGGGCTGGTCGCCGTTCGACGACGCGCTCGATCGGCCCGACTGGGACAAGCTCGGCCACGCCATCTTCAAGGACCCGAAGTCCGGCGATCCCTACTGGGTGGAGGTGGCGCGTTCGCTGTTCTCCTGGAGCGGCTACCAGCTTCGTCGCCGCAACCCCAACATCGAGCTGACCGAAGCGCTCGACCTGCTGTTCGGGCCGACCAGGAAGCTGAAGGAGCTGCTCGAAGGCACGCCCGCCGCCAAGCACCTGAACGGCCTGGAAGGCGCGCGCGTCTCCTCCCTGGAATCCGTGCTGACAAACGGCGTGGAGCCGCTGATCTATCTCTACGGATCGAAGGCCCGGTTCTCTATCCGGGAGTGGACCAACCGGGAGACGGAAGATGGCGGGTTTCTCTTCTTGTCCACGCCCGAAAGCCACATGGACAGCATCCGTCCGCTCCTCGGCTTCTGGTCAGAGATCGCCATCGGCGCGATGCTCTCGCGCCACGAGATCGCGCGCACGCCGACCTGGATCATCCTCGACGAATTCCACTCGGCGGGAAAGATCGAGAAGCTCGCCGACGGTCCCCAGCGACTGCGCAAGTATGGCGGGGCCGTGGTGCTCGGCTTCCAGCAGATCAGCCAGCTTCAGGACCTCTACGGACCCGACAAGAGCCGCACCATCATCGGCCAGTGCCAGACCAAGCTGATCCTGCGCGCCGGCGATCGCGACACCGCCGAGGTGATGAGCGAGCAGATCGGACGGCGCGTCATGCGGCGGGTGGAGGAGAACACCTCCTACGGCGCCAACTCCATCCGCGACGGCGTTGGTCTCACGCCAAAGGAGGAACTGGAGCCGATCCTTCTGCCGGAGGACGTCTACAACTTACCCGCACTGGAGGGGATCATCCGGGTCTCCAATGTGAGGCGCTCCGGCCCCTTCCCGATCGCGCCGATCAAGATCGCCTACATCCCGCGCGACAAGCGCACGCCCGGCTTCGTTCCGAAACCCACAGACCCTGTCGACGACTACCTGAACCGGCTCCGACAGGGCTTCGACGCGCGGGATACGCCTGCAGCTGAGGCCAGTGCCGGCGCCCCGAGCGCCGGCGCCTCGACCGGCGGAAGATCGCTCGAGCGCAGCGACGACCTCATCGGCCTAAGGTCCGGTCTTCCGTCACTGCCTCCCAATGAAAGCTTGACCGGACCGTCCAGCAAAACGCCGGCCGAAACACCGCCCGACCGGGGGCGGCGGGCAATGGGCGATGCGCCAACAAGGTTTGGCGCATTGCGCCGGATCGCGGGCAGCGGCGCTCCGACCGAAGCCGCCGACACGACCGCTGCGGGAGCTTTCGCGACCGCGAGCGCTGCAGGGCTGAGCCCCGCGATGCAACTCGCAGCCGACAGCCCGCCAGTCGGTGCGGCTGACGAGGACGA
This sequence comes from uncultured Caulobacteraceae bacterium, assembly GCA_937863535.1. Lineage (GTDB taxonomy): Bacteria > Pseudomonadota > Alphaproteobacteria > Caulobacterales > Caulobacteraceae > CAHJWH01. The sequence goes on from CALMGB010000005.1 coordinate 15,163, forward strand.
CGTCGCCGATCGCGACATCCACCTCACCGCCCGGCCGGTCGACCTTCCGACGGTCCAGGCCGAGATGCTCCGTCGGCGAGAGGAGGCGGAAGAAGCGGCCCGGATGGAGAAGACCCATGCCGATCGTCGCCACGACGCCTCTGACCCGAACCGGCCCTCTGTATGGCAGCGGGAACGGGACATCCTTATCCAGGCGGAGGGCGACCGCGGTCTGGAGATCGGCGAGAACGTCACTGCGGGCGAGATCGACTACGCCGAGCATCATCGCCACCAGGCCTTCGACGACGCCTTAGGCCTAGTGTTCAGCGGCGTCGTGGGAGCGACCCTCGACCCGGCGCAGCGCCACGCCAGCCGCCACGGACGGAGCGCGGAGGAGACCGGCGCTGAAGCCGCCGCCAGCGAAGACCCTGAGCTGGCGCCGACCCGCCGCCCGCCGGGTGAAGACGCGCTCGACACCCCCGATTCCGAGGACGTCCCGGGGCTCAATGCGGCGTCTGATTCCGGCGTTCGGGTGGAGGAGCAGCCGCCCGGCAAGCCGGATCGCGCCGTGACCTTCGGCTCGGACCTCCGTCCAGCGGACAGGGCGAAACGCCTGATTCAAACGGACCTGTTCCTCCTGGCGGAGTCGGACCGCGACCGTGACGGTGCGCCCGATCGTGATCCCGACCGGGACATGGAGCTGACCCGCTAGGCCGCCCTGCAGCTCAGGCCGCACGGCCGCAGCTCGCGCGCCTCACTCCGACTTCAAACCAACAGGACATCCATGCTCAGCGTGAGCGCGATCGGCTCGGCCGGGAAGGCCGACTACTACGCCAAGGACGACTACTACATCGGCAAGCCGCTGGAGCCTGGCGAGACCCAGCTGGACTGGGGCGGCAAGGGCGCCGCGCGCCTGGGGCTGGAGGGGGTCGCCCGGGCGGACGACTTCAAACAGGTGATGGCCGGACGTAATCCGGACCGCGACGGCGCGCCGCTTTCCAAGCTGGAGAAGGTCGAGCGCGAGGCCGCGGCGACAGGCGTGGCTCCGCAGCTCGAGACCGCCCATCGCCCCGGCGCAGACCTGACCTTTTCGGCGCCGAAGGGCGTCAGCGTGGCGCTGCTGGTGGGTGGCGACGAGCGCCTGGCTTTGGCGCATCGCGAGGCCGTCGGCGAGGCTATGGCCTATCCCGAGACCCATCTC
>CALMGB010000006.1 GCA_937863535.1 uncultured Caulobacteraceae bacterium
GGCGGTCAGGGTGCGGGAGTGGGTCTCGAGCGCGAGCACCAGGCCCTCGCGCATCGCGTAGCTCGCCAGGGTCGAGAGCCGCTTCACCTCGTCGTCGAAGGCGGTCCCCAGCGGCGCGGCGGAGATCGTCAGACGCCCTGAGCCGGCGCGCAGGCGGAGCTGGTCAGGAAGGGCGATGGCCCGGACTGCTGGTCGAGACGGGTCATGGGCGGCTGCGATGGCTGCGGCTCAGACCGCTTGACATCCAACCTCCTACCCGAAAAGCAAATCCGGACGCATGCGACTCTAAGGTCGGCCGGGAAGGTCCTCGTCGAGGTGAAGATCGTCCTGGTGCTGCCCTCCCGACGGCTGTGGCCCTGGCACGCCGCGCTCATCGCCGAACTCGCCCGCAGGGGGCCGCTCGAGGTGCAGCTCTCCCCGTCCCGGCCCTATCCCGTGGCGACGCGGCTTTGGCTGGCCCTGGAGCGGGTGGCCTTCGGACATTGTGGTGCGGCCCCGATCCGGCCCGAAGGGCTCGGGATCACGGCGACGCGGCAGGGCGGCGCCTTTGCCGAAGGCGACATCCTGATCGACCTCGACGCCCACGCGGCCGACGGTCCGGCGGACATCGGGCAGGCGGACACCGGGCCGCCGGCCGGCCTGCGCCGTCGGCTGTCGCTGCGCTTCAATGGTCAACCCGACGAGGCGGCGCTGTTCACCGCCCTTCAGGGCCGGCGTTCGCCGCGTCTTGAAGTGGTGGAGGCCGACGGCCGGGTGCTCGCCGTGTCCCAGGCCGCCGTGGAGCGGCGCGACGAACTCGGTCGCGGGCTCGGCTACGCGCATGCCCGCCTGCTCGCCCTGGTGCTGCGGGCGCTGGACGGCTCGAGCCCCGCCAGCGCACCTCCACCCTCTACAACGGCTGGGGGCGCGACCCTGGCTGGCTTCGTCCAGCAGGCCCTGCCGGCCAAGATCGCCGCGAAGCTGTCCGCCGGCCGGAGCGAGCAGGAGACCTGGCGGGTCGCGCTGCGCCGGGCGCCGGGCGATGACGATGGCCGGCCCCCCGGCCCGACCGGCTTCTCCCTGGCGGCGGGGCCGCCGGACGCCTTCCACGCCGACCCCTTCCTGTTCGAGCACGGCGGCGAGACCTTCCTGTTCGTCGAGGCCTATCCCTGGGCGACCCGCAAGGGAGTGATCGCCTGTGCGCGGCTCGGCCCCGACGGACGGCCGCAGGCCTTCGAGACAGTGCTGGAGCAGCCCTTCCACCTCTCCTATCCGCAGGTGTTCGCTCATCGCGGCGAAATCCTGATGCTGCCCGAAACGGCGTCGCGGCGGCGGCTGGAGCTCTACCGCGCCAGCGACTTCCCTCGCGGATGGAAACGGGTGGCGGTCATGCTGGAGGGCCTGCGCATCGCCGACGCCACCCTGCTCCAGTACGAGGACCGCTGGTGGCTGTTCGCCTCGCTGGCGGAGCACGGCGGCTCGAGCCAGGACGAGCTGTTCGCCTGGCACGGCCCCTCCCCCTTCGGTCCCTGGACGGCGCACACGCGCAACCCGCTGGTCTCCGACGTGAGGGCGGGGCGGCCGGCCGGCCGCTTCGTGCAGCGCGGCGACCGGCTGTACCGTCCCGCCCAGGACAGCGAGGCGGGCTATGGCTCAGGCCTGGTCTGGTGCGAGGTGCTGGAGTTGACGCCGGAGACCTACAGGGAACGGGAGGCGGCGCGCTGGCGCGGCGAGGACTTCGGCCGCTTTACCGGCGTGCACACCTTCACCGAGGCGGGAGGGTTCGAGGCGATCGACCTGAAGGCGCCGCGGGGAAGCTAAGGCGCAGCTGAGTGGGGAGCTTCTAGACCGCGTAATATCGGCGATACCACTCCACAAACCGCGGGATGCCCTGCTCCAGCATCACCTTGGCCTGGTAGCCGCAGAGCGACTGGAGCTTCGAGACGTCGGCGAAGGTGGCGGGCACGTCGCCGAGCTGCATAGGCAGGAAGTCCTTCTTGGCCTCGCGACCCAGAGCCGTCTCGATGGCGCCGATCATGTCCATGAGCGCCACCGGCCGGTTATCCCCGATGTTGAAGATGCGCGCCTCTCCGGGCTGGGCCGGATGGTCGAGCACGCCCAGGACCCCGTCGATGATGTCGTCGACATAGGTGAAGTCGCGCATCATCCTGCCGCCGTTGAACACCTGGATCGGTCGGCCCTCCAGGATCGCACGGGTGAACAGGAAGGCCGCCATGTCGGGCCGTCCCCACGGGCCGTAGACGGTGAAGAAGCGCAGGCCCGACTGCGCCATGCCGAACAGCTTGGAATAGCTGGCGCTCATCAGCTCGCACGAGCGCTTGGTGGCGGCGTAGAGCGAGACCGGCGCATCCACGTTGTCGTCTTCGCGGAAGCCCCGCTCGATGGGACGCTCGCCATAGACCGAGCTGGAGGAGGCGTAGACCAGGTGCTTGACCGCCGGCGTATGTCGGCAGGCCTCCATCGCCGACAGATGGCCGGCCAGGTTGGCGCGTTCGTAGGCGAAAGGGTTCTCCAGCGAATGGCGCACGCCCGCCTGGGCCGCCAGGTGCACGACCCGGTCGGCCCCGCTGTCCCGCACCACCTGCCGGAAGGCCTCCGGCTCCGCCACGTCGGTGCGCGTCAGCCGGAAGGCGGGATGACGGCCGAGCCGCTCCGCGCGCGCCTCCTTCAGGCCCACGTCGTAATAGGTATTGAAGATGTCGACGCCGAGCACGTCCTCGCCGCGCGCCAGCAGCCGCTCGCAGAGGGCGTACCCGATGAAGCCGGCCGCGCCGGTGACGATGATCATTCCGCCGGTTCCCGCCCGCCCATCACACGTGCCGCTCCATAGCGCCTTTCCACCCCGCGTTCAGGGGGAACTCAGGCCCGCACGATCTTTTCGCGCCCGCGTTCAACGCTTCGGGTGGCGTTGCGCGTGTCGACCACCAGCGGACACCCGTCCACCAACGCCTGGTAGTCTATGGAGCTGTGGTCAGTAGCGATCAGGGCGGCGTCGTAGTTGGAGAGGCTGGCCGGGTCGAAGCAGACCCCGCGACGCCCGTCCAGCCGCACGTGCTCGCGCTGGGTATGGATTTCGGCGATGTGGGGGTCGTGAAAGTCCACGCTTGCGCCCATGGCCTCCATCAGTTCGATGAGCTTCAACGAGGGGCTCTCGCGCAGGTCGTCCACGTCCTTCTTGTAGGCCACGCCCATCACCAGGATGCGCGCGCCGCGCATGGCCCTGCCGGCGCGGCTGTTCAGCGCATCGGCCAGCACCTGGACCACGAGCCTCGGCATGGCGCGGTTCACCTCGCCGGCCAGCTCGATGAAGCGCGCGTCCTTGTCGAAGGCCCGCGCCCGCCAGGACAGGTAGAAGGGGTCGATCGGAATGCAGTGGCCGCCCAGCCCCGGCCCTGGATAGAAGGGCATGAAGCCGAAGGGCTTGGTCTTGGCCGCGTCGATCACGTCCCAGACGTCGATGTCCATGGCCGTGAAGATGGTCTTCAGCTCGTTGACCAGGGCGATGTTCACCGCACGGAAGATGTTCTCGGTGATCTTCACCGCCTCGGCCGTACGGGCGTCCTTGACCTGGATCGCGCGGTCGAAAGCCCGGGCGTAGAGCGCCGTCGCCACCTCGCCGGACAGGGCGTCCACCCCGCCGACGATCTTGGGGATCGCGCGGGTCTCCATGGCGCCGCCGGGGTCCTCGCGCTCGGGCGAGAAGGCCAGCAGCACGTCCTGACCGAGGCGCAGACCCGTGGCGGCCAGGATCGGGGCGACGATCTCGTCGGTGGTGCCGGGATAGGTGGTGGATTCCAGGATCACCAGCTGGCCGGGACGCAGGCGCTGGGCGATCGCGTGGGCGGTGGCCTCCACGTACTGCAGGTCCGGCTCGCGGGTGGCGTTCAGGGGTGTCGGCACGCAGATCAGGATGGCGTCAGCCCGGGCCAGCCGGTCGAAGTCGACCGTGGCCTGGAAGCGCCCCGACCCCGCCATCTCCGCCACGGCCGAGGAGGCGAAGTGCTGGATATAGCTCTCACCGGCGTTCAGCCGGTCGACCTTGGCGACGTCGACGTCGAAGCCCAGCACGTCCAGCCCGGCGCGCCAGAACACGTGCACCAGGGGCAGGCCCACATAGCCCAGGCCGATCACGCCCACAGTGAGCGGGCCGGCGAACGTCTCGCGGAAGGGATGGGGCATTCGGCTCGCGACTCGACTTAGCGCAGCAAAGCAACATCGCGGTCCGCGTTGCAATTGCGGCGAAAGGCGCAGTCGGACGCTCCAGCTTCGACATGCGCGCGAGGAGGTTTGCTCTATTATGGAGCGACGGGCGGCGCCCGGGGCGGAGAGAGGGCGGACCATGGCCACCTGGCGCAGGAAGGATCTGGAACGGCGCAGCGGAGAGCGCAGCCGCCGGGTTGGTCGCATCCTGCGGGCGGAGATCGTAATCCCCGTCCTGGCCCTGCTGGTCGCGGGTGCGGCCCTGTGGCAGGCGCTGGCGGCCCAGTCCCGCGCCGACATGCTCGCCCGCGACCTCAGCATCGCCAGCGGCCAGCTGCACCTGGCCAGCTACGGGGCGATATCGCCGGCCGCACGGCCATCGGGCGAGGAAGCCGGCGCGGCCAATCCCCCTCTGCCGCCCCTGCCGCCCTTAGGCCAGGCGCCTTCGACGACGAGTCCCGCAGGCCCGGCCCCCTGAGGCCCCCAGGAAAGCCTGCGGATGCGCCTGCTGCTGGTGGTTCCCAGCTACTATCCCGAGAGCTACGGAGGCGCCGAGCGACAGGCGAACCTGCTGGCCGAAGCCATGGGCCGCCGCGGCGAGCACGTGACCGTGCTCGCCCCCACCCTGACGCGCGACACGCCCGAACGCACGGCCGTCCCGTTCGGCGCGATCTGGCGGGTAAGGGTCAAGGCGCTACCCGCGCGGGGCGGTCGGTACCTGGCCTCCACCCTGGCCTGGACCTGGAAGGTGCGACGGCTGATCGTGCGTCACCGGAGCGAGTTCGACCTGGTCTACGTCTTCCACGGTCGGCTGCACGTGGCGGGGCCGCTGCTCGGCGCCCGGGCGGCCGGCCTGCCGATTTTCATCAAGTTGGGAGCGGGCGGCCCGACTTCGGATTACAAGGCGCTCTATCGCAAACGCTACCTCTATGGCCACCTGGTGGCGGCGATGAAGACCCGCTGGACCACCGGCTTCATCGCCGTCAGCCGCGAGGTGGAGGACGACCTGCGCGGCGTCGGCGTCCAGCCCCGGCGCATCCACCGGGCGCCAAACGGCGTGCAGCTCGTCGCCGCCGGGCGGGTGGAGGCCGCGCTCGCGGCGCGGAACGGTCGCCGCTTCATCTGCATCGGCCGCCTGGTGCACGAGAAGAACGTGGACGTCCTGCTCCAGGCCCTCGCCGCTCTGGCGGATGCGGAGCTGACGCTGGTCGGCGACGGTCCCCACGAGAGCGCGCTCAAGGCGCTCGCCGACCGGCTGGGCGTGCGGGAGCGCGTGCGGTTCCTCGGCGCGCTCGAGGACCCCGAGGTGGAACTGCTCGCCCACGACGCCTTCCTAACCGCCTCAGTCCATGAGGGTCTGTCCAATTCGCTGCTGGAAGCGCTGGCGGCCGGGGTGATCCCGATCGCGGCGGCGGCCAGCGGGGTGCACGACCTGATCGAGGAGGACCATACGGGCTTCATCGTGGATCGGCCCGAGCCTGGCGCATTCGCGGGCGCCATGGCCAAGGTGCTGCGCATGTCTACAACCGACCGCGCCGCCATGAGCCGGGCCGCCCAGGCCCCAGCCGCCCGGTCCGCGCAGGAGGGTGAGCCGCGGCTCGCTGCCCGCCGCCTCGATTCGGTCCAGCACCGCCAGGGTGGGCGCCGCAGAGCCGTCGTCGGTCAGCACGATCTCGCTGACCTGCCCCGCCGGCCCCTGCGCCCGCACGCTGGCCACGGCCGCCTCGATGAACTCGCCCTCGTTGTAGCAGGTGAGGATCGCCGCGACGCTCATGGCGCGCCGCCCAGGGTGGCCGCGCTGAACAGGTCGAGCAGCCGGCCCGCGCCCGCGGCTATGGCGAAGCCGGCGGCCGCCGTGGCCTGGGCGGCCCGGCGCCTGGCGGGGCGGGCGGGTGGTGCCC
>CALMGB010000007.1 GCA_937863535.1 uncultured Caulobacteraceae bacterium
CCAGGCCGCAGACGGCGTCGGGCTCCAGCGCCTGTGGCGGGCCCATGCGGGTGGCGGACACCAGCAACCCCGCGCCCTCAGGTCGCTGCTCCAGGGCGAACCCGGCCTGGTTCAGATAGGCCGAGACCCTGGCCGCCGCAGTGTCCAGACCGACCGACAGCACCGGCGCCGGCTCCACCGGCGCGGCCACGCGGGGGCGTAGCGCCGGCGCGGCGGAGGCCTGAGCGGGCGGGAGGATCGTCGACGGATGCGGAGGGGCGGCCGGCGCTGCCGGAATCACGGCTGGATGTCCCAGCCGCAGCTCGCCGAAATGGGCCACGGGCGTGGAGGACGGCCCGGTCGTGCAGCCGCAAAGGGCCATGGCGGCGATCAGCGCGGTAAGCGCGAGGAAGGGCCGCGCAGGCCGGATCGAGGGGGCTTTGGTTGACACGCGCCGCCGCTTCCCCTATTGCCGCCCGCTCATCGCAGCCCACCCCATGGAGCGGAGCACCTCTCGTGAAGCGCACCTACCAGCCGAGCCGCCTCGTGCGCAAGCGCCGTCACGGATACCGCGCCCGCATGGCCACCAAGAACGGCCAGAAGATCATCCAGCGCCGCCGGGCTCAGGGGCGGAAGAACTTGAGCGCGTAGCTTTTGAGTTTCGTCTCTCCCATTTCGGATGGGGAAGTGCCGCCATAGGCGGGGATCGGCCGCACGGTGCACCTGTGCGAAGTGCTGCTGAGCGTAGGCGACACCTCTTCCGCCCTCCGCACGGTCTCTCCCAATCTTGGTGAGGGAGGTGAAGTGACGCAAAACTTCGCGCCTATCCTTGTTCGTCTCAAGTCCCGCGCCCAGTTCCTGGCCGTCGCTAAGGGCGCTTCGCTCGGCCGAGGCGCGGTGGTGGTGCAGATGCTCCCCCGACAGAACGGCGCGCCGCACCTCGGCGAGGGCTTCACCGCCACCAAGAAGATCGGAAATGCGGTCGTCCGCAATCGCGCCAAGCGGCGCCTGCGAGAGGCGGCCCGGGCGCTGCTGCCCCTCCACGGCCTGCCTGGGCGCGACTACGTCTTTATCGCTCGGATGGGCGCGGATGAGCGGCCCTGGGCGCGTTTGCTTGACGATGTCGGAAGCGCGCTGATAGGCCTCGCCGCAGGCCGCGACGAACCCCGTCCGCCCCGACGGCCCAAGGGCGCGCCCCGCAAGCCCGCCAAGTTGTCCGCTCCCCGCGCCCCTCCTGCCGAGCCAAGCTCCCCCGATGGATAAAGAGAACTCGCGCAACACGACGATCTTCATGGTCGCCATGTTCGCCCTGCTGATCGCCTACGAGGTCTTCTTCATGGGGCCCCGCGAAAAGGCGCGCGAGGCGGCGCAGCGGGCGGCCGCCGTCCAGCAGCAGCAGGCGGCGCTGGCCGCCCCAGGCGCGGCGACCTACATCGACCGCGACCAGGCGCTGAAGGCGTCGCCGCGGGTGACGATCGATACGCCGGCGCTGCAGGGCTCGGTGGCGCTGAAGGGCGGCCGGCTCGACGACCTGTTCCTCAAGGACTACCGCACCACGATCTCGAAGACCTCGCCGCCGGTGGAGCTGTTCCGTCCTGAAGGCGCCAAGCAGGCCTATTTCGCCGACTTCGGCTGGACCGGGCCGGTCGCCACGCCGGGACCGCTGACCCAGTGGACCCAGACCGGGGCGGGTGCGCTGTCGCCCGGCCATCCGATCGCGCTGACCTACGACAACGGAGCTGGGCTCGGCTTCACCCGCACGATCTCGGTGGACGACAAGTACATGTTCACCGTGGCCGACCAGGTGGCCAACCATGGCGGTGCGCCCGTCAAGCTCGCTCCCTACGCCACCGTCCAGCGGCAGGGCGAGCCGGAGCTGGCCAAGACCAACATCATCCACGAAGGCGCCATCGGCTCGCTCGCCGGCGAGCTGCGGATGATCACCTTCAAGGCCTGGAAGAAGCAGGGCGACACCGGCTTCAATTCGACCGGCGGCTGGCTCGGCATCACCGACAAGTACTGGCTCGCCGCGCTTGCCCCCGACCAGCGCACGCCGATCAAGGCCCAGTTCCGGGCCGACGAGGTGAACGGCGTCAACGTGTACGAGGCCGACGAGGTCGGTCCCGTCCAGACACTGACGCCCGGGGCCACGGCCGGCTCCACCGTCCACGTCTTCGCCGGGGCCAAGAGGGTGTCGGTGCTGGCGGGCTATGAGAGTGCGCTGGGCATCCCGCACTTCGACGACGCGGTGGACTGGGGCCACTTCTGGTTCTTCACGCGGCCGATCTTCTGGCTGCTGGAGACCATCCACGGCTATGTCGGCAATTTCGGCGTCTCGATCCTGCTGCTGACGCTGATCCTGCGGGGGGCGATGTTCCCCCTGGCCAACAAGTCCTACGAATCCATGTCCAAGATGAAGAAGCTGGCCCCCGAGATCGAGGCCATTAAGAAGAAGAACGAGAAGGAACCGGCCAAGACCCAGCAGGAGACCATGCAGCTCTATCAGCGTGAGAAGATCAACCCGCTGATGGGCTGCCTGCCGCTGGTTGTGCAGATCCCGATCTTCTTCTCGCTGTACAAGGTGCTCTACGTGACGCTGGAGATGCGCCACGCGCCCTTCTTCGGTTGGATCCGCGACTTGTCGGCGCCGGACCCCACCACCTTCGTCAACCTGTTCGGCCTGCTGCCCTTCAACCCGGCGGCGATTCCGCTGATCGGTGGGTTCCTGGATGGGCCGCTGCACATCGGCGTGTATCCGATCCTCTACGGCATCACGATGTGGCTGAGCCAGAACATGAGCCCGCAGGCAGTGACTGATCCATCGCAGAAGATGTTGATGCAGTTCATGCCGATCATGTTTCTGTTCTTCTTCAGCCATACGCCCTCGGGGCTGGTGGTCTACTGGGTGGCCAGCAACATCTTCACCGTCGCCCAGCAATATTTCATGATGCACAAATATCGGGTGGCCAACCCGATCGACGACCTGATCGCCCGCTTAGGCGGGGGCGGTGGAAAGGCCGTCGCGGTCAAGACCTGAGGTGGAGGCTCTCGCACCCAAGCTGGACGAGGTCTTCACCTCCGGGCTGATGGAGGCGGCGCGGGTGTCGTTCGCGCGGCCGGCGAGCTTTCTGCTCGGCTGCGCGCACGTGGAGCAGCTGCCGCCGCCGGACCTGCCGGAGGTGGCCTTTGCGGGGCGCTCCAACGTCGGCAAGTCCAGCCTGCTGAATGCATTGACCGGCCGGCACGAGTTGGCGCGGGTCTCCAATGCGCCGGGCCGCACGCGCGAGGTGAACCTGTTCCTGGTGGACGGGCGGCTGCGCTTGGCTGACCTTCCGGGCTACGGCTTCGCCCGGGTGTCGCGCTCGGAGGCGAAGAAATTCCAGAACCTCGGCCGCGCCTATCTGCGCGCCCGGCCCAACCTGAAGCGCGTCTACCTGCTGATCGACGCCCGCCATGGGCTGAAG
>CALMGB010000008.1:0-20756 GCA_937863535.1 uncultured Caulobacteraceae bacterium
GGGGGCTGGTCGGGGGGGGCGCGCTCCTGGCCGACGCCGCATTCGTGCGCAGGATCGGGGGGGTGGTGAACATGGACGTGAGGGGCGGCGGCGGCCGCGCCCTCATGTTCCAGACCGGGCGGCGGGCCGGCGGTCTCCAGCGGCTCTACGCAGATCACGGCCTGGAGCCGGCGGGAAACTCCCTGGCGGCCTACCTGTACGGCGTCCTGCCCAACGACACCGACTTCACCGTGGCCCTCGCCCACGGCCTCACCGGGCTGAACTACGCCTTCATCGGCCGGCCAGCCCTCTACCACACCCCCGCCGCCGTGCCCGGAGCTGTGGAGGCCGGGGCGGTCCAGAGCCTGGGAGAGCAGGCCTGGGTGGTAGTGCAGGCGCTGGCGAGCGGCGCGAGCCTGCCTCCGGCAGGACCCGACCTGACCTGGTTCGACCTGTTCGGCCGCTGGACAGTGATCTACCCGCCGGCGTTCGGCTGGATCCCGTTGCTGGCCAGCACAGCGCTGATGCTGGTCGCAGGGCTGCGCCAGAGGCGGAGATCAGGGCTGCAGGTGGTGGATGTCCTGGCGGGGGCGGGGCAGGCGCTGGGCGCCACCCTCCTCGCGGCGACCCTCCTCTACGCCTACGGCCGCATCTTCCTGCACGGCTACTATGTCGCTCTCGGCCGGGCCTGGTGGACGGAAGGCGCGACGGCCGCCGCCTGCGTGGGATCAGCCTTGCTGGTGTTCCAAGCCTTTCCCGCGTCGCGTCCGATGGCGCGCTGGACGGGTGCGGCGCTCCTCGCCGGGCTGATCGCGCTCGCCCTGCAGGCGGCTGCGCCACGCACCGCCTTCCTCGCCGAATGGCCGACGCTCCTGGCCGCCATCGCCTTGGCCAGCATGACGTTCTCAGCACCAGGCGCCCGCGGGGTAGCGCTGATCTTCGCCGCCCTGTCGCTGGGCTTCCTGCTCGAGATCGAGCACATGCTGGTGCTTGGGGTCGGCCTGGTCATGCCCGCCGCGGGCGTCGCCATCATGCCGTTCGCCTTGGCGGGGCTCAGCCCGTTCCTGCAGCGGCCTGGGCCGGTGACCGAGTTGGCGACAGCCTGACCCGCCCTGCCGGAGCAAGGCGGCGCCACGCGTTTGCGCCCGGCTCGGGGCTGCTCCGGGGCGGAACCCCATTGCAGTCACGCCATTTCGGGAGCATCGGTCGCGGGGGCCCGGGGTATTGCGCGCTGGGCGGCAGCCTCACCTAGGATAGGGACACCCGTGAATCAGTCTGAACTGATCGAGAAGGTCGCGGAAACCGCGGACATGGACAAGGCGCAGGCGGGACGCGTCGTAGACGCCGTGCTGGGCGCGATCTACGGCGCGCTGAAGGACCAGGAGAAGGTCAGCCTCCAGGGCCTGGGCATCTTCGACATCAACGACCGCAAGGCGCGCCAGGGCCGCAATCCCGCCACAGGCGAGACGATCCAGATCGCGGCCAGCAAGTCCATCAAGTTCCGGCCGACCAAGAGCCTGAAGGACGCCGTCAGCCCGTCCACCCGCAGCACGCCGAAGCCGGCCGGCAAGACCGCTGCGGCGAAGAAGCCGGCCGCGAAGAAGTAGCAGGCAGGTTGGGCCGGGCGGCTTAAACCTCGCGGCTGGTCAGGGGGATCAGGTGACAGGCGTCTTCCATTCCGGTCGGCTACTTGCCGGCGCGGCTTCACTCCTCCTCCTGACCGGCGTCGCCGCGCAGGCCGCCGTCATGCCGCATCCGCAGGCCGACGCCCAGGCCCTCGCACTCGCCGAGAAGGCCATCGCCCTGCGGTCGGTCGCCGGTCCTGGCAACCAGACGCCCCAGGTGGCGGCCCTTTACAGGTCCGCCCTGGTGCAGGGCGGCTTCGCGCCGGCCGACGTCACCATCACTCCCGTCGACGACACCGCCTATCTGGTCGCCCGCTGGCCGGGGTCCGATCCCAGCCTGAAGCCGCTGGTGATCTCCGGCCACATGGACGTGGTGGAGGCCAAGCCCGCCGACTGGACGCGCGACCCGTTCACGCCGGTGGTGGAGAACGGCTACCTGTTCGGCCGGGGCGCGACCGACATGAAGCTGGACGGGACCCTCGCCATCGCCTCGCTCCTGGAGCTGAAGCGCGAGGGCTACAGGCCGAGCCGCACCATCATCATCGAGTTCTCCGGCGACGAGGAGACGGTGATGAAGACCAGCGCCATCATCGCGGGCAAGCTCTCCAACGCCGAGCTGGTGCTCAACATAGACGGCGGCGGCGGCGCGCTGAACGAGCAGACCGGCGCGCCCGAATACTTCACCTGGCAGGGAGCGGAGAAGAGCTACGCCGACTTCCAGCTCACCGTCACCAACCCCGGCGGCCACTCGTCGGAGCCGCGCAAGCTCAACGCGATCGACGAGCTGGCGGGGGCTCTGCTGCATATCCACGACTATCAGTTCAAGCCGGAGCTGAGCCCCCTGACCAAGGCCTACTTCGTCCAGGCCGCCCGGTACGAGGATCCCGAGACCGGCGCGGCGATGCGGGCGTTTGCCGCCGACCCCGGCGACAGCCGTGCGATCGCCACACTCACCGCCAATCCGGCGACGGTCGGCAAGATCGGCACGACCTGCGTGGTGACAATGATCAGCGGTGGCCATGCCGAGAACGCCCTGCCGCAGCGCGCCGAGGCCAACGTGAACTGCCGCATCTTCCCCGGGCACCCGCGTGCAGCGATCATGGCCGAGCTGCAGCAGGTGGCGGCCGATCCTGCGGTGAGCGTCCGCGACGTCACGCAAGGCTCGGTGGCCACCGCCGCCTCGCCGATGCGGCCGGACTTCGACGCCGCGGTGAAGACCGCGATGGCCGGCGTCTATCCCGACGTTCCGGTCTTCCCGAGCATGGCGTCCGGCGCCAGCGACAGCATGTGGTTCCGCTATCACGACGTACCGAGCTATGGCGCGAGCCCGGTCTTCATCAAGGAGTCGGAAGACTTCAGCCACGGGCTGAACGAGCGCACGCCCGTCGCCACCATCTCGCCGTCAGTGGATTACTATCTGGCGCTCGTCCCCGAACTTACGAAATAGGCGATCGACTGCGGCTCGGCCGGCGTCACACGCCCCTTGCAGGCCTCGTCCTTCGACAAGCTCGCAATGAGGCGTTCGGTGACCGTCGGGCGGTAACCCCGTTCAGCTGAAATGCTTGATCAAGGCCCTGGCCACCGCCGCCGGCGCCTCGCGGGTGGGGAAGTGGCCGACGCCGGGAAGCTCCAGAAACTCGAACGGTCCGGAGAACTTGCTGGGCACGCTCTTGCTGGCCGACGGCGGGTTCACGCCGTCTACCTCGCCCTGGATGTAGAGGGTCGGCAGCGACAGCGTCTTGGTCGCCTTGACCTTCTTCTCCAGACGGCGGCTGTGAGGGTCGGGCTTGGCCTCGTCCCAGCGCGAGCGGTAGGAGTGCAGCGTCACGTCCACCCAGTCGGGGTTCTCGAACGACTTGGCGACGCGCTCGAAGGTCGCCTCGTCGAACCAGCCCGGGGGCGCCCAGTCGACCCACATGATGTGGGCGAAGCCCTTGCGGTCGTCCCGCAACGCCTGGGCGCCCCGCTCGGTGGCCTGGAACCAGTGATACCACTGCCGCTGCGCCTGCTCGAAGGGCGGGGTCGGCAGGCCGCCCAGGCGCGAGGGCGTCGACAGCATGGCCATGCGCTTCACGCGCTTGGGCCAGCCGACGGCCAAGGCCTCGGCGGTGTTGGAGCCCCAGTCGTGGCCCGCCACCATGAACCGCTTGATGCCGAGCGTATCCATAAGCGCGATGGCGTCCAGCGCCAGCACGCCGCTGTTGCCGGTCCGCCGCGTCCCCGCCGACCGGAAGCGCGTCTCGCCGAAGCCGCGCAGGGTGGGGGCGAGGGTGCGAAAACCCCCGTCGTTGAGCGATCTCCCGACGGCGTCCCAGGTGCTCGCATCGTCCGGCCAGCCATGCAGCAGCAACACCGGCGGCCCGTCGGCGGGGCCGCCTTCGGCGTAGGCGATGTCGAGATGGTCGGTCGTGGCGACAGGCATGTCTGCTCTCTATGGGCCGATGCTCCTATGGGCCGATGCTCAGCCCTTGCTTACGGACCGGCTCGGTAACGGACCATTCCCGACCGAGGCTCCAATGCGGGGTAGGGCCGGACGGGGAGGCGGCAATCATGAGCGCCTGCGGGCGGCCAGGACAGTCAGCGCCGCGCCTGCGGCCAATGCGGCGGCCGCCGGCGCCAAGTGGTGCAGACGCGCCGCCGTGTAGAGGCTGAACCGGAGAGGCGAGCCGCCTTCGCCGCGCGCCTCTCCTCCCGAGGCGGGAGCAAAGAGGTTGTCGCCGGGAGTGCTGGGCCACTTGGGATCGTTCAGCAGGGGCGTGATCGCGCCCGCAATCCTGGCGAACAGGCCTGGAAAGTGGGTCGCGAAAAGGACCTGGGCCAAGCCCGCCCCGCCGACCGTGATCTCCTGCACCGGATGCTGGGCGACGTGCAGGATGGTGTCGGCGACCAGTTCCGGCGCGTACATCGGCGGCGGGATCTTGGCTTGGCCCGGCTTGTGGTTCGCTACATGCGCGTTCAGCGGCGTGTCGATGCCGGAGGGCTTGACCAGGCTGACGATCACCGGAACCCGGTCGCGGTTCAGCTCGATCCTCAGACTGTCGATATAGCCCTTCACCGCGTGCTTGCTGGCGGCGTAGGCGCCCATCACAGGCGAGCCCATGTCCGAGGCGATCGAGCCCACCATGACCAGGGCGCCTCGGGTGGCGCGCAGGTGTGGGACCGCGACCTCCACGCTGTTCACCGCGCCCCAGTAGTTGGTGCGGATCAGCCGCTCGTGCTCGTCGCGTGGCGTGGTCAGCAGATCGGCGTAGAGGGCGACCCCGGCATTGCTCACCCAGGTGTCGATGCGTCCGAAGCGCTGGACCGCGACCTCCGCCGCCTCCTCAAGCTGGGACAGCTCGCCCACGTCGGCGACGGCGTAGGCGGCTTGGCCACCGTCGGCCTCGATCTCCTCGACGAGGGTCTTCAGGGCCCGTTCGTTACGGGCGACCAGCACGACCTTCGCGCCCGCCTGGGCCGCCTTGCGCGCGCTGGCCAGCCCGATCCCGGAACTCGCGCCGGTGATCACCATCACCTGTTGGGAGAGCGGCTTGAGCCTGGCCATGCGGACACCTGAGAAGAGGGCCCTCAACCAGCCGCCTACACAGGAGTTCCTTCGTCGGCCTTATCCGTCCAGCGCGTCGGGTGCGAAGGTGTAGAGCACGTCGAGCGCCACCACCGGCAGCACGGCCAGGGTCGCCAGCAGGGCGCGCCCGGGCGCCGGCGACTTTGGCGTCATGCCGGTGCTGAGCAGCGCACTGTCGGCCAGGTCGCCCACCGTGCGCAGCCATAGCCAGGAGGCGGGCTGCTCCGAGGCCAGGATCACCACGCCCGATGCGATCTCCCGCACGCCGAAGCCGCGGATGACCCCCTCGCGGCCCTCGAGCCCCGAGGCGCGCGCCACCGCCTTGGGCGCCAGCACCTCGGCTAGGCCGAGCCCGATGCCGAACCACGCCAGCCCACGTGCGACGGTATGCTTGTCCATGACGGTACTCCTTAGGCCGACTGGGCCTTGCGCCTACTTGGCGACAATCTTGAAGAGGGCCGAAGGGGTGGCTTTTACCTGGGGCTTGAACCAGGGGCTGTCCTGGATGTGCGAGGCGCTGACATAGATCGCGCCGTCCGGGCCCTGGCTGAAGGTGTCGGGCCAGCGCAGCCGGACGTCCTTGACCAGCGTCCTCAACGGCCCGCCGGGGACATCGGCCATCTCGACGGAGTCGTGCTCGGGGCTGGTGACGTAGAAGTGGTTCGCTGCGTCGATCCACAGGCCGTCGGCGGGATGGGTGGTGGCGACCTTGTCGGCCCTGGCGCGGGCGGACTGCGTCGGGCTCTGGAGCACCGAGGTCGGCAGGCTGTAGAGCGTATTCCCGGTCAGCGCCTGCCAGTAGAAGGTCCGCCCATCCGGCGACAGGGCGATGCCGTCGGCGGCGAACTGCGGCTCGCGCCCGTCCGGGCGGCGCAGCGGCTTGCCGTCTGTGTGCACGATTACGCTCTTGTCGAACTGGGTGGAGGGATCGCCGTCGAGCACTCGGCGCGCCTGGCCGCTCTCCAGGTCGATGACGATGATGGCGCCCTTCGACCCCGAGTCGGAAATGTAGGCGAAGCGGTCGTCGGGGCTGAAGCGCACGTCGTTCATGTAGGAGCCGGCGGGCGCGGCGTGCTCGTCCACGGGGAGGATGCGCACCACCTGGTTGGTCTTCAGGTCGATCTTGACCAGCTTCGGGCCGCCGACGACCGGACCCATCTGGCCGGGCGCGGCCGGGTCCAGGACCCAGAGGTTGTCCTCGTGGTCCACCACGATCGACTGCACGCACACGAACTGGGAGCCCGGCTGGTTCTTCGCCCCGGCCGCGTTGCGGTAGGCGTTCCACTCGGCATTGGGGAAAGGCTCGATGCGGCCATCCTTCACCTCGCCCACCGAGACCGGCACGTCCACCGTCCAGCGCGGAAGGTTCACGAACACGCGGCCAGCGTGGGAGACGGAGACACCGGTGATCTGCTGGGCGGGAAACGCCGCCAGCTGCTCGAGCGTGGCGCCACGGCTGTAGTCCGGGGCGGGCGAATCCTTGGCCGGCGCGGGGTGAGCTGGTTGCGCGAGCGCGTTCGCGCCGAACGCCAGCGCGGCTGCGCCCGCGCCTAACATCAGAGTTCGCATGTGTGTCCTCCCGACCAGCCCAGCGAGGCCAACTTGGAAGGCTCCGATACGTTCCAAACCCGCTCCGTGTCCGGAAAGCGACGGCGCTGCAACTTTCATCGGCGTTTCCAAGTTGGCTGTCCGTCGGTTCCCGAGGACACCATGGAAGACACGACCCGCCGTCAGCTCATGACCATCGCCACGGCCGGCGTCGCGGCGTCGGTCGCCACCTCCGCTGGTGCGCAGCCGGAGCAGCAGCCCCGCGGCGGCAAGCAGAACCCGCGGGACAAGTATCCCAAGCCGCCGTTCCCCCCGCAGTCGCAGCCCTTCCCCGGTCTGGCCGGCCAGATGACCCCGCGCCCTGACCATGGAGAATTGAGCTATGTCGGGTCCGGGCGACTGCGGGGCCGCAAGGCGCTCATCACCGGCGGGGACTCCGGCATGGGCCGGGCCGCCGCGATCGCCTATGCCCGGGAGGGCGCGGACGTCGCCATCAACTATCTGCCTGCCGAGGAGCCCGACGCGCGCGAAGTGGTCGAGCTGATCCGCCGCGCGGGCCGCACCGCCGTGCCCATCCCAGGCGATCTGCGCTCGGCGGACTTCTGCCGGAGCCTGGTCGACCAGGCGGTGCAAGGGCTCGGCGGGCTCGACACCGTGGTTAGCAACGCCGGGCACCAGAAGTCCAACGCCTCGATCCTCGACATTTCCGACGAGGCCTTTGACTGGACGATCAAGACCAACATCTACGCGCCGTTCTGGATCATCAAGGCGGCGCTGCCCCATCTCCAGCCCGGGTCGGTGATCATCGGCACCACCTCGGAGCAGGCCTACGATCCCTCCTCCGACCTCTACGACTACGCCCAGACCAAGGCTGCGACGATGAACTACGTGAAGTCGCTGGCCAAGCAGCTCGGGCCCAAGGGCATCCGCGTCAACGGCGTCGCTCCAGGACCCATCTGGACGCCGCTGCAGGTCTCCGGCGGCGCGAGCGAGGGCAAGGTGGTGACCTTCGGCGCCACGGCGCCGCTGGGACGCCCGGGCCAGCCGGCGGAGCTGGCGGGCATCTATGTCCGTCTGGCCGAGGACGACGGCAGCTACACCACCGGCAACATCTACGGCGCCGGCGGCGGCCAGGGGCAACCCTAGCCAGACACCTTCGCTGCAGCCGCCGTTTCGGGACCATCTTGCATGTCGAACTCCAGGCTCCTTATCGCCAGCGCGGCTTTCGCGATCCTCATCGGCGGCGGCCGAGCCTCCTCGGCCCAGCCGACGAAGCCGATGCCGACCCGTGACTTCGTCCAGGCGGCCCAGGCGTCGGACGCGTATGAGATCGGGGCCGCACAGGACGCGATCACCCAGAGTCACGATCCCCAGGTGCAAGCGTTCGCCCAGCAGATGATCCGGGATCACACCCGGACCAGCCAGACCCTGCGGCAGGCCGTTCGCGCCTCCGGCATGACCCCGCCGCCGATCGCGCTGAACGACGATGGGGAGAAGATGCTGAGCGCGCTGCAGAGCCTGAGGGAGCCCGACTTCGACAAGGCTTACTGGCGGCAGCAGGCCCTTGCGCACCAGTCCGCGCTGGCCGTCGAACAGGACTACGCCTCGACAGGCGCCGACTTTAACATCAGGCGCGCCGCGCAATCCGCCGTTCCGATCATCCAGCAGCACTTGCAGATGGCGCAGCAAATGCAGGCGGCTCCTTAGGGTGAAGGGTTCAAGCATCGTCGGCGCGTATTCCATTTATCGGCGGTGGCAGGGTCTAGACGATCATAGGTGATTGCGCGCCTTTCTCAGGCGGTGTGAGTGGACGCTCATTGAGGGTAGGCCATGCCGCACTTCTACATCGACACCTCAGACCAGGAGCGCTTCAACCGCGATCAGGAAGGTTACCAGTTCGAGAGCGTCGAAGCCGCCAAGAACGCGGCGGTGGACGCCTTGCCGGACATGGCGCGTGACGAGCTGCCTGACGGTGACAGCCGCACCTTCACCGCCATTGTTCGGGACGCGCGCGGCCAGACCCTGGTCCAGGCGACGATGTCCTTTGCCGTCACCTGGATGACGGCTGCGCGTTAGTCCGCCATCCCGGGCCCGTCGTTGGAAAGCAGCGTCAGATGCAGATAGTTGGCTTTGAAGCCAGCGAACTCCCTCAGGCGATCCACGTCCAGCACAGTCATCACGCCGCCTGCCAAGGTGATCAGGCCTTCCTGGCGCAGGTACTGCAGGCTTCGGTTGGTATGCACGACCGATAGCCCCAAGGCGTCGCCGAACTCTTCTTGTGTTATTGGGAAGCCAAAGCTGTCGGCGGTCGCCCGCCCCACTGTCTGGAACCTCACCAGCAACTCGCACAGCGCGTGAGCCATCTGGCGGTCTGCGGGCCGCTGCCCCATGTTCACCAGCCATTCGCGCAGGATCGCCTCGTCTACGAGCGTGGACCACCAGAAGGCCCGGCTGATCCGCGGGTAGTAGGTGGTCAGCTCCAGAATAGTCTCGGCGGGAATGCTCACCATGGTGCAGGGCGTCAACGTCGCGATGCCGTGGTCCATGGCGCCCAGAATCGCGACGTGGAAGTCGCAGAAATCGCCTGGAATGAGGAAGGCGATGATCTGGCGACGACCGTTCGCGAGGACCTTGTAGCGGCAGGCGAGACCATCGAGGACGAGGTGGACGTTGCTCGGGGCCTCACCCTCGTGGATCAGGTTCTCGCGGGCCCCGACCCTGCGGGGGTGGCGGACCACCTTCTCCAGCCTCGCCCGATCCTCGTCGTTGAGATAGGCTCCACGTTCCAGTTTCGAGATCAGCGGACTGGGCACGGTCTGGCTGGATCCTTGCGGCAGGGCCTTTCATACGCCTTCAGGACGGGGCGAGTATTAACTTAAGGCAGGATCAATGCGCTCCCTTTCGGGTCCTATGAGGCCTGACGCCACAGGTTCTCTTAATCTTTCCTAAAGCGCCATAGTTGTCGCGAGCGGATATTGATCGGGACATGGGAGGGCTCCGATGGTCGACGCAGCTCAGACACGGGACGGCAAGAAGCTTCTACGGGACGGCTGGTCTGATGAAGATGTCGAACGCTTCACGGGGCTGACCCTGCCCAGCATCATTCTCTTGCGAGCGGAGGCGGCCTCCGCCGTCGCGGACTATCTTCAGCCATCGCCTCTTTACCCGGAGCCCCGCCAGCCGCGGGCGTGATCGCGCCGCTACACCTAGGAGGTCGGCGGTGACCCAGGCGGTGGTGCGAATGTTCAGGGTGCAGAGCAGGGTGGCCGAGCCCGACGCCGCGAGGGCCAGCGAAAGCCGCGGCAGTCCCGGGGCGAGCACCGGCAGGTAGTCGGCCAGTCCCCGGGCGGCGAAGCCAGCGTCGCCGGCGCCGCTATCCATACCTCCGGTAGATCGCGCTTGGTTGCATGGGGGACGACGGGGGTCTGGTGCGAAGCTGCACCAGGCACGAAGGTGTCACCCGCTCCGGCCAGTGAAGGCCGGACAGTCGGGTGACGCCCAGCTTCCGAACGCCGAACGCTTGGAGCGATCCGGTCAGCTTCCTGCGGCTTTCAGGGAGGCGATCAGGTCGGCCTCCCGGGCGGATTTCAGCTCTCCGCAATGTCTGACCGTCTCGATGGTCCTCTCGAAGTCGAGCACGCCGCCGATGGCCCGGACCTTGGGACCGAGCACTTGGTCCATGCGGGTGGCGCGTTCGGCGGAGCATTGGTTGCTGAGCGCGCTCGGCAGGCGGCTGGTGAGGAAAATGCCGTTCGCGCCGCTCGTCAGCTGATCGTAGTTGGCCACCAGCCAGTCGCCCCCAAGCTCCCGGGTGCCTGCCGCATGGGCCAAGCCCGTCACCAGGTTGACCCGCTCCAGGGGGCGCAGGCGCAGGTCCTGGAAACCGAGCACCCAGTTCGCCACGTCCACACGACCGGACGCGGACACGGCCCCCAGCATGTTTCCCCGCACCTGGGGGTCTTCGGAGGTGAGCGCCTTCTCCACCAGCGCCTTGGCGGCGGGCACGCCGCCCACCTGCACATAGGCGATGAAAGCCGAGCCCAGGAAGCTCTGGTCGAGCGCCGCCGGATCGCCTGTGAGGTAGGTCCTGGCCGCCTGTGCGAGCTGGGCGTTGAGTTCAGGCGCTTCCGCCTCGCGGCTCACCAGGCTGACCAGGCTCTGGCGCAGCTTCTGGCGATCGGGCGGTTCGGCGGCGTAGGCGCCCGTGGTGGGATTGAAGCCGATCGCATGCAGCCTTGGAGCGTAGGTCTGCTCCATGAAGCGGCGATAGTCGGCGAGTGCGGGACCCTCGATCAGGCCGCGGGCGTGCAGCCTGGCCCAGTGCTCGCCGGCGGCGACGCTCGCGTTGGAGTCGGGGTTGGCGACGATCGCCCGCGTCTCGGCCACCAGGCTCGTGGCGGGTGTCCGGCCGGCGGCGAAGGAGGCCCACAGGCTGTCGTCGGTCGCCAGCGCCTCGCCTGGCGACAGCAAGGGGAGGGTCGAGATGAGGGTCCGCCAGTCCGCCGCCGGCAGTTCGAAGCGGTAGTAGCCCGCCCCGCCGGCGTTGGGCATCAGGTAGCTCCCGGGCCTGAGCGCGATCGGCGTCGGGGCGCGATCCAGCAGGCTGCACTGGCGCGGGCCGCCGGTGCTGAGACAGAGCGGGACGATCCAGCTCTGAGGTGCGGGCGAGGAGCCCAGGTACGCATAGCGGCTCTGGGTTGCGATCAGCTGGTCGCCCCGCCGCTCGAAGCTCACCAGCGGCACGCCGGGCTGGTCCACGAAGCTGCGCATGGCCGCCAGGATGCGCGGGTCGTGCGCGGCGTCGGCCAGCGAGCCGAAGAACTGGTCGGTGGTGGCGTTGCCGTAGGCATGGCGCGACAGGTGCAGCCGCACGCCGGAGCGGAACAGGTCGTCGCCCATGTAGGCGGCGATCATGGCCACCACCTGGCCCCCCTTGCCGTAGGTGATGGAGTCGAAGGCGCTGTCGATCTCGGCGTTGGTGGCGATGTGCTGGTGGATGGGCCGCCCGACCTCCAGGGCGTCGGTGTCCATGGCGGCGAAGCCCTCGGCCAGCGCCTGGACACCGATCTTCAGATCGGGCCGCCAGGCGTCGCCGATGCGGTAGCCCATCCAGTTGGCGAAGCTCTCGTTCAGCCAGATGTCGTCCCACCAGGCGGGGCTGACCAGGTCGCCGAACCATTGGTGCGACAGCTCGTGGCTGACCACCTCGCCGAAAACCTGGAGCTGGCGGGTGGAGGCGCCGCGGTCGAGCAGGATGATCGGGTCGGCGTAGATGTCGGCGCCTGCGTTCTCCATGGCCCCCGGCATCTCCGGCGAGGCGATCTGGTCGAGCTTGGGGAAGGGGAAGGGCTGGCCGAAGTAGGCCTCGAGCAGGCCCACGATCCGCGGCGTCTCCGCCAGCACGTAGTCGGTCTTGCCGGTCTGCGCCTGGGTGGCGACGACGCCGAGCGGCAGGGGTGCGGCGCGCTGGGCGTCCGGCGGGACCGCCCCCGTCTGGTGGAGGAAGGGGCCGGTGACCATGGCGACGAGGTAGGTTGGGAGCGGCCGGGTCGGCTGGAAGCGGTGGGTTTCGAGTTCGCCTGCGCGGGTCACCGAGGCCTGCGGCGCGTTGCTGACCGCCGCATAGCCCGGCTGGGTGGTGATGCTGATGGTGAAGGGCGTCTTGAAGCCCGGCTCGTCGAAGGACGGGTAGGCGGCGCGTGCGTCGATGGATTCGAACTGGGTCCAGCTGTACCAGCGGTCGGCGACCTTGATGTGGTAGAGACCCGAGGGCGCGTCGCTGAAGGCCGCATCGTAGTCGAAGACCAGCACGGCCTTGCCGGCCGGCAGGGGGACGGCGAAGTCCAGCCGCACGACGCCGGTGGGATCGACCTGGGTCCACTTGGCCGGACGCGCCTCGCCGCCCACCCTGGCTATGGCATGGGAGACGTTCAGTCCCCGGCCGTGCATGTAGAGGTGGTCGACGGGCGCCTTCACGTCCACGTCGATCTCGACGTGGCCGGAGAAGCGGGGCCGGTCGGGCAGGATGGTCATGTCCAGCCGATAGGCCGTGGGCTTCGCGGCGTCGGGCAGCCGCCCTTTGGGCGCGCCTGGATCGGTCTGCGCCCAGGCCGCGGTCGACATCGCCAGCAGCGTTGAACAGAGCAGAAGGGTGCGCATGAGCAGCTCGTCGGGTTCAGGTCGGCCCTGGTTAGTCGCCGTCTGCGCCATAGAGCTAATTAAAAGCGTGCAATGCCAGCCTACGGCGCAGCGGGCTCCACCGTCCTGGCCGGTCAGGCCTATGATGCAGGGTGATCGTCATCCGTGATCGCGCGAGGGACGAAGCTGCCGATGGCGGACAACAGCGCCTCGTAGGCGGCGCCGGGCATGGGCGCGGGGTGCGTGGCGGTGAAGATGAGCAGGTTGCGGCCATCCGCCCGGCGACAGGCGGTGATCTGATCCACGGGCCCCTCGCTGGAGCGCCATCGCGTCAGCATCGCCTCTGCAGTCACGTCAGGCCATGCCACGGTCGCGGAGCCGACGTGGACGAAGTCCGGCAGGGTGGTGCGCAGCCGCGCGAGTTCGGCTGCGACATAGTCGGAGACCTCCATGCCGAGCGGGAGCGGTTCGCGGGTGACGACCAGGCTGGCGGTGGCCTGGCCGTCGCCCGGCAGGCGCAGCACGTGCAGCGTCTCGTCCCGCCACGTCGCCGGCACATCGAGGGTGAGGTCGCCCTCGTTCATCCGGTAGGTCGCCGCAGGCTTGGTATCGTCAGGCATGAGCCGACCCTTCCTTCATCCCGCAGTATCGCCCAAGCGGTCTTGCGGACAAGCCGGCCTCGCGGCGCCGGCGATCGACGCCCTTCACGCAGGCTCCGCATTCGCGCTATATCGATCGCGTTGCGGGGGTGTTCATGAGCTTATCGACCGTACGGCGTGCGAGCGCGTATGCAGGACTTTGCGCCGTGCTGCTCGCCGGATGCGCGCATGTTCCCGGCCACAAGCCCGAGCCCGGCCCGGACAAGCCCGCGGAGTTGACGCCGGCCAACACCACGCCCCCTGAGCGGCAGCACTACATCGTGGAATTGCTGGGAGCGGGCAAGCGTGACCAGGCGAGGGTTGAGGCCCAGAAGCTGGCGGAGGAGCAGCCCACCAGCACCGAGGCCACAACCCTGCTGAACGAGATCGACGCCGATCCGCAGCTGCTGCTGGGTGCGTCGAGCACGTCCTACACCATTCAGCCGGGCGAGACGCTGGTCACCCTGGCCGACCGGTTCCTGGGCGACTCCAACCTGTTCTACGCCCTGGCCCGCTACAACAACATCGACGTACCCAACGACGCCGCGCCGGGCCAGACCATCCTGATCCCCACCACTCGGCACGGAGATCATGGCGAGCACGCCGATCGACCGGACCGCGCCGACCATCCGGCCCATGCCGAGCACAGGGATGCGCCGCCCGTGCTGAGGCGGCGCGAGGAGCCACCGCCTGAGCCCAGGAAGCCTACGGCGCCGTCGCCGGAAGCCCAGCCGGCCGCGCCATCCGCCCCTGCTCACGACCCCGCCCGGGCCAACGCCCTTCGCAGCGAGGCCCTGGTGGAGATGAACAAGGGCGCCATCGACCGCGCGGTGTCGCTGCTGCGCGAGGCCTCTCACCTGGATCCCGACAGCGGCCCGATCAGCGCCGACCTCGCCCGGGCCCTGCGCATCCAGGGCGCCACCCACAAGTAGGGGTGGGCTGCGACGCGCTTCGTCGGCCTCATCGCGAGCTTGTCGCAGGATGAGGCGGCTGCCGACCGCGCCTTTCACTCTCGTTCTAGGGATAGCCTTCGTCGCGCGGGCTGATGACGGTGCGGTCGCCGTCCTCCGTCGCGGCTAGGCTAGGCTGGGCTGGACGCGCCGACGGCGGATCAAAGGGCGAGGGCCGACGGGTGGGTGTCGCCGCGCCCAGGCTCGGCCTCGGCGGCAAGGCGAAATCGACCACAGCCGGCTCCTTCTCACGCCAGCTGTCGCCGGCGAGATCGGGCTGAACGGCGGGCGTCAGCGTGGAGATCAGGGAGCCTTCCCCCGCCTCCTCCAAAGCGTAGCCCTCCGCCGCCGCCAGACGCTCCGCCAGGTTGCTGGTCATCAGGTTGTAGGCGTCGAACAGCTCGCCGAACTCGTCCTTGCGATGGTGGGAGATGTGGAAGTCGAGGTCGCCCTTGGCCGCGTCGGTGAGCGCCGCCTTCAACCGCCGGATCGGCGCGGCGAGCGAGCGAGCCACCACGTAGCTGGCTGCGCCCACGCTGCCGAGCGTTACTACGCCCAGCAGCAGCATGAGCAGGCGCGACAGGTCCGCCGCCGAGCGCAGCTCCGCCCGGTCCAGCACCACATCCACCACCCCGAACGGTCGCGCCGCATAGGTGATCGCCCGCACGAAGCGGAAGCCTTTGCCATCGTGGGTGATGGTCACGGTGTCCGAGCCCGCGCGGTCTATCAGCCGCTCGCGCTCCGCCGGCTGGTAGGGATGGCCGACCTGGCCTGCGGACTTGGAGCCGCGCACGATTCCATCCGCGTCCACCACGGTGAGCTGGCGGATATTGGGATCGCTCGCGGCGGCCTGGACGAAGGCTTGGGTGGGCAGCCAGTCGCGCTGCTCCGGGGGCAGGGTGGCGTTGTCCACCGCCCGCAGCGCAGCGTTGTTGGCGACGAAGGCGGCCACCGCCGAGCCGGAGCTGAGCGCCACGTGCTGCATGGCCGCATCCTGGCGGTTCAGCACCGTGGCGATGCTGGCCAGCAGGACCGCCGCCGTGATGGAGACCACGAGCAGCGTGGTGCGCAGCTGCAGCGGCAGGTAGCGGCGCCGCGTCTCGGCTTCCGCCTGCACCGCGGCGTAGGCCGCCTGCTCGCGGCGAAGCGCCTCGGCCAGCTGGGCGCCGTCGCGGAAGCGCCGCTCGGGGCGCTTGGCCAGCAGCTTGTTGATGATAAACTGAAGGCCGCGCGGGGCGTCCGACGCGGTCTCCGCCAGGGAGGGCGGCTCCTGCTGGGTGATCTGGATGGCGAGCGAGGCGGGGCTGACGCCGGAAAACGCCTTCTGGCCGGTGATCAGCTCATAGAGCACCACGCCGACCGAGAAGAGGTCCGAGCGGCCGTCGAGGTCTCGGCCCAGCGCCTGCTCCGGGCTCATATAGCGGGGGCTGCCGAGCACTTGGCCGATCTGGGTCTTCAGGCCCTCGCCGTCGTCGAAGGGGCCATCGCCCTCGGCCATGCGCGCGATGCCGAAGTCGAGGATCTTCAGGGTGCGCCCGTCGCCGAGCAGCATGATGTTGGAGGGCTTGATGTCCCGGTGCACCACGCCCAGCCCGAGGGCGTAGCGCAGGCCGTCGGCCAGCTGCAGGCCGATGGCGGTGACCTCCTCGGGGGGCAGCTTGCCGCGCTCGCGCACCACCTCGTTCAGCGGGCGCCCGTCGATCAGCTCCATGGCGATGTAGGGATAGCCGTCCACTTGGCCGACGTCGTAGATCGTGACGATGCTGGGGTGGTTCAGGGCGCCGGCCGCCTTGGCCTCGCGCAGGAAGCGGGAGGCGTATTCGCGGTTCTGCCGGAACTCGGGCTTGAGGACCTTGATGGCCAGGGTGCGGTGGATTCCCGGGTCGAACGCCTTGTAGACGTCGGCCATGGCGCCTTCGCCGATCAGCGCCTCGACGCGATATCGGCCCACCCGATCAAGCAAAACCAAGCCTCCCTAAACAATTGCTATTTGAGTAGCAGAGGCGGGCGGGGCGGACCAGGGAGCCTCTTCTTTCTTCCCTGCGAAGCGGGGGAGGAGAAGAAAGGTGTGCCGGTAGCGATCATCCGGCACATGAGGCGCATTGACGTCGATCCCCGTCTCCTCAATCCTCGACTGAAGGGGAGCATGCCGCTTGGACGCACAGGCCTTCGATCTTGAACCGCTGTTGGCCCCGCCAGCCGAACTCGCGGAATCGGAACTGCGCTCAGGCGGCGGCGGGGGCGTGTTCTTCCGGCTGAAGGACCTGCGCTCGGAGGCCCGCGCGGCGGAGCGCGACGCCGTCTCCGCCCCAGATAGCGAAACGCCCGTGATCCAGGCCGGCCTGCGCCAGTGGACCGAGCTGGCGGAGCTGGCGGAAACCGCCCTGCAGTCCCACGCCAAGGACCTGGAGATCGCCTGCTGGCTTTGCGAGGCCTGGGTCCGGCTGGACGGCTTCGCCGGCCTGAACCGCGGGCTGGAGCTCCTGCTGAAGCTGGTGGAGCTCTATTGGGACGTCGGCCTGCAGCCGCCGGAAGACGAGGACGGACCCGTCGCCCGCGCCGCGCCGGTGGGCGCGCTGCTGGGGTTCGAGGGCGTGGCCGCCCTGCTGCAGCCCATCCGCCTGCTGCCGCTGTCGGACCACGCGCCGGAGGTGGCGCTGTGGACAGTGGAGACCGCGTTCGCCCCGCTGCAGGGGGGCGAGGACGCGGTGGCGCGCGAACGGCTGCAGGCGCGCCGCACCGAGCAGGTGGAGCAGGTGCGCCAGGCGATCCTTCGCGCCTCCGACGCCTTCCTGCGCGCCGTGCACGACCAGGCGGGAGCGGCGGCGGAGCGGGTGGAGGCGCTATCGGTCGCGCTGGACGCGCGCACCGGCATGGGACGCTTCGGCTCCCAGGTGGTCCAGCCGCTCCGCGCCATCGCCACCCTGATCGAAGACCAGGCGGGAGGCCGGCTCGTCGATGCGCAAGCCCTTGGCGGCGAGGAGGCCGCCGGTCCGGAGGGGACGGAGGGCGCTGCGACCTCCGCCGGCGCCGCCCCGGGCTGGATCGCCAGCCGCGCGGAGGCCTACGACGCCATCCTGCGCATCGCCGACTTCTTTGCCGAGACCGAACCCCAGTCGCTGGTGGCGCGGAGCCTGCGCGAAGTGGTGCGCCGGGGCCGGCTACCGCTGGAAGACCTGCTCGGCGAATTGCTGCCCGACGCGGCGGAGCGCACGCTGTTCCTGCAGCGCGCCGGGGTGAAGGACGAGACGGCGGTCGACAACCAGAGCAATTATTGACCTTCGACGCCCGTGCGAGGAGTTTACGGCTAAGATTCTGCACAGCTTGGCTGTAGGCTTGCAGCAGTAGGGTATCTTCAGGCGTTGATGCGCCAGACCGGCACGCCGGAGGGCATCTACCAGCGTCACCGACGTCAGCGAGGGCGAGTTGATGAAGAGCGTGCACGACAAGCTGAAGCGGGTCCGCAAGCCCCGCGTCCACATCACCTATGACGTGGAGACCGAAGGCGCCCAGGAGGTGAAGGAGCTGCCCTTTGTCGTCGGCGTGATGGGCGACTTCTCCGGCGATCCCACCGAGGCGCTGAAGCCGCTGAAGGACCGCAAGTTCATCCAGATCGACCGTGACAACTTCGACCAGGTGCTTCGCCGCATGTCGCCGGGCCTGAACATGCGGGTCGAGAACACGCTGAAGGGCGACGGCAGCGAGATGGCCGTGCAGCTGAAGTTCGAGTCCATGGAGGACTTCGAGCCCGGCCGCGTGGTCGAGCAGGTGGAGCCGCTGCGCAAGCTGATGCAGACCCGCAACAAGCTGCGCGACCTGCTCACCAAGGCCGACAATTCCGAGAAGCTGGAGAGCCTGCTCGAACAGGTGCTGCAGAACCCTGGCCAGCTCGACGAGCTGAGTCGCGAACTGGACGCCTCTGGCGGCCCTGAGAAGGAGTGAGCGCGATGGCCAGAGCCCCCGCCAGCCAGACCTCAGGCGCCGCCACCACGACGGTCGAAACCCCCGGAACCAGCCTGCTCGACCAGGCCATCAGCGTCACCCGCGCCACTGAGCCGAACGAGGTGCAGGAACTGCTGCGCGCCCTGACCGAGGAGGCCACCCGCGGCACGGTCAGCTTCTCGCGCAACTTCACCATCACCATCAAGAAGGCCATCGAGGCCATCGACCAGCAGCTGTCGGCCCAGCTGGCCGCGGTCATGCACAACGAGAAGTTCAAGGCGCTGGAGGGTAGCTGGCGCGGGCTGAACTACCTGGTGATGAACGCCGAGACCGGGCGCGACATGAAGATCCGCGTACTGAACGCGAGCAAGAAGGAGCTGGCCCGGGACCTGTCCAAGGCCGTGGAGTTCGACCAGAGCACCCTGTTCAAGAAGATCTACGAGGGCGAGTTCGGCACTCCCGGCGGCGAGCCCTACGGCGCGCTGATCGGCGACTACTACTTCGGCGCGGGGCAGGAGGACATGGAGCTGCTGCGCGACGTCTCCGGCGTCGCCGCCGGCGCCTTCGCCCCCTTCGTGGCGGCGGCCGCGCCCACCATGTTCGGCTTCGAGAGCTTCGAGGAGCTGTCCAAGCCCCGCGACCTGTCCGACCGCTTCCAGAGCGCCGAGTACACCAAGTGGCGCAGCTTCCGCGACACCGAGGACAGCCGCTTCGTCACCCTGACCATGCCGCGCGTGCTGGCGCGCCAGCCCTACGGCGCCGGATCGCGTGCGGTGGACGACTTCAACTACGAGGAGTCCGCCAAGGATGTCGCCGGCAACAACACCCCGCTGGCGCATGACGACTATTGCTGGATGAATGCGGCTTATGCGCTCGGCTCGCGCATGACCGAGGCCTTCGCCGACAGCGGCTGGTGCACCGCCATCCGTGGCGCCGAGGGCGGCGGCAAGGTCACCGACCTGCCGACCCACCTGTTCATGTCCGACGACGGCGACATGGCCGAGCAGTGCCCGACCGAGATCGCCATCACCTCCCGGCGCGAGAAGGAGTTGTCGGATCTGGGCTTCCTGCCGCTCTGCCACTACAAGAACACTGACTACGCGGTGTTCTTCGGCGCCCAGACCACCCAGAAGCCCAAGAAGTACGACCGGCCCGAGGCGACGGAGAACGCCGCCATCTCCGCGCGCCTGCCCTACATCATGGCCACCTCACGCTTCGCCCACTACCTGAAGGTGATGGCGCGCGACAAGATCGGCTCCTTCATGGAGGTCGAAGACTGCGCCAACTGGCTGAACCGCTGGATCATGAACTACGTGAACGCGGCCGAAGGTGGCGGCCAGGAGATCCGGGCCAAGTACCCCCTGCGTGACGCGCGCATCGAGGTGACGCCCGTGGTCGGCTCGCCGGGCAGCTACAATGCGGTGGCCTACCTGCGGCCCTGGCTGCAGATGGAGGAGCTGACCGCGTCGCTGCGCCTCGTCGCCCGCATACCTCAGAAGGCGTGACCGCCGACGGCGGCCATGCCGGCGTCCTGGTGGAGGAGAAGCCGAGCCCTGCAGGGCCGGCCAACCCTCCGCTAAACGCGTGCATCCGCCTTGCCGTCCAGTCCGAGAAGGGCGACGCAGACATCGACGCCTTCCTGAGGGCCGACGCCGCGGAGGCTCTGCGGCTGTGGTTTGGCCTTGACCGACTCGCCGGCGCTGACGCCGGCCGTCTGCGCCGCCTGATCGACCGGGAGCTGGCCGGGCTCGATGAGGCCCTGTCGCGCGCCTGCGACGCCCTGATCCATCACCCCACCTTCCAGGCGTTGGAGGCCGCTTGGCGCGGCGTCCACTGGCTGGTGGACACGCTGGGCGGCGACGGCATGACGGTGCTGCGCCTGCTCGACTGCCGCTGGGCGGAGTTGACCCGCGACCTGGAGCGCGCGCCGGAGTTCGACCAGAGCACCCTGTTCCAGCTTGTCTACGAGCAGGAGTTCGGCATGCCCGGCGGCGTGCCCTTCTCCATGCTGGTCGGCCTCTACGAGGTGCGCCACAAGCCCGGCCGCGGTCGCACCACCGACGACGTCGCCACGCTGCGAGCCCTGAGCGAGGTGTGCGCCGCGGCCTTCGCCCCCATCGTCATGGGCGCATCCCCGGCCCTGTTCGAGGTGGAGCGGTTCGGCGAACTGGATCTGCGCCAGTCCATCGCCGACACCCTGTCCGACATCGACCACCGCCGCTTCACCACCTTGCAGCAGTCTCCCGACACCCGCTTCCTGGCCCTCGCGGCCCCCCGGGTGCTGCTCCGCACCGCCTATCGCGGACGGGAGGCCGGCGACTGCGGCTTCCGCTACGAGGAGCGGGTGCGGCCGGGCGGGCGGGACGAGCTG
>CALMGB010000008.1:20766-24230 GCA_937863535.1 uncultured Caulobacteraceae bacterium
GTGGGGCTCGGCCGCGCTCGCGGTGGCCCAGGTCTGCATCCGCGCCTTCGACGACCACCGCTGGCTGGCCGCCATTCGCGGCACGATCGCCGACAAGATCGATGGCGGGGTGATCTCCGGCCTGCCGCTCCCCGACTTCGCCACCGATTCGCCCGGCACCGCCCTGAAGCCGACGCTGGAGGTCAACGTTTCGTCCACCCTGGAATCGGAGATGACCCGGGCCGGCGTGATCTGCCTGCGCCGCTGCAAGGACACGGCCTATCCCGCGCTCTACAGCCTGCCCACCCTGCACCGCCCGGCCATGACCGCCAACGCCGAGATCGCGCGGATCAACGCCCAGCTCGGCGCGGTGCTGAACTATGTCCTCTGCGTCTCCCGCTTCGCCCACTACCTGAAGGTGATCGGGCGGGAGTGGATCGGCTCGCTGAAGTCGCCCGAGGCCTGCGAGATCAAGCTGCAGACCTGGCTGTTCGGCTACTGCAGCGCCGGCGACAAGCTCTCTTTCGAAATGAAGGCCCGCCACCCCCTGCAGGACGGCCGCGTCAGCGTGCGCGAGACGCCCGGCAAGCCCGGCTCCTACGAGGTGAGCGCCTGGCTGAAGCCGCACCTGCAGCTCGACCAAGCCATCGCCGAGTTCCAGCTCACCACCACCGTGCAAGGCGCCGCACGTGCGCTCTGACAGGACCTCACCATGACCACGGCCGCGGACCTGATCCGGAGTAACGACCTTCCCGGCGCCCGCGCGATGCTGGTGGAGGCGGTAAAGCGCACGCCTGCCGACGCCACCGCCCGCTACGCGCTGGCCGAGGTGCTGATCCTGCAGGGCGACTTCGAGCGCGCCGACACCCACTTGGACATGGCGAGCACCCAGGACCCTACGCTCGGCACCCTGGTCGCCCTGCTGCGCCAGCTCGTCCGCGCCGCCGTGCATCGCGACGAGGTGTTCACCGCCGGCCGCAGCCCCGACCTGGTCACCGAACCGACGCCCGTGATCGAGACCGCGCTCCGCATCCTGCTGGAGAGCCGCCAGGCGGATGGGGCCGCGGCGCTCCGCGAGGCGGCGGACGAGGCGGCGCCGGAGCTGTCCGGCGCCTGCGACGGGACGGCCTTCACCACGATCCGCGACCTCGACGATCGCACCGCCGACGTGCTGGAGCTGCTCACTCCCACCGGCAAGTACGTCTGGGCGCCGTGGAGCCAGGTGGTGTCCTTGCAGCTCCGTCCCCTGGAGCGCCCGCGCGAGCGGGTCTGGCGGCCGGCGGAGCTGGAGCTCCGCGATGGGCCGAGCGGGGTGGTCTACCTGCCCATGATCTACCCCGCGCCGGCCGACACCCTGACCGATGCGCTCCGCCTTGGCCGCGAGACCGAGTGGACGGACCGCGCCGGCCTGACCTGCGGCCTCGGCCAGCGCTGCCTGCTGGTGGGCGAAGAGATGGTGGCCCTCTCCTCGATTACGGAGCTGACCCTGACTCCTGCGGACCCGACCTGAGCCCATGCCCCGCCGGGACGCCGCCGACTTGCACGCCGGCTCGCTGCTGGACCGCCTGATCGACGACGAGGCCGACCGCGGCCACGACGACGCTCCGAGCTTCGCCCGCCTGAAGGACGGCCTGCGCCGCGACCTGGAGGACCTGCTGAACACCCGTCGGCGGTTCCTCCAGCCGCCCAAATCGCTTGACGAACTGGACCGTTCGCTGCTCGCCTACGGCCTGTCCGACTTCACCAACGAGCAGCTCAGCTCCCTCAGCTTCCGCCAGGACTTCACCGACGAGGTGCAGCAGGTGCTCCGCACGCTGGAGCCCCGCATCAGCGTGCACGAGGTGCAGCTGCTCGACAACGCCGACGTGCTCGACCGTCGCCTGCGCTTCCGCATCGTCGGCGTGGCGCACCTCGGCGGGGAACGCCAGTCGCTCTCCTTCGACAGCTACGTGGACCCTATCGAGGGCGCCATCGTGGTGCGAGACTGACCCGTGCTCGACGACCTCCTCCCCCTCTACAACAGCGAGCTGCGCTTCATGCGCGAGCTGGCCCAAGAGTTCGCCGCCGCCAATCCCAAGATCGCCGGACGCCTGCGCCTGTCGCAGGACAGCGTGGAGGACCCCCACGTCGGCCGGCTGATCGAAGCCTTCGCCTTCCTGAACGCGCGCATGCGGCTCAAGCTGGAGGACGACTTCCCCGAGCTGACCGGCTCCATGCTGGAGCTGCTCCAGCCCCACTACCTGGCGCCCTTCCCCTCCATGAGCATTGTCCAGCTCGCCCCACAGCCCGAACAGATCGGGCGCGCCCACGTGCCCGCCGGCCAGCAGGTGGTCACCGAGCCCGTGGACGGAGAGCCCCTGACTTACCGGACCGGCTACGCGGTCGACCTCTGGCCCATCGCGTTGACCAACGCGAAGCTGTCCGGCCTGCCATTCGTGGCCCCGCCGAGCCCCCGGGCCGGCGCGGCCGCCGCGGTGTTGCGCCTGACCCTGACCTGCCTGCAGCCGGACGCCACCTTCACCGGCCTCGGCCTGGACCGGCTGAGGGTCTATCTGCACGGCGAGCCGCGCACGACGCAGATCCTCTACGAGCTGGTGATGGGCGCGACCATATCCGTGGCCCTGGCCGACAACGCGGTGGACCCCACGCCGGTGATCCTCGGCCCCGAGGCCATCCAGGCGGTGGGCTTCTCGGAGGACGAGCTGCTGCTGCCGCATCCCCCGGCGGCGGAGCCCGGCTACGCCCTGATCCGCGAATACTTCGGCTTTCCGGAGAAGTTCCTGTTCTTCGACCTGGTGGGGCTGGAGGCCAAGACCCTGCTCCAGGCCGGCCGCACGCTGGATATCTTCCTTTATCTCGACCGGCACGAGCCCCAGATCGAACATGCGGTGGGGCCGGCGGACTTCCGCCTGTTCTGCACCCCCATCGTCAACCTGTTCCCCGCCCAAGCCGACCCGATCCGCCTCGACCCCGGCCGCTACGAGCACCGGGTGATTCCCGACGCCCGGCGCGAATCCACCCTGGAGGTCTATTCCGTGGACCGGGTGACCGTCAGCGACCGGGCCGGGGACGAGCAGCTCTACAGGCCTTATTTCTCCTTCGGCCAGCGCCAGCAGGGGCGCGAGCCGGTGGAGCGGTTCTGGCAGGCGGTGCGCCGCCCCAGCCCCTATGACGGCGGCGGCGACGACGTCTTCCTGGTGGCCACGGACAGCGACGGCCGCGCGGCCGCGGACGGCGACCACGTGGCGTCCATCGACATCACCGCCACCAACCGCGATGCGGCGCTGCGCCTGCCCTTCGGTGGCGGCCGACCCAGGCTGAACCTGCCGGCCACGGGCCAGGTCGCGCGGTGCGAGGCCCTGATGGCGCCCACCCGGCCGCTGCGCCAGCGCCGGGGCCGCGGCGCGCTCTGGCGGGTGGTGTCGCACCTGTCGCTGAACCACCTGTCCGCCGACAATCCGGGCGGCCTGGAGGTGCTGAAGGAG
>CALMGB010000009.1 GCA_937863535.1 uncultured Caulobacteraceae bacterium
GCAGGTCGGCCACGGTGATGCGCGACAGACGCTCGACGGCGGCGGCGTCGGCGGCCTCGATGGCGCCGCGCACCGCGCTGGGGATGCGCTCGCCCACCGGACACCCCTTCACACCCGGTGGCGGACAGCCGAAATTGGCGCATCCCCCTACGGCGCTCAGCACCTGGTCCAACCGCACGGACTCAGGCTGCGCGAGCAGCCAGGCGCCGCCCGAAGCGCCGGCACGGGTGGCGATCAGGCCTGCGCGGGCGAGCATCGCCGTAACCCGTCGCACCACCACCGGATTCGTCGGCATCGAGGCGGCCAGTTCCGCGCTCGACACCGCCTGTTGCGGCCCGAACGCGCCGCTGTGCGCCAGGAAGCACAGCGCATGGGCGGCGACGGGGAATCGTTGGCTGTCGGACATCGTCGCCCTTGCGGCTCGAGCTCTTTAAGTAGCGTGGCCGCACGATCTATTTAAGGGGGAACCTCAGGGCGGCTCGTGGCGCTCTGATTCGAACGACGTTCCAGATTTCCGGAGACCGCCAACTTGAGCCCCATCACTCGCTTCGTCGCAGCAGGCCTGCTCGTCGGCGCCCTTTCCGTCTCGTCCGGCGTGCAGGCGCAACCTCAGGGACCTTCCGGTGGGTCGCAGCAGCCCGATCTGCCTTCTATCCTGCACCTGCGGCCTGATCAGCAGGGCGCCTACGGCGCTTACAAGGTCGGGTCTCAGCCTCACCCCGACGAGATCGCACAGATGCGGTCGACCTCGAGCCAGGCGCTGGCGAGCATGCCGACGCCGCAGCGTCTGGACCGGATCGGCTCGGTGCTGAACCTGCAGCTGCAGATATTCCAGCGCAGGGCGGCGGCCACCCGAGCCTTCTACGGCCAGTTGACCCCAGATCAGCAGCGCACCTTCGATCAGGTCACCGCACCGCCCAGCGGGCGCGGTCGTCCTCAGGGCTAGGACCCAGGCTCGCCGCGGACGCGCGGGATGGCGCCGGGCCTAGGCATTACGTTGAACGCGCCTCGGCTTTGGAGTATCGCCACGCGCCGCCGTCGGTGTGGCGTAGTTAAGGCCGGCCGCTCAGGCGCGTCGTCCGGAGGAACTTAATGGCTTTGCAGGCCGATATCGTCGGCGCAGTGGAGCCCCTGCGCGGCGAGCCTGCCGACCCCCTTGCAACACGGGTTCCGGAACCTGCGAGCGCGTCGTCGATCCCTGCCGTCGGGAGCGATACCGCCCATCCTCACATCAACAAGGGGCACGGGTACTGGGCGCTAGCGATCGGGTCCCTGGGCGTGGTGTTCGGCGACATCGGCACAAGTCCGCTCTACGCCTTCCAGGTCGCCATGACCCAGGCGTCTCGCGACCAGCTACGCGACAACGCCGTCCTGGGCGTTGTGTCGCTGGCGTTGTGGGCGCTGTTGCTGGTGGTGACGATCAAGTACGTCCTCTTCGTCATGCGCGCCGACAACAAGGGCGAGGGCGGGGTCCTGTCGCTCATGGCCTTGGCGCAGCGGGCCTTGGGGCGGCGGACGCGGGCCATCTTCATCCTGGGGCTGATCGGCGCCTCGCTCTTCTATGGCGACGCCATCATCACCCCGGCCATGTCGGTGCTGGGCGCCTTCCAGGGCATGAACGACGTGCCGGCCCTGCACGGCATCGTCAGCGGCCGGGAGATCACCATCGTCTCCTTCATCCTGCTGGTCGGCTTCTTCATCATCCAGGCGCGGGGGACGGCGCGGCTGGCGACCTTCTTCGGGCCGATCATGCTGGTGTGGTTCGTGACCATCGCAGCGCTTGGCGTCACCCACATCGCCGATGCTCCGGGCATCCTTGCGGCGGTGAGCCCGCATTACGGGGTGATCTTCCTGGTGCGACATGGGCTGGTCGGCTTCCTGGTTCTGGGTTCGATCTTCCTGACAGTGACGGGGGCGGAGGCGCTTTACGCCGACATGGGCCATTTCGGGCGCTGGCCGATCCAGTCCTCGTGGCTGTTCTTCGCCCTTCCGGCGCTGGCTCTGAACTATTTCGGCCAGGGTGCCTGCGCGCTGAAGGCGCTGCATTTCGCGCGTGTCCACCACCACGCCTTCGTCAATTCCGACTGGTTCTTCGTCATGGCGCCGCCGCTGCTCCGCGCCCCGCTGGTGGTGCTGGCGGTGGCGGCCTCGGTGATCGCCAGCCAGGCGGTGATCTCGGGCGCCTATTCGCTGAGCCAGCAGGCCATCCTGCTGGGTATCCTGCCGCGCATGACCGTGACCCGGACCTCGGAGACCCAGTCCGGCCAGATCTACATGCCCCAGGTGAACCGCTTCCTGATGATCGGGGTGCTGGTGCTTGTCGCCGCCTTCCAGACCGCCGACAATTTGGCCGACGCCTACGGCCTGGCGGTGACCGGGACCATGCTGACCACCACCATCCTGGCCTTCATCGTGGTGCGGCGGATGTGGAAGTGGCCGCTGTGGCGGGCCGCCCTGCTGTGCGCGCCGTTGATCATGCTGGATGTGGTGTTCCTGGCCGCCAACGGGTTGAAGGTCGCCTCGGGCGGTTGGCTGCCGCTGAGCCTGGGCATCTGCCTGTTCATGGTCATGTATACCTGGGTGCGCGGCACCCGGGTGCTGACCGACAAGACGAGGCGCGAGTCCGTGCCGGTGACCGAGTTGATCGAGATGCTGCGCGCCCGCCAGCCGCACCGGGTGCCGGGCACCGCGATCTTCCTGACCTCCGACCCAGACACCGCGCCCGTGGCGCTGATGCACAACCTCAAGCACAACAAGGTGCTGCACGAGAAGAACGTCATCGCCACCGTCCGCATCGCCGAGACGCCCCGGGTGGCGGAGGCGGACCGGGTGGAGATCTCCGCCTTCAACGCCGACTTCCGCCGGCTGGTGATCCACTACGGCTTCATGGAGACGCCCAACGTCCCCAAGGCGCTCGGCCTGTGCCGCAAGCAGGGCCTGAAGTTCGACATCATGGCGACCTCCTTCTTCTTAGGGAGGCGCTCGGTGGTGCCGGCGGCTCAGACGGCCATGCCGCTGTGGCAGGACAAGCTGTTCATCTTCCTGCTCAAGAACGGCTCCAACCCCACCGAGTTCTTCAAGATCCCCGCTGGCCGGGTGGTGGAGCTGGGGGCTCAGGTGAGCGTGTAGGCGGCCTTGATCCTCTCCTTGGATGGAACCGCCCGCTAGTCTGTTTCACCGACAGCTCTCCCATGGGAGGAGTATCCGGCGATGACGGCCTCTGCCGCCGCCACTCCTGTCTCATATGCGCCGTGACAGGTGGAGAAGGCGTGGGGCGAGCAGGCTTCCCCAGCGAAGAAGATGCGATCTTCCACCGGCTGGCTGAGCACGGCCCGCGCGCCCGCCTGGCCAACCCGGGCATGGGAATAGGCGCCGCGGACATGAGGATCAGCGCCCCAGCGGCTTTCGGTAAGGGGACGAAGCCGCGCCCGCAGGCCTGAGCCGAACAGCGCCGCCAGCTCGTCGATGGCGAAGGCCGAGAAGGCGCCGGGCGGCTCGGCCTCCAGCGCTTCGGCCAGGTCGCCGCCGAAGAAGCCCTCGATCATCGGCCGGCCGAAGGGCTGTAGGGTGTAGCTTCCGGTGTCGGCCGTGGTCGTGCGGCCGCTGACCATCATCTCCACCGGCAAGGCGCCGGGATCGGCCAGGGCCAGGAAGCACTTGTCCACATGGCCCAGCGGCAGGGCGTCGGCCGCCGCGGCGTGGTCGGGGAGCGCGGGGTCGAAGGCCAGCCGGTCCTCGGCCAGGACGGTGGTGGGCACCGTGACGATCACCGCGCGGGCCTGCACCTCGCCCTTGGCCGTGACGAGGCGTAGCGCGGCGCCGGTGCGGTCGATGCGGCTCACCGGCGCCTCAAACACGATGGGCAGGTCTGTGGCCGTTCGGGCGACCAGGGCGCCGTAGCCCTGCACCACCCGCCAGTTCTCGTCGGTGGGCTGATAGGCGGCGTAGTCGTGCACCGAGATGTCGCGGAACAGAGCCCCGTTGTAGTAGCTGGAGAAGGCGTCGAGCATGGGTCGCCAGCGCGCGGTCTGGTCGTCGAACAGCTCCGCCGCCGGCCGGTCGGGCTCGCCCGCGGCGGCCTCAAGCTTCGCCTCGAAGGCTACGAAGGCGCGGCTGAACTCGCGCGCCTCGACGTCCGACATGTTGACGCCGGTCAGCCGCCGCTCCCAGCTCGGGCGCGAGCGATCGATCTCGAACCTCTGCGCCTCGGCCAGCGCCACCCAGGGGTTCCGGTCGGCGGAATGGAGCCAGCCGCAGCCGAGATCGAAGGTGACGCCGGGCGCTGCCATGATGGTATGG
>CALMGB010000010.1:0-15933 GCA_937863535.1 uncultured Caulobacteraceae bacterium
CCTGGGGGGGATAGCGGTGGGGCCTTGTACTTTCGGGGTCAACATCTTCATCGCGCTGTTCGCGATGATCGACCCTGTGGGCATGGTTCCGCTGTTCGCCGCCGCCACCTCGGCCGCGCCGGCCGCCGCCCAAAGGCGGATCGCGCTGTATGTGGCCCTGTTCACCTTCGTGTTTATGTCGGTCTTCTTCCTGACCGGGCTCGGCATGCTGAAGTTCTTCGGCATCTCCATGCCGGCCTTCCGGATCGCCGGCGGGCTGATGCTGCTGCTGATGGGACTGAACATGGCCCGCGACGATTTTTCTACCATGTTCGCCGAGGTGGCGCATGAGGCGGGAGAGTCGCTGGACACCCGCGCCTATGCGCGCCGCCGGTTCGAGGACCTCATCGTGCCTTTCGGCATGCCGCTGCTGGTGGGACCGGGGGCCATCTCGGCCGCGGTGATCTATGCGGCGGAGGCGCGTCCGCTCGGCTGGCCGGGCTATGCGGCCGGTGTCGGCGGCATCTTTGCGGTGTCGGCGGTGACGTGCGTGGTGTTCGTGGCCAGCCGCCTGGTGTCGCGGGTGCTCGGCAAGATCGGCATGACCATCGTGGTGCGGGTGCTGGGCCTGATCCTCACCGCCATGGCGGTGCAGTTCATCATCGTCGGCATGGCCGGGGCGACTCACGACTTCGTCAGCCTCTCCGCCGCCCAGCCCTATCCAGTCAGGCACAGGTGAGGGCTCAGCCCCCGAATGTCGCTCGTAATGCATTCGCAGCGCTGCACCCTTGACCGGCCTCGTCACGGCGGCCAAGCGGGGTCATGGACGCGCCTGCCTGCCGCCTCTACCTCATCACACCGCCAAGCCTGCCGGACCTGGACGGGTTCGCCGCCGGGCTGGAGGCGGCGCTGGATGCGGGCGACGTGGCCGCGCTCCAGATCAGGTTGAAGGACGCGGACGACGAGGTGATCGCCCGCGCCGTCGAGGCGCTGGCGCCGCTGGCCCAGGTGCGCGGCGTGGCGCTCATCCTCAACGATCGTCCCGACCTCGCCGCGCGCCTCGGCTGCGACGGCGTGCATGTGGGACAACAGGATGCGAGTTGCGCCGAAGCGCGCCGGGCCGTCGGCCGCCAGGCCATGGTGGGCGTCACCTGCCATGACAGCTTCCACCTGGGGCTGGAGGCGGCGGAGGCGGGCGCGGACTACGTCGCTTTCGGCGCCTTCTTCGACACCGGCACCAAGCAGGCCAGCCACCGCGCGGACCCCGAGCTGCTCATCGCCTGGCAGGCGGCCATGCTCACGCCCTGCGTGGCCATCGGCGGCGTCACCGTGGAGACGGCGGAGGGCCTCGCCCGGGCGGGCGCGGATTTCCTGGCCGTGAGCGCAGGCGTCTGGGCCTACTCCGAAGGCCCTGCTGCGGCTGTGCGCGCCTTCAACACGGCCATGGGGGAAGGTGTGGCGGCGCGGCCCTCTTGAACAGCGCCCGCGCGGCGGCCCTCGACCCCGGAGCTTGTGCGCGGGCTCCCTTTCCGGTCCAAGGGGGCCAAATTTCAGCCGTCGGGCGCCCGTAGCTCTCCAGCATGCTCTTCGTCCAACGCTACCTGTTCAAGGAACTGCTGGTCCCGACGCTGGCCGCCACCGCGGCCCTGACCGGGGTGGCCGTGCTCAGCGGCAGCCTGCAGCTGCTGACCATCGTGGTGAGCCAGCGCCAAGCGGCGTGGCTGTTCCTGCGGCTGGTGTCGCTGACCATCCCCAACCTGATCGGATTCGTGCTGCCGATCTCGGCCTTCGTGGCCACTCTCTTCACGGTCAACAAGCTGCATACCGAGCAGGAGATCGTGGTCTGCTTCGCCGCGGGCATGAGCCGCTGGCAGGTGGCCAGCCCCGCCCTACGGCTGTGCGCCTGGGCCGCCATGACCATGCTGGTGATCAACCTGTGGCTGGCGCCGCTGTGCGGCCGCATCAGCCGTGAGGAGCTGTTCAAGGCTCGCACCGACTTGGTCGGCAGCCTGGTCAAGGAGGGCCAGTTCAGCGAAAGCCCCAGTGGCCTGACCGTCTACGCCCAGCGCGTGGATGCGGAAAACCGGCTGCACAACCTGTTCATACACCAGCTCCGACAGGACCATAGTTCGGCCACTTATGACGCCAAAAGCGGGATTATCGTGCGTAAGGGTGGGACGCCGGTCCTGGTCATGCGGCAGGGCTCGAACGAGCAGTTCAGTCCCACCGGGGTGCTGAACTACCTGAAGTTCGACGAGTACACGCTCGACCTGACCCCCTATGTCGATACCGCTGACGTGCTTGCCTACAAGCCCTCGGACATGTACCTGCACGAACTGGTCTTCCCCGACCCGCACGCCCACCAGAACAAGCCGCTGCTGAAGAAGATGGCGGCGGAGTGGAACTCGCGCCTGACCTCGCCGCTGTACATCCCGCTCTTCGTGCTATTCGCCCTGATCGCGGTGCTGGGAGGCGGCTTCAGTCGTCTGGGTTACGCCAGGCGGATCGGAATCGCGGCCCTGTTGGCGCTAGTGGTGCGTCTGCTGGGCGTGACGGTACAAGCCCTATGCGAATCCACGCCGGCCCTGGATATCCTGCAGTGGCTGGTGCCGCTGGTAGGCGTGTACTACGCCGCCCGGACCTTGTTCAAGCCCGGCCGCACCGCTTCAGCCGCCGCCCCGCTCGGCTCGGAGCTGAAGCCAATTGGAGCCTAGCTCCCTCTCCATTGATGTCCTCCATCTCCCGGCAGGGACTTGAACTCTGGATGCCAACCACCGCGGCGATGATGTCGAGCCTGCCTAAGGTGTCCTGCAACTGCTTGGCGGCGGCGGGTTTGCGGGGACGGCGCTCCTGCGGCCCTTGTGCTATCTCGCCTTCCTGTTGTCTTGCCAACCGATAGAGGATCGTCCAGCCCTGTCCGACGTGACCCCCGCTCCGCCACCACCCGGATCTTCCTTCGCCGCCACTTCGCTTGCCGACCGCATCTTGGCCAGCCTGATCTACCGTATCGGCAAGGATGCCCGCGCCGCTCGCCCGCATGATTGGCTGGCCGCCACCATCCTGACCATCCGCGATCCGATCATCGATCGTTGGATGGCCTCCACCCGGGCAGCCCACGCCGCCGGGGCCAAGCGGGTCTACTACCTCAGCCTGGAATTCCTTATTGGGCGGCTGCTGCGCGATGCACTCTCTAACCTCGGCCTGAATGAGGAGGCGCGGGAGGCGCTGGCCTCGCTCGGCGTTGAGCTCGCCGCCATCGAGGAGATCGAGCCGGACGCGGCGCTGGGTAACGGCGGCCTGGGGCGGCTGGCCGCATGTTTCATGGAGAGCATGGCCTCCATGGATCTGCCCGCCTATGGCTATGGCATCCGCTACGTGAACGGCATGTTCCGCCAGCGCATCGATGACGGCTGGCAGGTCGAGCTGCCCGAGACTTGGCTCGCCCACGGCGATCCCTGGGAATTCGAGCGCCGCGAGAGTAGCTATCACATCGGCTTCGGCGGGGAGGTGGTCAGCGCCGAGACCGGCGGCGCCAAGTGGCGCCCCGCCGAGCGCGTGATCGCCACGGCTGTGGACACGCCCGTGGTTGGTTGGCGCGGACGGCGGGTGAACACTCTGCGCCTCTGGACTGCACAGGCGGTGGACCCGCTCAAGCTGGACGCCTTCAACGCCGGCGACTACGCCGCAGCGCTGGCCGACAGCAATCGCGCCGAACAGCTGACCCGGGTGCTCTATCCCGCCGACGCCCACCCTGCTGGCCAGGAGCTACGCCTGCGCCAGGAGTACTTCTTCTCTTCCGCCTCGCTGCAGGACGTGGTGCGCCGCCATATGCAGAATTTCGGCGATATCCGGACCCTTGCAGACAAGGCCGCCGTCCAGCTCAACGACACCCACCCTGCCGTCTCGGTGGCCGAGCTTATGCGGCTGCTGATCGACGTTCACGACCTGGAGTTCGACGAGGCTTGGCGCGTCACTCAGGCCACCTTTGGCTACACCAACCACACCCTGCTGCCCGAGGCGCTGGAAACCTGGCCGCTACCCATGTTCGAACGGCTGCTGCCGCGCCACATGCAGCTGATCTACGCCATTAACGCCCTGCTGCTGCGGGAAGCCGGAAGTCGTCCGTGGGCGGACGACCGTGCGATAGCGGCCATCTCCCTGATCGATGAGAGCGGGGAGCGACGGGTGCGCATGGCCAACCTGGCCTTCGCCGGGGCGCATAGCGTCAACGGGGTGGCGGCCCTGCACACTCAGCTGATGAAGCAGACTGTATTCGCCGATCTGCATCGGCTGTACCCGGATAGAATCAACAACAAGACTAACGGCATCACGCCCAGGCGCTGGCTGCAGCAGTGCAATCCGGCGCTGACGGCCTTGTTGCAGGAGACCATCGGCGACGCCTTCCTGGACCGCACCGAGGCGATTTCAGCCCTGGCGTCCTATGCCGACGATGCTGGCGTCCAGGCGCGCTTCGCCGCGGTAAAGCGCGCCAACAAGGCGACATTGTCCGATCACATCCGTCGCCACATGGGCGTCAGGCTCGACCCGGACGCCCTCTTCGACGTGCAGATCAAGCGCATCCACGAGTACAAGCGTCAGCTGCTCAATATCATCGAGACGGTGGCGCTCTACGACCGCATCCGTTCCCATCCCGAGCGGGACTGGGCGCCCAGGGTGAAGATCTTCGCCGGCAAGGCGGCGTCGAGTTACCACAACGCCAAGCTGATCATAAAGCTGGCCAACGACGTGGCCCGGCGGGTGAATGCCGACGCCTCCATGGAAGGCCGGCTCAGGCTCGTCTTCGTTCCCAACTACAACGTCTCGCTCGCCGAGCGCATCGTCCCCGCGGCCGACCTGTCGGAGCAGATCTCCACGGCAGGGATGGAGGCTTCGGGAACGGGGAACATGAAGCTGGCGCTCAACGGCGCGCTCACGATCGGCACGCTGGACGGGGCGAACATCGAGATTCGTGACCGGGTGGGGCCTGACAACATCTTCATCTTCGGCCTGACCGCTGACGAGGTCGCCGGGCGCCGCCACGCCGGCTACCGACCTATGGAGGCCATAGAGCAGTCGCGCGAGCTGTCTCAAGCTCTGACGGCGATCGGCTCTGGCGTCTTCTCCCCCGACGATAAGTCACGCTACGCCGGTCTGGTTGGCGAGCTCTATAACGAGGATCGCTTCATGGTCTGCGCCGACTTCGACGCCTACGCCTGCGCCCAGCACGCGGTGGACACGCTATGGCGAACGCCGTCGG
Source organism: uncultured Caulobacteraceae bacterium (assembly GCA_937863535.1). GTDB lineage: Bacteria > Pseudomonadota > Alphaproteobacteria > Caulobacterales > Caulobacteraceae > CAHJWH01. The sequence continues at coordinate 5,237 of CALMGB010000010.1, forward strand.
ACTGGTGGAGCCGCGCCATCCGCAACACCGCCGGCGTCAGCTGGTTCTCCTCCGACCGAACGATAGGAGAGTATGCGGCTGACATCTGGGGGGTGATGTAGCGCGATATTTGCGCCTGCGGAGTGGGTAGGAATGGCCGGCCTTCGGACGCGTAGATGGTTCCTGTGAGCCTTCGCAGCCGCCGCCCCGCGCTTCGCGGCTTCCCCTTTTATCAAGCGGGCGCCGAGGGGCTATCGCGCGTTCGGCCGACCGACCTCGGACAGCTGCTTGGCGCGTGCGCCCTGAGTTTCGAACATCCAGCCGGGATATTCGCGGGGCAGGGCGCTGACCTTGTCCAGCGCGTCAAGCTCCTCGACGGCCAGTTCCACCTCTGAGGCCTTCAGATTGTCATCCAGTTGGTCGGGCGTCTTCGCACCTATGATGACGCTTGAGACGACCTTCTGGTGCAGCAGCCAAGCCAGGGCGATCTGCGCCACCGACACGCCGTGCGCTTCCGAGATCGGCTTCATGGCGTCGATGCAGTCGAAGGCACGCTCCCGGTCCACGGGCGGGAAGTCGAACTTGGCCCGGCGGCCTTCATCGCCCTTGTCGTCCTCCCGGCTGTACTTGCCGCTGAGAAGTCCACCGGCTAGCGGGCTCCAGACCAGCAAGCCCACGCTTTCACTCTTCAGTAGGGGGACGATCTCACGCTCCAGGTCCCGGCCGGCGAGCGTGTAGTAGGCCTGCAGGCTCTCGAAGCGGTGGAGCCCTTCCCGCTCGGCGATCCCCAGCGCCTTCATGATCTGCCAGGCCGCCCAGTTGGATACGCCGACATAGCGGACGTGGCCGTGCTGGACGAGGGTGTCGAGCGCGCGCACCGTCTCCTCGATCGGCGTGGCCGGATCGAAGCCGTGGATCTGGTAGAGGTCGATATGGTCGAGTTGAAGCCGTTTCAGGCTGGCCTTCACCCCGTCGATGATGTGCAGGCGCGAGGCGCCGCCGGCATTGGCGCCCTTGCCAGTGGTCCCGTAAACCTTGGTGGCCACCACCACCTGCTCGCGCGGCACCTTCAGGTTCTTCAGCGCCTGGCCGGTGATCTGCTCAGACAGACCCTCCGCATAGACATCGGCAGTGTCGATGAAGTTCACGCCGCCATCGATAGCGCGGCCGACCAAGCGCTCCGCGTCGGCTTGCTGCAGATCGCCGATCTGGCGCCACATGCCCTCTCCGCCGCCGAAGGTCATGGTGCCGAGGCAGAGTTCGGACACGAACAAGCCCGTTCGACCCAGCTTGTTCATTCGCATTTCAAGTGTCCTTTGAGGGCCGCGTCGCGGCGCGCTACAAAGCCTCAACGCCCGGCGTGGCGGGAAGGTCCGATCGTTCAGTCCCGCTCTCCGCCGAGAAGGCCAGAGCCAGATGGCCCACGCCTATCCCGTGCCCGCAAAGGGTCATAGTCACCGTGCCGCGGTAGTAGGTCCCCATCCATCAGCCTGAAGCTTGGTGCGAGAATGACCCGCCTCAGGGCTGTCAAATCGCGGTCAGCGCGGTCACGACCGTCGTCCGGCCGCGTAGCCGAGCGCTCCGACGCCAGCCAGCACTAAAATAAAGGCGCCGCCCACCGCCAGCCTCAGATGCGTGGAATCTACCGTCAGCGCGCGCGGCTTGGCCTTGTCGCTGAAGCGTCCCCGTGCGCCCACGTCCCGCTTCACGGGGCTGAAGAGGTTGTCCGGCCGACCCGGCGCCTCGGGCACATCGCTGATCTGCTGGTCGAAGCCGCTCTTGGCGACGATCCGGTCCAGTAGCGGCGGGAAGGCCATCTCGCCTACGATGGCCTGGATGGCGCTGCCGCCCACCCACAGCTCCCGCGGGCCCGTCTTCACCGCCCGCCAGGCCGCCTCCGCCGCCACATCGGGGTCGAACACGTCGCCCACCGGCTGATACTTGTGATCGAAAAGGTTCTTGGCCCAGTCGAATTGGAGAGTGTTCATGCCGGGCATCTGCAGCATGGTGAGCTTGATCTTGGACTTCTCGTGAGCGAGTTCGGCGCGAAGTGAGTCCGTGAAACCGCGGATGGCGAACTTGCAGGCGCAGTAGGCCGCCTGCATGGGAATGGCGCGGTAGGCTAGGGCCGAACCCACCTGCACGATGGCGCCCCGGTCCTTGGGCCGCATCACCTCGAGCGCCGCCCTGGTACCGTGGACGTAGCCCATCAGCGTCACCTTGACGACGCGCTCGAAGTCCACTGCAGCCAACTCCGCGATGGGGCCGACCAGGGTGGCCATGGCGCAGTTCACCCAGGCGTCGATCGTGCCCCAGGTCTCCACCACCTTGTCGCGAGCGGCGAACACTTGGGCGCACTCCGCCATGTCGGTGGGGATCGCTAACGCCTGGCCGCCGGACGCCTCGATCTCGCGCTTGGCGTCCTGCAGCCGGTCTGGATCGCGCGACAGCAACGCCACGCGCCAGCCTTCACGTCCGAACTTGGCTGCGATCGCGCGGCCTGCGCCCGCTCCCGCACCCGTGACCACGACCACTGGGGCTTGGTTCGTCATTGGCGCCTCCTAGTCTATCCAGCTGCACTTTTGGCGTCTCAAGCCTCCCGCCGCTAGTCCGGCGGCGAGGGCCAGGTAGGCCGCGGCCATGGCGGCCGGCGTCAGCACGAACTCCCAGCCGGGCGTGAAGCGCTTCGGGGTGGCCCGATAGTCGACCAGAGCGGAGATCCCGGCCATCGCCGCAGCCTTTCCGACAACGTCGCTCGCCGTGCGGCCGCCTCGTCGCACCCAGCCTTCGTAGATCGCCGCCCAGAAGGCGGTGGCGGCAAGGTGGGTGGCCAAGCCCACCCCCGTCGTGCGCCAGCCGAGCGTGGTCTCATCGGCGACCGTCTCGCCGTTCAGCCAATGGCTCGTTGCGTTCAGCGGCTGAAACGCTCCGCGCTGCTCGCTCTTCGCCATCAGGGCGAGCATGACGCCTGAGGCTGCGGTGGCGGCCAGCGCCTCCAAGGCCACGCGGACGGCGAAGGATCGTGCAGGCTTGACCATGTCAGGATATCCGAACGGTTGAATGATTCAGCGCCAATGGAATGTCTCCGGCAAACCTGACGGCGTTGGAAGGCGAAAGGATTGAGGGTCAGCACGCCGGCGGCACATAACCCCGCGACAGACCCGCTTCTGTGGACGCCAGGGCGGCGTACGCCGCTTCCGAGTCATTGCATCGAACGACCTCGACCGTGTCGCTATAGAGCCTGGCGTGCGCGCCTGGCGTGAGACGATCTCCAGAAGGACGAAGGGGGCGCCATCTACAAGACGTTCCTGGAACGCGTCCCGGCCAGCTTCCAGCCGCCACCTGGCGGTCGCTTCGGACCGCCGTCCTACAGATCTCTCGTGCGACCTAAGCTGATCGACCGCTAGGTTCGACGTCGGCCGGGGTTGGAAGCCAGGCGCCGTGGATGCCGGGGGGAATGCGGTGCGGCAGCCGGATGGCTGCGACAGGAGGAGCCGCGATGTCGCGCGCCTCGAGGACTTCGAGTGCGGTGCTGCAACCGTCGGCCTCGGTGACGAAGCCCATCAGCCAACCATCGTCCTCCGCAGCGTCGGGCCTGCGCGGCACGAAGACGAATTCACCCGCAACCCGTCCGGGCCCGAAGGCGTGGACTTCCTTCGATCCCCCATCAAGGTCGTGCTTGACGAGGGGCGCTTCGCCGACCAGGCTCTCGGCCATCTCGGCAGGCAGGCCCAGCGCGTAGGCGTAGCGATAGGGGAGCCCCGTGCGCCGTTCGTCGATGACGGGCAGTTCCTGCGGCGCGGCGTCGAGCGTCCTTCGCGTCACCGTCCCGGCCTCGGGATCGATCGTCCAGCGTTCCAACCCGCGCGGCTGCGCATCCGGGCCCACGTTGTCGCCTGCGAACATGCGGTCGTAGGCGATCACGTCGAGCGCGATACGCCCGTCGGCAAGATCGTAGGCGTTGGCGTTGTGGAACACGAAGCAGGGATCGATCGGAAGCCAGCGGATCGCCTCCGCCTCGCCCTCGCGCGGCAGGAGCCCGAGGCGCGCCGGATGGCTGTCGTTCCAGCGATAGGGAAAGCCGTGGCCGGACATGACGACGCCCAGCGACAGCGTCAGCGGCAGGTCCAAGATCACCACGTAGCGCTGCGTGATCGCGCAGTCGTGGATCAGCGGGCCATGCTCCACGGGGATGGTCACCGACCTCCGAACCCGTCCGGCTGCATTCACGACGTTGTAGCGGATGCGCTTGGGGTCGTTGGCCTCGTAGCACAGGGCGTGGAGTTCGCCGGTGGCGGGATCGCGACGCGGATGCGCGGTGAAGGAGCCCGGCAGCGTACCCCCGAAATCGTCGTATCGCTGGTCTTCCAGCTCTTCGCCGAAACGCACGGGCGTGCTGCCCGCCTCGACCAGCGCCCATCCGGCGCCGGCATGGTCCAGGACGCTGGTGTTGACGGTATCGAAGATGTGGCGCGGGCCCGGCGCGGCCGGGACGCCGCGCGCCTTGGCGACGTCTTTGGACCGGATCCAGCGGTTGCGGTACCAGAGCGCGCGCCCATCGCGGATACGCACGCCGTGCAGCATGCCGTCGCCTACGAAGAAGTGGTAGGTGCGCGGGTCTGCAGCAGCGGCGTTGGGGCCGATGCGAACGTAGCGTCCGTCCAGCTCGGGAGGAAGCCGACCCTCCACGGCGAGGTCGCGCAGCGTCAGCTCCTCGGTCATCGGCGCATGGATGCCGGTGAGCATGGGATGGGGAGCATCGCGGGGTGGCAGCCGCCAGCGGTTGAACGAGGCGATACCGGTGATCACGGGGGACAAGACGGCCCCGACCGCCCCCTCGATCACCTCCGATATCTGCGCCGCCATCGGGTGTCTGGGTTTGCGCGGCGGCGCGGATGTCCGGTTCATGAGGGCGTCACGGTCTGCACGACTGAAAAGCCCTCGAAGCGAAAGGGACCCGACATATAGGCGTGGGTCCGGAGTCGCCCTACTGGCAAGTTCGCTGGGAGGTATTCGGACCGAGCCCTCGCGGGAGGCTTTTACTTTCGCAGCTGCATGGCGAGGTCGACGCTTGTACGTTCCGGGCGCGCCGCCATCAGACCCGCTGTCAGATACCGCTGAACCAGTTGAAGCCCTGCTTCTCCCAATAACCGCTGGGATAGGTGTTGGTGACTTCCATGGAGGTGATCCACTTGGGGTTCTTGAAGCCCAGCTTGGTCGAGGTTCGCAGGCGTAAGGGATAGCCGAAAGGATCGGTGATCGGGGCTCCGGCGTAGCGGGTGGCCAGCAGGGTCTGCGGGTGCAGCGCGGTCGCCATGTCGATGCTGCTGAGGTAGTTGTCCGCGGTCTGGAAGGCGACGTATCTGGCCTTGAGGTCGGCCCCTACCCGTTTGAGGAAGTCGCCGAGTGGAACGCCCGACCACTGCCCGATATAGTCCCAGCCCTCCACGCAGATATGGCGGATGATAATCTCGCGCTGGGGCAGGGCGGCGATCTGCTGGGTGTTCCAGGGCCTCTTGTCGGCGATCAGGCCGCCGAGTTCGAGCTTCCAGCTCGCCCCATCCACGGGCTTCACCTGTTGGATGTCATAGTAGGCGTTGAAGCGGGGCGGCTTCAGGACCCGGGACGCAGGATAGATCGGCGCGAGCTTGTTGGGATCGAACAGCCGAGCCTGCACCTGGTCATTGAACGAGGAGATGGCGCGGAGCGCCGCGTCGATCTCGTGATTCTTCTCCGGGCTGCAGCCGGTAAGCATGGTCAGCAGGCCTAGCGACAGGCCGCCGCGCAGCATGAGCCGGCGCTCCACCTCTCGCACTCGCGGGAGGTGATTGTCCAGGATGGCGGGATCGGGGCCGGTGTCCGGGCGATGGAGCGACCTCATCACGCCTGCGCCTTCACTCGGGGGCCGCCGGTCAGCATGGCCCAGAGCGTCTTGGGGACCAGGACGGCGAGCGCGACGTGCACGACCAAAAAGCCGACGAGGACGCTCATGCCCAGGAAGTGGACGCGCCGCGCGCCTTGAAAGCCGCCGAACAGCGCGGTGAGCCAGGAGAGCTGCACCGGCTTCCAGATGGCGAAGCCGGTGATCACCTGCGACACGCCTGCGCAGATCACCACCAGGTAAAGCAGCTTTTGCACCGCGTTGTAACGGGTGAGGTCCTCGTGGGCGAGGTGGAAGCGCAGGGTCTCGCCCACCGTGTGTATGAACTCCGAGACGCGGATGGGCAGGAGCTTGCGCCGGAAGCGGCCAGTGGCGAAGCCGTAGATCAGGTAGACAAGGCCGTTGACCATGAGCAGCCACATGGCCGCGAAGTGCCAGAGCAGGCTGGACGCCGCCCAGCCTCCTAGCCGGGCCCAGTCGGGAAAATAGAGCCAGCCCAGGATGGGATCGTCATCGTATACGCCCCAGCCGGACGTAATCATCATGAGCATCGCGCAGGCGTTGAGCCAATGCATGAGCCGCACGGGCAAGGGGTGCAGCTTCGGCGCGCGTCGGCTCCTTCGACCATCGGCGGCGATCTGGGATGACGCGGTGCTCAAAAGACATTTCCTGGCGATTGTGACGATGTACAGGGGCTGGGAGATACAGATTCAGAACAGGCTAAGGGTGATCTGGGCTCCCGCTCGAGGAGATAATCCACGCGACTGACTTCGATGTCCGGAGGATCATGGCCGCACGCGCTCTGGCGAGAGCGCCAGCTGGCGTTATGCCAGCGATATTGACGTCCGGAAGAGGCGGCCGTGCCTTTTGAGCAATAATCAGGCGGCTACGGCAAGATGCAGAGGGTTGTCTGACCAGGGCCGCCGCGGCGGCGCGTATTGATTGGTTAGCGAGGGATCGAGCAACTCGTTTGACGCGTTTCCGACTTGCCAGGCTGAGAATTTCTGCCTGAATGAGTAGCTTTCCTGGGCGGCGTCGGGTTGTCCACCGATCTGCTCCGGGTTTCGCATGGGCGACCAAAAGCGAAGCTTGGCGAGGTCGTCCGTTAGCGAGTCGAGGGGTTGAGCCGAGTGCATTTCGAAGCCGCGCATAAGAAAGACCGCGTGCAGGCCCCCGCACTTGGCCTCAGCTGCGCCGAGGGCGCTCCCGCACGTCTCGCAGGTGAAGTCAGGCCGGCGGATCAGCCCCCCCGTACGGTGACGCTGCACGAACGCCGCTTGAACGGGACCGAGGTCCACGCTGCGCCGATCCTTGAACACGACGATCCCGACGCGCCTTCCCTGTTCACGGCCAAGGCCATGCTTCACCTGGCGCGCCAGTATAAGGGCCTGGTGGCCGGCGAGGTGCCCGCCACCTGCGTGCTCGACCCGGACGGCGACCTGGAGCGGCACCTCCACGCCTGCGGCGAACTACGGGAGGACGCGAACTGGGGGTGTTTCCACACCCGTCTGGCGGTTCGTCAAGGCCGGGGCGCTGAATTCGGGATCATCGGCCGGGCGGTGGGCGCGGCCTTCTCGGTGCTGCTCGCCGAGCAGCTGTTCGCCTCTGGCTGTCGCTTCCTGATCAGCCTCAGCTCGGCGGGCCAGGTCGTCGACCTCGGCCGGCCGCCCTATTTCGTAGCCATCGACCGGGCGCTTCGCGACGAGGGCACAAGCTACCACTACCTGCCGCCGGCCCGCTTCGCAGAGGCGGACGGTCGGCTGCTGAACCGGGTCTTGCCCGCCCTGACCGCGACCGGCGTGCCGCTTCACGTGGGTCCGAGCTGGACCACGGATGCGCCCTTCCGCGAGACGGAAGCCAAGATCGCCAAGCGCCGCGCCGAGGGACTCCTGACCGTGGAGATGGAGGCCGCGGGCCTCTACGCCTTCGCCACCGCCCAGCGGCAGGCCGTGCTGTGCCTGGCCCAGGTGACCAACCGGCTGAACTGCGCCCCCGGCGACTTCAGCAAGGGGGCGGGCGAGGGCGCCGAGGCGGCGCTGCAGCTCATCTCGGCGGCCATGGGCAGCTGGGAAGAGCCCGGCCACTTCGAGGCGACACCCGTTCATCCGGCCACGCTTCTGGGCGCCGAGTGATGCAGGCGCCCATCTCCAGTCCGACACCCCTTTCGGAGCGGTCCGGCCACGCGCTGTCCACCGTCCCGCTCGCGAGGAGCTTCTGAATGTCCGCGACCACCCTGACGCTCAAGGATCCGCGCCGCTACTTCGAGGCCGTCGCCACGGGGGGCGCCGTCGCCGAGACCCCGCCCGTGTGCCTCTACCTGGAGGTCACCAACCGCTGCAACCTGCTCTGTGAGACCTGCCCGCGGACGTTCGAGGAGCTGGAACCCCCAGCCGACATGAGCTGGGAGCTGTTCACCAGCATCGTGGACCAGTCCCCCAACATCGCCCGCGCCGTGCTGCACGGGGTGGGCGAGCCGATGCTGGTCAAGGCCCTGCCGCGGATGATCCGCTATCTGAAGGACCGCGGCGTCTATGTGCTGTTCAACACCAATGGCACGCTGCTGCGCCCCTCCAAGTTCCAAGAGCTGATCGACACCGGGCTGGACGAGCTGCGCGTCTCGCTCGATGCGGCCGACGCCAAGACCTACAAGCTGGTGCGGGGCAAGGACTTCTTCGGCCGCATCGTGCGCGACGTGCGCAAGCTGACCGAGTACCAGATGGAGCACGACGCCATGACGCCGCGGGTTTCGCTCTGGCTCACCGGCATGAAGGAGACGGTTCAGGAGCTGCCCGAGTTCATCCGCCTGGCGGACTCCATGGGCGTACGCGAGGTGCACCTGCAGCGGCTGGTGTTCGACGACGATGGCTTTGGCATGGCGCGGGCCGACAATTCGCTGTTCGAGCAGAACCAGGCGGAGGAGCAGGCAGCCATCGAGGCGGCGCAGGCGCTGGGCCGCAAGCTTGGCGTGACGCTCGACGCCTCCGGCGCCACCGACGCGGGCGAAAGCCTGAAGCGCCAGGTCGATGGCGTGCCTTGGGCCATGTGCCGCAGGCCCTGGTCGCTGATGTACTTCACCGCCAACGGACGCGCGCTGCCGTGCTGCATCGCGCCCTTTTCGGCCCGGGGCTACGAGAACTACACGCTCGGAGACGCCACCCAGCAAACCTTGCGCGAAATCTGGAACGGGCCGGCCTATCAGGCTTTCCGCGAGACGCTGACCAGCGACGCACCGCCCAAGCCCTGCCAGGGCTGCGGCCTGCGGTGGAGTCTTTGAGCACTCGCCGCATCGTTCTGCTGGGCGCCTGTCTGGTGGTCGTGACGGTGTCTGGCGCGGCGCGCGCCCAGATCGGCGACGGGCCGCCCGACCCTCATCTGACCCTCAAGCAGAAGCAGGACATGCGCTTCCCCCAGCCGGTGCGGGTGGGCAGCCTGCGCGGCGAGCACGTCATCCAGGCCGGCCACAACATGAAGCAGGTTGGTACGGTGGTGGGCGTCTACCGCTCCGGCGAGGACGACCTGTCCATGGTCATGCGCTATGGCGGCGTCCTTGGGTTGGGCGCGCGCACCATCGCGCCGGACCTCGACAACACCGACCTGGTCGGCCCCTACGTGAAGATCGTCGACCTCGACCCCGGGGAGATCGCCAAGCTCCCCGCCTTCACCGCCAAGGGCGGCGCCTTCCTGCGGCCCGACGAAGTGATCCGGCTGGGCGTCGACCGGAAGTACTGAAGCGGGACAGGCGGGCCCGAAAGGCTAGCATTCGCCTACGGATCTAAGCCATGATCTCGGCGCCAGCATCACCGCGCTGCAGGGTGCGGCAGGGTATCGACGTAGATCCGCCACTCGTCCTCCTTCTCCTGCGCCAGACGGTAGTAGGGGCTGTGTTCAAATGGGTCGGTGTCCCAGCCCTCGTCGTCTGAGGTCAGGACGACCACCCGGCAGCCGTAGTCCTCCGCCATCTGGCGGATGTCGTCGGGGCGCCCCTTGCCGTTGAAGATGCGGATGAACTGAGTGTCGATGTCCGAGATGCGCGTCTGCGGCAGGTCGACATAGGCGCGCGCGGTCTCCCATCCCGAATAGCAGGAACTCCGGTCCGACATCATCGCCCAGGCGGGGTTGACCGGCCAGTCCGTGATCTCGTCGAAGGACAGTGGGTTGTCGGCCACCCGATCCAGCGGCCCGGCGTAGCGGTGCACCGCCGCCCACAGGGCCGGCGCCTTGGCGAAGGCGGGCGCCTGGTCGGTCGGCTTGCCTGCCAGATCGCCGATCAGGACCGGGTCGGGCAGGCTGGCTGCGAGCAGCACGAGGGCGCCGCCGGCGGCGGCATAGGCCCGCACCGCGATCCAGCGCGCCAGCCCCGCCGCGGCGAAGGGGGTCAGCACGAGCACCGCCGGCAGGATCGCCCGCCAGCCCAGGTCATTGTTGCCGATCGTGCTGGCCAGGAGCCAAGCCGTCGCAAGGCTGACCGTGGTCAGGACGACCAGGCTCAGGCTCCGGGCGCGCAACTCCGGCCGGCGGAACGCCCGGCGCGCATAGAGCGCCAGCGCCATCAGGCCGGCCGGATAGATGGCCGGCAAGTCGATGGGCAGCAGCACCAGCCAGTAGGCGGGATAGTCCAACGCCCGGCGAAGGCCCTCAGGCGCCACCGTCCCGATCACCTCATAGGGGTGGTAGGCGATGGGCGCCCCCCCGTGCCGGCCGCCCAAGGTGGAAAACTCCGCATGCAGCAGGGGCCACGCCAGGGCGAGGGCGCCCGCGGCGGCGGCGATCGCCTCGACAGCGAACCCGAGCCGCCGGCGGCCTGGGGTGCAGATGAGCAGCACGACGCCCACCCCCG
>CALMGB010000010.1:15943-22908 GCA_937863535.1 uncultured Caulobacteraceae bacterium
AACGGTCAGGAGCACCCCCACCCTTCGACGCTCCGCGAGGTCGACCAGCAGGAGCAAGGCCAGGACCACGCAGCAGGCCGAGGCCAGGTGCTGGGGCACCCAGCTGGCCTGGGTCGCCCATCCCGCCAGGCCGGCGTACGCCTGGGTGATCAGGCGGCCCATCGCGGGGGCGCCGAAGAGGCGCACCAGCACGGGCCCGAGCGTGCCGGTCAGGCTGAGCAGACCGACCCACAGCGTCGCCGCCGCGGGCCGCGCCATGACGCTTCTACCGCCCGGTCTGGACGCCCCTGCCTCGGACGGGCCTGCAAGGCGGCAGGCGAGACCCATCATCAGCAGGATCGAGGCGTAGGCGGTCACCCCCGTCATCGCCGCGTCCGCCTCCCAGCCCGAGATGCGGGTCAGGATCGATAGCTGCGCCGCGCCAAAGTGCCAGAGATAGTAGTAGGACAGCGAAGAGCGCGCCCCGAGCGCGCCGAAAAAGGGATTGCCGACCGGCAGGCCGAGGCGCGTCATCTCGTCCACGATGGCGATCTTGGAATGGTCGGAAGACGCCGTGCCGAGGATGATCCCGCCGTCCGCAGGCTTGGGCAGCAGCGCCGACAGCGGGATCAGCGCGATCGCGGCGGCCAATGCGAACGCCCAGACCGGCAGCTGTGGGGCGCCCTGTTCCGTTCCGGTCTGCGACGGCTTGCTCCGCCGCAGCAGCAGGAAACTCCCCGCCAAGGCCAGGGCCAGGAGCGCAGCGGTGGAGACCTGGCTGAACCCGAACAGCGCCTGCAGGGGAAGGCTCACCGCGCTGAACACGCCCCAGGCCAGGGCCGGCGCGATGCCGGCGGGGGGCGCCCAGGCCGGTCGGAGCCAACGCGCCAGGCCCAGGCCCGCGAAGGACAGGTAGAGGATCGTCCCCAGGGCCGCGAGCAGGACGATGGGGATCGAGGCCATGGCGCCGGCGATCAGGCCGCGCCGTGGAGGCTAGGCCGGCGACAGTCGCACGTCGTCGCCACGGCCCACGCCGGGCGCCCGGTGAAGGAGGTCTCGGCAAGGCGGCGCATCCATTCGACAGGATAGTGCTTCGGCGGACCGTTGAACATGCCGCCGGCTCCTGCGATGGCCGGAAGACGGCGCTTTCGCGCAAGTTATAGCGAGTGGTCGCAAGGAAGAGCGGGGCGGGTCGGCTTGACCGGCGCCCCTGCCCCTTCCTATGCCTGTGGCCGATGCAGTCTCCAGAGCTCGCTCCCTGTGCGATCGCGGTGATGGCCAAGGCCTCCTCGCCCGGCCGCACCAAGACCCGGCTGACGCCGCCCCTGACCCCGCAGGAGGCGGCCGAGCTGAACACCACCTTCCTCAAGGACATCACAGACAACATCGCCCGCGCCGCCCGTCAGACGCCCATCGCCACCTACATGGCCTTCGGGCCGCCGGGGTCCGAGCCCTTCTTCCGCGAGCATCTGCCCGCCGACGTGGGGCTGGTCGAGGCGTGGCTGGGGCATTTCGGCAGGTGTCTGTCCGCAACCGTCGAGGCCCTGCTGGCTCGGGGCCACGCGAGCGCCTGCGTTCTGAACGCCGACAGCCCCACCTTGCCGACCGCCATCCTGGTGAAGCTGGCCCAGGCCCTGGCTGCGCCGGGGGACCGCGCGGTGATCGGGCCGGCGGAGGACGGAGGCTACTACGTCCTGGGGCTGAAAGCCGTGCACCCGCGGCTGTTCGAAGACATCGATTGGAGCACCGAGCGGGTGTTCGGCCAGACCCTGGAGCGCGCCGCGGAGATCAGCCTGCCGGTCCAGGTGCTGCCGACATGGTATGACGTGGACGATATGGCGGCCCTGCGCCGCCTGCATCGCGAGCTGGCCCAGCCCGAGCCCGCGGAGTCGGGGCTGGTCCCGAATGCCGCGGCGCACACCCACGCCCTGTGGCTCCGCATGCTGGAGAGCGGCGGCCTGGGCCGGCGGCTCGGCGAAGGCCTGGCGGAGGTCCGGTGATGCAGGATGTCGCCGTCGTCATCCCCACCCTGAACGAGGCCGAGTCCATCGGCGCCGTGGTCGCCGAGCTTCGCGCCCTGGGCGTCAAGGCGATCTTCGTCGCTGACGGCGGCAGCAAGGACGCCACCGCGGAGCTGGCCACCCGCGCCGGCGCCACGGTGCTGCAGGCCGGCAAGGGCTATGGCCGGGCCTGCCTGGCCGGGGCGATGGCCTCGGACGCGCCGTTCGTCGTCTTCATGGACGGGGACGGGGCCGACGACCCGGCCGGCCTCCCCGGCCTGCTCGAGCCGATCCGTTCGGGCGCCTACGACTTCGCCATCGGCTCGCGCTGGCGCGGCCGGCGCGAGCCCGGCAGCATGTCGATCCACCAGATCGCAGCGGGCCTGACGATCGGGGCGGCGATCCGGCTGCTCTACGGCGTGGGCTACACCGACATGTGCGCCTTCCGGGTGATCCGGCGCGACACGCTGGTCGCGCTCGGCATGCGGGAGATGACCTACGGCTGGAACCTGGAGATGCAGCTCCGCGCCGCCCGCGCGGGCCTGCGCATCCTGGAGGTCCCGGTCGACAACCGCCGGCGCATCGGCGGCCAATCCAACGTCTCGGGCAGCCTGCAGGGCAGCCTCAGGGCCGGCCGCCAGCTCCTCTCGACCTTCTACCGCCTGGTCCGGGAGAAGCCGGCCGCCCCCTGATGCGGGCTCGGCTCAAGGATGCTCGCCCGCACCACCGCGAAGGAAGGCCAGCACGGCTGCGTTGAACTCGGCAGGGTTCTGCAGCATTGCGAAGTGGCTGACGTTCGGCAGAATCACCAGCACCGCGCCGGGAACGCTGCGGGCGAGATACTCGGTATGGGCGCGCTTGATGGCCTCGTCGTGGTCGCCGTCCGCGATGGCCACGGGCGTATGGATGCGGGCGAGATCGGCGGCTGTGTAGTTGGGCTCGGTGTCCCACATCTTGCTGATCGCGGCATGGAAAGCGGGGAACCCGGTCGGTGTAGAGGATTGGTCGGCGTAGGCCCTGGCGGCCTCGCCCTCGAAGCGGGCGAAGGTGGGGTTGCTCTCGGTGTCCGGCTTTACGCCGCTGGGGTCCATGTTGGCGGCGAAGGCGAAGACCCGGCTCACCCGCTCGGGCGACTTCATCGCCATGACCAGGCCGATGATCGCGCCGTCGCTCCAGCCCATCACCGCGGCCTTGCGGATCGACAGCCGGTCCATGACCGCCACGACGTCCGACGCCATCAGCTCATAGGTGAAGGGCCGCGCGTCGCGGGTGCTGCGTCCGTGCCCACGGCTGTCGATCAGGATGGGCCGGTAGCCAGCCTTGACCAGGGCCGGGACCTGATCTCCCCAATAGTGTCCGTTGGCCAAGCCGCCGTGGAGCAGCACCACGGGCGTTCCCGCTCCGTAGACGGCGTAATAGATTTGAGCGCCATCGTGAGGTGCGTAGCCGAAGGCCTTGGGCTCCGGCAGGGCGGCCGCGGCGGGCAACGTCCGCCAGAGTTCCCTGGCGTACAGCGGCGTCGCCCAACCCAACGCAACAACGGCCGCGGCGATCAGGACGGCGTGGGCGGTTGGGGCTAGCGCCTTGAGACGAGATCGCATGGGACACTCGGGCCGGGGCATCCCCCGCTGCTAGACCAAGCCGCACCAGGCGGGAAGGGCCTAGCCGAGGGAGACCAGCAAAGCGCCGCCCACCACAACCGCCACCCCGCACATCCGAAGCCAACCCGCAGGATGCGGGGCCAGTCCCAGCACCCCGAAATTGTCCAGCGCGACGCCCAGGGCGACCTGGGAGGCGACGATCACCACCAGGGTGGTGCCCGCCCCGAGCTTCGGTGTCGCCCAGGCGGAGGCCAGGACCACGGCGGCTCCGTACAGGCCTCCGATCCATGCGTACCAGGGCGCCGCGGTGATCCATCCTTGCGGCAGGCGAGGCCGGGTCACCGCGGCGGCCAGGCCCAGGATCAGTGCGCCGACGACGAAGGAGAGCAGCGACGCCCAGAGCGCCGAGCCCCAGGTCTTGCCCAGCAAGGCGTTGGTCGGCGTCTCTATGGCGATGCCCACGCCCACCATGACCACGGCGATGAGCGGGATGATGAACTGCAGCATGTCCTGCTCCTGCAGGCGTGCATGGCGGCCTGACCCTTCCACAAGCCTTCCACCGTTCGCAAGGTTCATCCCGGCGGGCGAGGGAGTGGCGCAGGCCGCGAGTGTCGATATAAATGCGCCCGGGCCTTCGCATGTGCGGGTCCGTTTCAACCGCCCGGCGATACCTTCGCAACAGGCCCCTGGGGAGTTCGGAGCAGGATGTCCTCGGCTTACGGCGCGTCCGACTTTGGCCTCGGCGAGACGGCGCAAGAGGACCTTGCACTTTGCGGCGGACGTGATCGCTCCCCGAGGACAGGGCCCTGATGGTCCCGGCTCCATGCGACGACGGGCCACCCCGCCTTTGAAGCGTCTTTGGAAGACGCTGCCCCACGGCGTGCGCGCGGCGGCCCACCGGGGCGCCCAAGCGGCCCTGACCGCTGCGACCCCGGCCATGGTGGCCCGGGTGTGGCGACGCGGGCTTCCGGGCGGAGAGCCGGTGACCGTGGCGGGCCTGCACGGCTCCAGCATCGGGATCGGACGCGGCGCGCGCCTGTTCGCCGCCGCCCTGCGGCAGGCCGGCGTCCAGACGCAGGCGCAGGACACGGGCGCGACCGTCCAGGCCACGTCTGATCTTCCGCCGGACGTCGCATTCCAGCCGCTGGCGGCCGGGGGTGTGCTGGTCAGCCACCTCAACCCGCCTGAACTCGGCCTGTGGCTCCAGCGGACCGCTGCGCGCGGGCTGAAGGGGCGGCGGCACATCGGCTACTGGGCCTGGGAGCTGGCCGAGCTGCCCGCCGCCTGGAACTCCGCCTTCGCCTATGTGGACGAGGTCTGGTGCCCATCCAGCTTCACCGCGGACGCGCTCCGCGCGCGCGCGCCGCAGACTGTCCCGGTCCGCGTCGTGCCCCACCCTGTCTTCATGGTCCCGCGGCTCGCCCCGGACCGCCTGCGTTTCGGCTTTCCGCAGGGCGCGTGCGTGGTGCTGGCGGCGCTGGACCTGAAGTCGACCTCGGCCCGCAAGAACCCCCTCGGGGCCATCCAGGCCTTCCGCCTCGCCGTGCCCGAGCCGGACGGGCGCAGCCTGCTCGTCTGCAAGGTTTCAGGCGGTGGCGACGCGCCTGAACGGCTGGCGGAGGTCCAGTCGGCCGTCGCGGGCCGCGCCGACATCCGGCTCCTGCGGGAGGTGCTGGGGGAGGCCGACATGACCCGGCTGATCGCCAGCGCCGACATCGTGTTGTCGCTGCACCGGGCAGAGGGCTTCGGCCTCCTCCCGGCCGAGGCCTTGTGGCTCGGCAAGCCGGTGGTGGCCACCGCCTGGTCCGGCGTGATGGACTTCCTCGACGAGGAGGCCGCGGCCCTGGCGCCCTGGACGCCCTGTCCGGTGCAGGATGTCCAGGCCATGTACACGGGCGGCTGGTGGGCGGAGCCGGACCTCGCCGCAGCCGCAGGACATCTGAGGCGTCTGCTCACCGACGCCGACGCCCGTGAGCGCCTCGGTGCGCGGGCCGCGGCGAGGGCCGCCCAGGTGTTCGACCCTGTCGTCTGGACGAACCTGGTGCGGCCGCTGCTGGTCTGAGGCCACCGGCCCAGCGCGGACCCGCGGGCGAACCGTCGCACGCCGGTCACCGGGCTTGCCCGCGGACCAAGGGCTTGGGAGACGGCCTGGGTGCAGGGGACCCGACGTGACCGGAACTAACCGCGCCATCGAGATCGTACCTGTGATCATGTCCGGCGGCTCGGGCACGCGGCTCTGGCCTCTGTCCACCGACGTGCGGCCCAAGCAGTTTCACGCGCTGGCCAGCCCTCGCACCATGCTGCAGGAGACCGCGCTCAGGCTGGCCGGTCCGGCTCATGCGGAGGACGGCGCGCCGTCCTTCCTGCCGCCCGTGATCATCTGCAACCGCAGTCACGAGCGGGTGATCGAGACCCAGTTGGCGGAGGTCGGCGTGCAGCCGCTGGCCGTGGTGCTGGAGCCGTTCGGCCGCAACACCGCCGCGGTCGCCGTGACCGCTGCGCGCATGGTGCAGACGCTGAAGCCCGGCGCCCTGGTCCTGCTGCTCCCCGCCGACCACGTCATCGCCGACCCGGAGGCTTTTCATGCCGCCATCGCCCGGGCCGCGCACACGCCGGATCGCATCGTCACCTTCGGCATCGCGCCCACCGGCCCGGAGACCGGCTTCGGCTATATCCAGCGCGCCGAGGCGCTGGCGGACGGCGTGTTCGGGGTCGCCCGTTTCGCCGAGAAGCCCAGGCTGGAGGTCGCCCGGGCTTACCTCGCCGAGGGCGGCTACTACTGGAACGGCGGCATCTTCCTCTTCGCGCCGGAGGTGATGCTGGCGGAGATGGCCACCCACCGTCCCGACATCCACGCCAGTGGGTTGGAGGCGGTGGACGCCGCCGGCCGTGACGGCCTGTTCGTGCGCCTGGACGATGGGCGCTTCATCGCCATCCCTTCGGAGTCAGTGGATGTCGCAGTGATGGAGCGCACGCGGCTGGCCGCCGTCGCGCCCTGCGACATCGGCTGGGCCGACGTGGGCTCCTGGAGCGAGCTCTGGCGGCTGGGCGGTAAGGATGGCGACCACAACCTGATCCGCGGCGACGCCGTGGCCCTGGACACGCAGGGCTCCCTGGTCTGGTCAGACGACGGGATGGAGGTCGGCGTGGTCGGCCTGCGCGACGTGGTGGTGGTGGCGACACCCGGCGCCGTCATCGTCCTGCCCCGTGACCGAGCTCAGGAGGTCAAGACGATCGTCGAGCGCCTGCGGGCCCGCCGCTGCTGACGCCGCGGTCTTGCGCGCGCTCGAAGCGATGCTAGACCGGCGCGGCCCAAGGTGCGACGGGCCTGTAGCTCAATGGTTAGAGCCGGCCGCTCATAACGGTCTGGTTGCAGGTTCGAGTC
>CALMGB010000011.1:0-7175 GCA_937863535.1 uncultured Caulobacteraceae bacterium
TCTGGATGGAGGCCGGCCTGGGCGCGCCCGGCGACCTCCATCCAGAACATCGCAGCGTCTCGGCTGATCTGCGATGGACGGGAAGTAGGGCCGCCGCGCCCGGCGGGGGCATCGTTTTCCGGTCGCCAGGAATAACTTCCGGCTATGCAGCCTTGGCCGCGGCCGGGCGCGGCACGCCCCAGTTCACCCAGGCGGCGGCGAGCAGAAGCATCAGCGCGGTGCTTACGAACACCGAGCGCACCCCCAGCGAAGCCGCCGTCGCCGCGCCGAAAAGCGGACCGAGGCCGCCGCCCAGGAAGGTCGCGCTGGCACCCATGCCGTAGGCTAGCCCCCGTTTGCCCTCGGGGATGGATCGCGCCAGCAGCGCCTGGGCGGTGGGGATGATACTGCTGATGAACAGGCCCGCGCAGAAGCGCTCGGCCAGGAAGGTCCAGTAGCCGCCCGCCACGCTCTGCGGCAGGGTGAAGGCAACGCCTCCGGTGATGGCGATGAGCAGAACGCGGTGGTAGCCGACGCTGTCGCTGCGCTTGCCCAGGAAGGGCGACCCGACCAGGTCTGCGAAGCCCACCATGGAGAAGGCCAGGCCTGCGAGCGTGGCGATGTTGCGCGCATGCGGCGCAAGGCTGGTGACGAAGACGGTTATGACGGGCTGCACCGAGCGCAGGGACACCTGGGCGACCAGGAGCAGCACGAAGAAGGGCAGTATGGGCAGGAGCACCCGCGTCCAGTGCGCCTGCGGGCCGTCGGGCTTTCCGGCCGCGACGTGGGCGACGTCGCGCGGCGCTAGCCGCCAGACGAGGAGGAAGGCGATCAGCGCCAGGACGGCGGTCCAGACGAAGATGACCCGGTGGTCGCCGAAGCTGTCGAACAGCAAGCCTCCGACCAGGGGGCCGAAGAACGATCCCAGCATCTGCGCGGTGGTGAGCCAGCCGAGCGCGAAGCCCAGGCGGTTGCTGGGCACGCGGGAGGCGACGAGCGTGTTGGCCGAGGCGGCGAAGCCGCTGAACGCCCCCATCGCCGCGCGGATGGCGAACAGCTCCCAGACGTTGGTGGCGAACACCATGGAGGCGCTGAAGACCGCGATGGCCAGGCTCGACCGCAGCACCATCACCTTGCGACCATGGCGGTCGCCCAGGTGCCCCCACAGCGGGGAGACGGCGGCGGCGGCGAACAGGTTCACCGAGGTCAGGAGGCCGGTCCACAACAGGATCTCGGGCCGCCGGACGACCCCGATGCTCGGCAGGTACAGCGGCAGGATCGGGACGATCACCGTGAGCGACATGCTCATGATGAACTGCACGCCCAGCATGAGATAGAAGGCGAGCCTCCAGCTCTCGTCCTTGCCGTGCGCGCCGGCCGGGGCGACCGCCTCAGCGCGGATGGGACGTCTCCACGATGCGCTTGGCCGCGCGGGCGAGGCCGAAGTCCCAGGCCAGCAGCGGGTTGTGTCCCGCCAGTTCGGGGCTGCGGACCAGCCGCATCCGATAGGTGTTGGAGATCGCCTCCGCGGTGGGGACGGGATTGGGCGAGAGCTCGTCGCGGAGCACGCGGTAGAGGTCGCGCAAGCCCGCGTCGTCCAGGCCGAGAAGCGTCTTCGGCTCGCGCGACAGCACCTCCAGCGTCGCCGCCGCGTCCTCCCGGAACAGGCGGCTCGCCTCGAAGGCCGCGGTGACCAGGTCGGCGAAGGCCTCGCGCCGGGCCTCGATCACCGGCTGCAGGCTGGTCAGGGTGACGTTGCCGAGGAAGCCGTACGGCGCGATCGGGACCGGCTTCAGCCCCGCGCCGAGCGCCTGGTCGGCATAGAGGTTGGTGATGAAGACGCCATGGCAGTCGCCCCGCTCCACCGCCTTCCATTGGCCCCAGCGGCCGACCTCGCTCTCGGCCACCGGCACGGGCTCGACGTCGTGCAGCCCCCGGTCCTGCAGCCAGAGCCGGCCGATCAGCTCGGAGGGGCCCACGCTGCGCAGCGCGAAGCGCTTGCCGCGCAGTCCGTCCAGGCTGGTGATGCTCGGATGCACGAACAGCTGTTCGTTCAGGTGACAGACGGCGGCCGCCACGCTGACCAGCGGCGCGCCGGCGGCGGCCAGGCTCTGCAGGCCCCAGTAGTTCTCCGCCAGGACATCGACGGCGCCTTCCAGCAGGAATTCGGGATAGCGGGGCCCGAGCTCCGCCTTGACCAGCTCCAGGTCGAGGCCGCGCGCCCTCGCCGTTTCGCGCAGCGTGTACAGGTACGGGGTCCGGTCGAAGTCCCGGTACAGGACGCGCAAGCTCTCCACGCTGACCGTTTCTCCCTCGCAGCCGCGAGCGCCACGCCCCGCGCCCTCCGCTTGACCACGGTTTTAGACATTGTATAACGCAGTTCGTCAAGAGCAAAGCCGGTGTCGCACTGCCGACACCGGGCGGGGAGCGGCATGTACAACGGCAAGCTGGTCATCGACACGCACGGGCACATCTCCACGCCCCCGCACTTCCGCGCCTATGCGATGAACCTGCAGTCGCTACGCACGCCGGACGAGGACTTCGAGTTGCCGGAAGGGCCGATGAACGCGGCGCTGGAGCGGCACCTGCGCCTGCTCGACGCGCGCAACATCGACGTCCAGCTGATCTCGCCGCGTCCCGTGGCGATGATGCATGGGGAGCGGGCCTACATCCAGAACCACTGGGCGGAGGTCACCAACAACGTCATCGCTCAGCAGTGCCGCCTGCATCCCACCCGCTTCGTCGGCGTGGGCCAGCTGCCCCAGACCCGCGGCCTCAACACCCAGCGCTGCGTCGCCGAGCTGGAGCGCTGCGTGTGCCAGCTCGGCTTCGTGGGAGCGCTCCTCAACCCCGACCCGGGCGGCGACCGGCAGGCGCCGGGCCTGGACCGGGAGGACTGGTTCCCGCTCTACGAGAAGGCGGAGGAACTGCAGGCGACGCTGGTGGTCCATCCGTCCGGGACCCTGGATCCGCGCCTGGACGGACTGCCTCATCCCTACCAGTACAACAACCTGACCGAGGAGACGCTGGCCACCATGCTGCTGCGCAAGGGGAACGTGTTCGCGCGCTTTCCCAAGCTGAAGATCATGGTCTGCCACTGCGGCGGGGGCCTGCGCCGCCTGATGGAGACGGGCGACACGCTCGATGCGACCAAGACCTCCCGCGAGCGGGACAACGTCGCCTATTCGAGCGGGGAGGCCGCGGGTGGTCAGGTGGGCATGAAGGCCAAGGAGGTCGTCATCGATGGTCCCGACCTCAGCCAGAACCTCTACTTCGACACCTGCGCCTATGATCCCTCGTTCCTGGCCGCCGCGATCCGCCAGCTCGGGCCGCCGAGCATGGCGTTCGGCACCGAGACGCCCGGCGCGGGATCGGCGACGATGAATCCCGTGACCGGACGGCCGGCGGACGACGTGCTGGCCACCATCGACTCCTTCGACTTCCTGTCGCTGGAGCAGAAGATGCAGATGATCCACGACAACCCGCGCCGCGTCTTCCCGCTCCTGGACGCGCGCATGGCCGTGCAGGGGATCCACTGATGGCGGAGATCGTCCTGGGCCTCGGCTCCTCCCACGGGCCTCAGCTGCTGACCCCGCCGCAGCACTGGCGGCTGCGCGAGGCGGCCGATCGCGTCAACACGGCGTTGCACTACGAAGGCGGCGTCTACACCTTCGACGAGCTGGCGGCTCACCGCCGCCGTGACGGCCTTGAGGCGGAGGTGACGGCGGAGGCGCGCCGGGCGCACTACGATCGCTGCCAGGTGGCGATGGCCGCCCTGGCGCAGGCCTACGAAGGCGCGCGGGTCGACGTGGCGGTGATCCTCGGCAACGACCAGTTCGAGGTGTTCACGGAGGTGAACATCCCCGCCTTCAGCGTCTTTTGGGGCGACTATGTCGAGAGCATTCCCAAGACGGCCGAGCAGAAGGCCATGATCCCTGCGGGCGCCGCCTTCGCCGAGCCCGGCTACTACCCGGACGCGCAGACGCGCTATCCTTGCGAACCGGCGCTCGGCAAGCACATGATCCAGCAGCTGATCGGGGCGGACTTCGACGTCGCCCAGTCCACGCGCCTGCCCGTGGGCCGCATGGGCACCAACAGCGTGCCGCACGCCTATTCCTACATCTACCGACAGGTCATGCACGACCGGGTGATCCCGCACGTGCCGGTGATGGTGAACACCCACAATCCGCCCAACCGCCCGAGCGCGCGTCGCTGCCTGGCCTTCGGCGCGGCGCTGGCCACAGCGATCGAGAGCTGGCCGTCGTCGGCCCGGGTCGCGGTGATCGCGTCCGGGGGCCTGAGCCATTACGTCATCGATCCCGCGCTGGACCTGGAGTTCCTGGACGCCGCCAAAGCGCGCGACCACGAGCGTCTCATCGCGATTCCGGAGGACCGCTACGAGGCCGGCACCGCTGAGATCAAGAACTGGCTTCCCCTGATCGGGGCGATGGACGCGGCGGGACTGGAGATGACGGCGTCCGACTACGTGCCCTGCTACCGAAGCGAGGCCGGGACGGGCAACGCCATGGGCTTCGCCCACTGGACGCCCGTCCGAGCCTGAGGGCTACCGTCTAGGGGCTCGCGCGCCGAGCCCATCGTCCCCCGGCGAGCTTGCCCGTCCGCACACGGACGTGTCACGAAGCGTGGGCGGCGGAAGGATCATGCCGAGGTATCTCGACCATCTGCTCAAGTTGAGGCAGCTGCGCATCGTCAACGCCCTGTGGCAGTACGGCAGCGTCTCGCGCGCGTCTCAGGCGCTGGGCCTCTCGCAGCCGGCGCTCACCAAGGCGCTGCAGAAGATCGAGGAGACCGTCGGCGTCCAGATCTACGAACGCCACGCGCGGGGCGTCAGGCCGACCACCGCCGGCCACTCCATCGTGGAGACCTCGCGCCGGGTGCTGGCCGAACTCGTCCGGCTGGACGAGGAACTGGATCGCATCGAGAGCAGCAGCACCGGCTCCATCGCCATCGGCGCGCTGCCCTCGCCGGCCATGGGCCTGCTTCCCGGGACGCTGTCCTTCCTGCGGGGGCAGAACACGCGGCTGCAGATCCGCATCGTGGAGGGACCGTTCGAGGAACTCGGACCGGCCCTGAGTTCTGGCGAGATCGACCTTATCGTGGGCCGGCTTTACGAGCCGCCGGCGCCGGACGGCTTCATCCGCCTGGAGATGTACGAAGACCCCGTCGTGCTCCTGGCCCGCTCCGGGCACCCGATCCTTCAGGGCGAACTGTCCGCCGCAGCGGTCTCCAACTACGAGCTGATCATCCCGCCGGTCGGGCGCCGCTTCGGCCAGGAGCTCGACCGGATGGTGCTGAACCTGCCCGAGTTCAGGCCCTCGCTGATCCGCTCGACGTCCATCGGCTTCACGCGCGAGATCGTGCTGGCCGGCGACATGCTGACGCTCGCCCCCGCCCTGATGATGATCGGCGATATCCGCAGGGGTACGATGGGGATCGTGCCACTGGAGCTAACGGGCGCCTCGCGGCGGCCCTCTGGCGTCACCTACCGCGCCGACCGCCCGCTGCTGCCCGCGGCGGAGCGCTTCGTCGCCGCCCTCAGGTCCGTCATCGCCGAGCTGTTACCCATAAGGGCGGCCCCATCTCCCTGAGCGACGCACAGGCGTCTCACCTCTTGCGATGACCCAATCGACGCGAGATCTCGCCGGCGGACGCCATCAGCGAGGCCAGCGCCGAGCCCTGGGCGCCGGCCTCGTCGGTCAGGATGGCGAGGGAGGCGGCGACCTTGCCGCTGAAGTCGAACGCCGGAGCGGCGACGGCGATGCGCCCGTTCACCGTCGGCCGGTCGCTCACCGCATAGCCCTCCACGCGCGTACGCTCCAGCACCTCGCCCAGCGCTTCGGCGGAAGCCCGGGGGCGCATCTGGTGCTCCAGCCTCACCGCTGCTTGCGTTTCAGAGGCCGGCAGGAAGGCCAGGAACACCCGCCCCGAAGCCGATGTCGTGGGCCAGAACACGTGCCCCAGCCGCAAGCCCAGCGCTCCCTGCCCATCGCCGTCGGCCTTCGGCATGACGCTCGGCCCGCGATCGCCCCAGATGGCCAGCGATACGCCGCAGCGGGTGGCGTCGCGCAGGTCGTCCACCACGTCGCGGCTGGCCGACACGACGTCCAGGCTGCGGATCGCCGCCAGACCGAGCTGCACGCTGAAAGGCCCCAGCCCGTAATGGCCGGTGCGCGGATCCTGCTGCACCAGCCCCTCCCGCACGAAGCTTGCGAGGTAGATGTAGGCCTTGCTCGACGGCATCCCAGCCAGCGACGCGATGCGGCCGAGGGGGAGAAAGCCGCCAGCGGCCTCCAGCACCCGGATGGTGCGGAACCCGACCTCGACGGACTTGATCCGGCGCGGCCCGGTCCCGGCGGGTTCGCCGCCAGCGTCGTCGTCTACGCTGGTCATCGTCCGTCCATGGCCGTCGGGCCCCGCGGATAACCCGCCACTATGGGGACTGTCCAGAAAGCTATGCGCCGGGCCGTGCGCCCGCTCCTATACCGCTCGAAGTCCGCGGCTGAGACGGAGCGCCCAGAGAGATGGCCATGTCCAAGAGAGTATCCACCGATCCTGACGGCAAGACGCTCCATCGGCAACCCGTCCCCACCGTTACCCAGATCGGCGACATGTTCTTCTCCTCCGCCATCGGCGGCATGGACCTGCAGACCGGCGAGTTCTCCGATGATCCGGAAACCCAAATCGCCAACGCCTTCGCCAACATGCGCGCGGCCCTGCGCGCCGCCGGCGCCGGCCTGGAGGATGTCGGTAAGGTCACGCTGTTCCTGCGCGACCGCTCCATGCGCGATGTGGTCAACCGCTACTGGCTGGAGGCCTTCCCGGACGAGCACAGCCGCCCCGTCCGCCACGCCGCCGGCGCGCCTGGCGCCGCCGAGATGGTGATCCAGCTGGAGTTCATCGCCGTCAAGACGGCCTAGGCGTGCTTCCAAACGGCCTGGGCCCGAGCCTGCCAAGGGCCATTCGCCGCCATCAGGATCCGTATCCCGGTCGGCCATGTCCGGCCGGGATGCAGACCTGAAGAACGGAGGAAGACCGGGGATCGCCGCCGAGCCCCGCCGCGGTGGATCGGCTCAGGCGGCCTCGTAGCCGAGCACCGCCTTCACCTCAAGGTATTCCTCCAGCCCGAACACGCCCCACTCCCGCCCGTTGCCGGACTTCTTGAAGCCGCCGAAGGG
>CALMGB010000011.1:7185-10331 GCA_937863535.1 uncultured Caulobacteraceae bacterium
GGGGACGGACTGATCCACCGGGGCCCGGTTGATGTAGACGCGACCGGCGCGCATCCGCTGCGCCACGCGTCGGCCTTCCTCCAGGGTGGCCGCCTCCACATAGCTGGCCAGGCCGTACTCGGTGCCGTTGGCGATCTCGACGGCCTGGTCCTCGTCGTCATAGGTCATCATGGTCAGCACCGGGCCGAAGATCTCCTCCGCGGCGATGCGCATCTGCGGCGTCGCGTCGGCGAAGACGGTGGGGCGGACGAAGAAGCCCTTGTCGGAGCCCTCCGGGCGGCCTGGGCCGCCGGCGACCAGGGTGGCGCCCTCGTTCAGGCCCGCCTCTATATAGGCCTGGACGCGGTCGTACTGCGCCTGGCTGACCAGCGGTCCCATGGTGGTCCGCCGGTCCGCAGGGTCGCCCAGCACGATGCGCTCCACCGCTTGGCGCGCGAACTCCACCGCGGCGTCGCGCTGGGAGCGGTGGACCAGCATGCGGGTGGGCGCCTGGCAGGACTGCCCGGCGTTGATGAAGGCGCTCATCACGCCCTCCCCCACCGCCTTCTCAAGGTCGGCCGAGGGCAGCACGATATTGGCCGACTTGCCGCCCAGCTCCTGGGTGATGCGCTTCACCCCGTCCGCCGCCGCCTTGGCGATCTGCGCCCCCGCCCGGGTCGAGCCCGTGAAGGAGATCATGTCGACGTCCGGGTGGGTCGAGAGGGCGGCCCCGACCACGGGCCCATGCCCGTTGACGAGGTTGAAGACGCCCGGCGGGAGCCCGACCTCCGCGATGATCTCGGTCAGGAGGATCACGCTTAGGGGCGCGATCTCGCTCGGCTTCAGGACGACCGTGCAGCCGGAGCCCAGCGCCGGAGAGATCTTCGACATGACCAGGCTCAAGGGCCAGTTCCAGGCGGTGATCAGCCCCGCGACGCCGATCGGCTCGCGCACGATCAGGGTGGCGCCCCACCGCTGCTCGAACTCATAGCTCTCCAGGGCGCGGATGGTCTGGCGCATGTGCCCGATGGCGGCCTTCACCTGCACGCCGTAGGAGAAGCCGATGGGCGAGCCCATCTCGGCGGTGATCGACCGCGCGAGCTCGTCCACCCGCGCCTCGCAGACCTGTACGATCCGGGTCAGCGCGCCGGCCCGCTCCTGTGGGCTGGTGCGGGCCCAGCCGGGAAAGGCCTGCTTGGCCGCGGCCACCGCCATGTCCACGTGCGCCGGCGTTCCCAGGCTGACCACGCCGACGACCTCCTCCGTCGCGGGATTAACCACGTCTTGGGCGGTCACGCCTTCGGGGTCGATCCAGCGGCCGTTGATGAAGAACTGGCGGTTGTGCGGGTTCATGCCTGGGCTCTCTCGACCATCTGCAGATTAGGGGCGGCCGCCGCGGGGAGAGCGGTGCGGCCGGCGATGAGGTCCGCCGCCTTTTCCGCCATCATGATCACGCAGCCGTTCAGGTGGCCGGAGATCAGGTCGGGCATGGCGGAGGCGTCCACCACCCGCAGGCCCTCCACCCCGCGAACGCGCAGCTCGACGTCCAGCACGGACTGCGGCCCCGATCCCATGGCGCAGGTGCCCGCGGGGTGGCTGATGGTGCGCGCGGTGCGCCGCACGTGGGCGTCGATCTCCGCGTCGGTCTGGGCCTTGGGCCCGGGCGTGAACTCGTGGCCGCGGAAGGCGTCCAGCGGCGTTTGGCGGGCCAGCTCGCGCGCGGTCCTTACCGCCTTGCGCAGCACCGCCCGGTCGTGCTCGGTCGCCAGGTAGTTGGTCTGGATGCGAGGCGCCGCCAGCGGGGCGGCGGACCCCAACGTCACCTCTCCCCGGCTGTCCGGGTGCAGGAGCACCGGCGCGATCACCACCACATCGCCGTAGGGCTTCATCAGGCCCGGGAACCAGACCCCGGCCCCGAAGGGCGCGGTGGGGAACAGGAATTCCGTGTCGGGGACGTCCAGGTCCGGCCGGCTCTTGGCGAAGGCGACGACGCCGGCGGGCAAGGTCGTGCCGAACCCGGTGCCGAGCAGATAGGCCCTGGCCATGTTCACCACCGCGCGGTCAAGCCGCATGTTGCCGTGGAACTCGCCGGGGGTCTGACGCCCGTAGACGTTGAACGTCATCACGTGGTCCTGCAGGTTCCGTCCGACCGGAAGGTCGACCACCGGCTTGATCCCCTGCGCACGCAGGTGGTCCGCGGGTCCTATCCCGGACAGCATCAGCAGGTGGGGGCTGTTGTAGGCGCCCCCGCAGAGGACGACCTCCCGCCCGGCCTCCGCCATCTCGGCCTCGCCGCGCCGGCCGGCGAAGCTGACACCCACCGCCCGCCCCTTGTCCAGGATCACGCGGGTGGCGTGGACGTTCGTCCTGAGGGTGAGGTTGGGCCGCCGGAGCGCGGCGCGCAGATAGGCCGACGACGCCGAGGCGCGGCGACCCTTGTGGATGGTGTGCTGGGTGCGGCCGATCCCCTCCGGGTCGCCCGCGGAGATGTCCGTGTTGACCGGAAAGCCCAGGCCCTGGGCGGCCTCCAGCCAGGCCTGGTTCAGCGGGTCCTTCGACCGCGTCCAGGAGACGCCGAGCGGCCCTCCGCCGCCCCGGGCCTCGCTGGCTCCCGCCTCGGCCGTCTCGCTGCGCCGGAAGTAGGGCAGGACGTCGGCATAGGACCATCCGGGAGCGCCCTCGCGCGCCCAGCGGTCGAAATCGCCCCTCGCGCCGCGGGTGTAGGTCATCACGTTGATGGAGGAGGAGCCGCCGAGCACCTTGCCCCGGGCCAGGGGCATGACGCGGCCGTCTAGGTAGGGCTCCGGCTCGGACTTGTAGCGCCAGTCGTGCAGCTCGCGGCCGACGAGCACGCCAAGGCCGAGCGGCACGTGGATCAGCGGGTTCCAGTCGCGTCCGCCCGCTTCCAGGAGCAGCACCCGGACGGCGGCATCCTCCGTCAGGCGCGAGGCGAGCACACAGCCCGCCGAGCCGGCTCCCACGATGACGTAGTCGTAGCGGCGGCGCGGCATCGGCTGTCTACCCACGATCGGTGTTGGTTGGGAGGATGCGGTCGGCCGCCGGCGGCCCGGCGATCACCTAGCTCGGCTTCCTCGCCTAGCTCTTGGCGATCTACGCCATCACGTGCGCGCCGGAAGTGGTAGGCGCGTACTTGGGAGCTTCCCCCG
>CALMGB010000011.1:10341-11767 GCA_937863535.1 uncultured Caulobacteraceae bacterium
TCCCCCGGCTCCAGGCACGTCGGCAGGCATTCCATCGGGGCGTCGAAGTTGGGCTGGTGGAAGAAGACCGTCGACTGGCGGTCGGTCGTCGCCGCGATCTCCTGCGGCGGGTTGACGACGCGGTGCAGGGTCGAGCGCCAGCGGTCGTTCGTCCACTGCGCCATCAGGTCGCCGAGGTTGATGATGAAGGAGCCGGGCGCCGGCATGACGTCCCGCCACTCGCCGTTCACCTGCACCTGAAGGCCGCCGAGCGAGCCGTCGGTCGCCAGTATGGTCAGGCTGCCGTAGTCGGTGTGGGCCCCGGCGCGGATCTGCCCCGGCTTGGGCGGCGTCTTCTGCTTGGGATAGTGGTTGACGGTCAGGGCGGAGATCTGCCGGTCGATCTTGTCGTCGAAGAAGGTCTCGGGCAGGTCCAGCGCGAGTGCGAACAGCCGCATCAGCTCGGAGGCGAGCGTGGTGCAGGCGGCGTAATAGGTCTCGAAGGCGCCCCGCAGCTCCGGCGGGTTCTGCGGCCAGCGGTTGGCCGTGAAGAACCGCGCCGCGGCCGGCTGGGCGTAGTAGGCCTCGCCATCAACGGCCTCCGACCCCGCGACGAAGGACTCGCGCAGGTCCGGCGGCGCGTCCTGGCCGGACCGGGCCAGGGTGGAGATGCCGGCGCTGCGGTAGCCCCGCGTCGCCTGCCCCGGGATGATCGCAACCTGCATCTTCTCGTCCTGAGGCCGGTAGAAGAACTGGCGCGCATAGTTGTCGACGCTGTCGATCACCGTCTCCGGGATCCAGTGACCGGTAACCATGAAGAAGCCGATGTCTTCGCACGCGGCGCCGATCTGCTTGGCGACCGCGAGACGTGCGGCGGCGTCGCCTGCAAGGGCGGGAGCAATGTCGATGACCGGGACAATATTCATAAAGTTCCGTTCCGCCCGTTCATCTGCGCCTGTCTGGCGCTTCGCGTGACCACCGACGGCTACTCTCGACCCTCAAAGACGACAATTGCTGATTTGCGATCGATACCGACGCAGCATGGCATCGATCGTCTGTGCCGAGTCCGGGACCATCGGCTTGACAGGACGAGCTTTTAGTTATTGAGCAATCGCGTTGGCTACTGGCGAGTGACCATGGGAAGCATTGAGTTGGACGAGCGCCTGGCCGCATTGGACGCGTGCGCCGTATCCGACGCCATGGAGCGGCTTGGACTGGTCGGGTCCGTCACGTCGCTGTTTCGCCTCGCCACGAAGGACCGCATATCGGGCAAGGTGATGACGGTGAAGCTGGCCGCCGGCTCCGCGCCGGGAGGATAGCACCGCCCCCTCTGCACCGGCGCCATCGCGGCGGCGGCCCCCGGCGCGGTCATCGTGGGGGAGCAGTCGACCGGCGTGGCCGCGGCCGGCGGCCTGACCTGGCACGTGCAGGTGGCCGGCAACGGGCC
>CALMGB010000012.1 GCA_937863535.1 uncultured Caulobacteraceae bacterium
GGCTTCCACCAAGCCCGGCGGCGGACCGGGGTCGCCCCCGCCCATTCGCGCCTTCAGGCCAGCGCCGAAGCCCTCCATCTCGCGCAGCCCTCCCGGCGCCACGGAGGCGAGGGTTAGGCCGGCGCCGCGGGCCAGCGGGTAAAGCCGGGCGCTGGTCAGCAGCGGCGGCGGCTGTCCGAACGGCGTGGCGTTGAAGACGAGATAGACCACGCCCAGCACCCCCAGCGCACGCAGGACGCCGAAGGCCAGTCCCACCGTACGATCCAGCGATCCCAGCGTGCTCCGGGTCCGGACCGCGCGCGAGAGGTTGGCGCCCAGCAGGCGCAGGCCGACATAGGCGATCAGGAAGGCGAGGGCGACGGCCACCGCGTTCGCCGCCCAGGGCGGGTGGACGTTCTGTCGCGCGATCGGGGCGGTGAAGGGGAGCAGGTAGACGGACACGGCCGCCGCCACGGTAAAGGCGAACAGGGTGACTACCTCGAGCACCGCGCCGCGGCTGAAGCCGATCAGGGCGGAGACGAGCAGGACCAGGCCCGCGACGAGGTCGAACAGGTTCATCCGGGCCTCCCGCTGCGCGCTCCGTAGCGTGCGAGGCCGTCATTTCCAATCACCGTCGCCAATCCGTCGCACGGCGTCGGCCAAGCGCGACACGCCTGCCACCGGGATCGCGCCGGGGGGGGAGCCGCCATCCTTCGAGGGTGTGGGGGCCAGCGCGCTGCCGAAGCCCAGCTTGGCGGCCTCCTTCAGGCGGGAGTCGGTGCGGCCGACCGTCCGCACGTCTCCGGAAAGGCTGATCTCACCGAACACGACGCAATCCTGTGGCAGGGGCTGGTCAAGGGCGGAGGACACGAGGGCCGCGGCCGCGGCGAGGTCGGCCGCAGGCTCCGTGACGCGGAGCCCACCTGCGACGTTCAAGTAGACATCCCGGTCGCCCAAACCAACCCCGCACCGCGCTTCGAGCACCGCCAAGACCATGGCCAAACGGCCTGTGTCCCAGCCGACCACCGCCCGGCGGGGCGTTCCGTAGGCGGAGGGAGCGACGAGCGCCTGGAATTCCACCAGCACGGGTCGCGAGCCCTCGATCCCCGCGAACACCGCAGCGCCGGCCGACCGCTCCCCGCCCTCGTTCAGGAACAGGGCGGAGGGGTTCTTCACCTCGCGCAGCCCCGAATCGCCCATCTCGAACACGCCGATCTCGTCGGTGGCCCCGAAGCGGTTCTTTGCGGCGCGCAGGATGCGGAACGGATAGCCGCGCTCGCCTTCGAAGGAGAGCACGGCGTCCACCATGTGCTCCACCACCCGGGGGCCGGCGATCTGGCCGTCCTTGGTGACGTGGCCGACCAGGACCACGGCGGTGCGCCGCTTCTTGGCCAGCCGCACCAGCTCCCCCGCCGCCGCCCGCACCTGGGCCACCGAGCCCGGGCCGGCTTCGAGCTGATCGCTCCAAAGCGTCTGGATGGAGTCGATGACCACCAGGTCGAAGTGTTCGCGCTTCAGACCCTCGGCGATCTCGCGCAGCGACGTCTCCGCCGCCAACTTTACCGGCGCATGGCCAAGGCCCATGCGCTGGGCCCGCGCGCGAACTTGCTCCGCCGCCTCCTCGCCGGAGACATAGGCGACCGCTGCGCCGGTGAGCGAGGCCGCCGCGGCGGCCTGGAGCAGCACGGTTGACATTCCGACCCCCGGGTCCCCGGCGATCAGGATGGCCGAGCCCGGCACGACGCCGCCGCCGCACACCCGGTCGAACTCCTCCAGGCCCGTGATGATCCGGGGCGGCGCGGACATCTCGACGTCCAGGGTCTCGAAGGCGAGGCCCATGCGGCCCTTCGCCTTGGACGGCGCCAGCGCCCCGGGCGGCCGGCTAGCCTGGACTTCCTCGACAAGCGTGTTCCAGGCGGTGCAGGCGGAGCATTGGCCGCTCCACTTGGTATGCACCGCGCCGCACGCCTGGCAGGTGTAGATCGCGCCGTCACGCGCCATGGAGTGTCCGGGGGAAGCTCAAGGCGTTCATATGGGCCGAGTCGGGGCGCTGATCCCGTCGAGCGTGGACAAAGCGGCCGCGCTTTGATATTCGCCGATCTCCTAAGCCTGCGGGAGCTCCCTTCGGGCTCGAGGGCGTTTACGCTCATCGCCCGCACGTCACCAGCTCGCGCAGGTCCAGAGGAGGGCCTAGTCATCGTCCAGATTTTCGTCCGCGACAACAACGTCGACCAGGCCCTGAAGGCGCTCAAGAAGAAGATGCAGCGCGAGGGCACCTTCCGCGAGATGAAGCGCCACGTGCACTACGAGAAGCCCTCCGAGAAGCGCGCCCGCCAGAAGGCCGAGGCCATCCGCCGCGCCCGCAAGCTGGCCAGGAAGCGTGCCCAGCGCGAAGGCCTGCTCCCC
>CALMGB010000013.1 GCA_937863535.1 uncultured Caulobacteraceae bacterium
CGCTTGGGGCCGAGCGGTGCGTCTCGACAGTCCCCTGAACTGGGCCGGCGAGAAGGATAGGGGGAGGGGAGGGGAGGCGAGCCCGTGGGACTGAGGAGGGGAGCGACCCCGCCAACCCGGGCGAGCCGGACCTCATCCCATGAACGCCTGCCTTCCGCTTTTCGGCTCAACCACCTTGGCTGCGGACAAGCCCGCCAACCTGCTCGCGGCGGCGCGGGCGTTGGCGCCGCAGCTCGGGCGCTCCAGGGCGCTGGACCGCAAGCTCGTGGGCTCGACCATGACGCTCAGCTTCGGGGCCAGCGATGCCGAGGGCGCCTGGCTCTGGCGCGACGCCTACGACGCCATGGAGGCGGCGCTAGTGCTGCAGGTCCGGCGGCTCGCGCACCAGGTCTCGCGCCTGGAGGACGCTCCGGCCGACGTCGTCGCCCTCCTGGCGGGTCTGAGCGCCCTCACCCTCACCCACACGCGTCGAAGCGAGGAGCAGCTCGCGCTCGACCAGTTCTCTACGCCGCTGGAACTCGCCGCCATTGCGACCCTAGCGGCCCAGGTGCGTCCAGGGGACAAGGTGCTGGAGCCCTCCGCTGGGACGGGACTCCTGGCGATAATCGCGGAGGCCCTCGGCGCCACTTTAGAGCTGAACGAGATCGCACCCACCCGGGCGGCGCTCCTCGACGGCCTCTTCCCCGCGGCGACACGCACCAACCACGACGCCCAGCACCTGGCTGACCTGCTGGCTTCGTCCGGCTCCTTCGACGCCGTCATCTCCAATCCGCCGTTCCAGAAGCTTGAAGCGCACCTGCACGCCTCGCTCCGCACGCTGGCCGACGGCGGCCGATTGTCGGCGATCGTGCCGGCGCGTCTCTTCGAGGACCAGGCGGCGCTGGCGGCGTTGGCCAGCAAGGGTCGTATCGTGGCGATGATCGCCTTCCCGGCCCGCGCCTATGCCAAGCACGGCACGAGCACCGAGACCGGCCTCCTGATCATCGACCGCGGTTCAACGACGGGCGCCTCGACGCCGCCGCTGCTGCAAACCGAAAGCTTGGCGGAGCTGGCGGCGGCCGCAGCGGCCATCGAGCCTCGCCCGACCGCACGTCCACGAGCCTTCCGGGTGGTCTCGCCGGTCGTTCTGCTTCAGCCCCGGGCTCGCGCTTTGGCGACGCCGGCAGGACGCCTGGGCTTCCTCGGCTCGAGTGCGGCCATCGCCTACGACACGAAGGACTGGACCGGGGAGGGCCGCGACGTCGGGCTCTACCAAGCCTACCAGGTCGCGCGCGTGCAGCTGCCGGAGGCACCCGCTCACCCCTCGCCCCTGGTGGAAGCTGCGGCCATGGCTTCGGTGTGCCCGCCGCGGCCGACCTACCGCCCCGTCCTGCCGCCGGCGATGCTGTCCAAAGTCTCCGACGCCCAGATGGAGACGATCATCTACGCCGGCGAGGCGCACGCAGCGATGCTGCCGGGCGCGTGGAGGCTCAAGGAGGCCGTCCACGAGGTGGAGCTGGTTGCGGAGGGCGCAGAAGGAGCGATCAGCTTCCGGCGCGGCTTCTTCCTGGGCGACGGCACCGGCTGCGGCAAGGGCCGCCAGATCGCTGGCGTCATCGCTGACAACATGGCCCAGGGTCGTGCGCGCGCGGTGTGGCTGTCCAAGAACGACGCCTTGTTGGAGGACGCCCGGCGCGACTGGTCCGCCATCGGGGGATCGCCCACCGACCTCACCCCGCAGTCGTCCTGGAAGCAGGGCGAGGGCATCCGCATGGAGCGCGGGATCCTCTTCACCACCTACGCCACGCTCCGCCAGCCCGCTCGCGGGGCTAAGGCCTCGCGGCTGGACCAGATCGTCAGCTGGCTCGGGGCGGACTTTGACGGCGTCATCGTGTTCGATGAGAGCCATGCGCTCGCCAACGCATCGGGCGGCGCGAAGGGCGGGCGCGGCCTGAAGAGGGCCAGCCTTCAGGGCATGGCCGGCCTCGCCATCCAGAACCGCCTTCCCCAAGCACGGGTGTTCTACGTGTCGGCCACCGGTGCGACCCAGCCCGAGAACCTGGCCTACGCCTCGCGCCTTGGACTCTGGGGCGGCCCGGACGCCTCCTTCAACGATCGCGCCGACTTCATGCAGGCTTGCGAGAAGGGTGGGGTGGCGGTCATGGAGTTGATCGCGCGCGAGCTGAAGGCTCTCGGCCTCTACATCGCCCGCTCGCTCAGCTTCGACGGTGTGGAGTATGAGGCGGTCCGCCACGAGCTTACCGAGGCCGACGTGGAGATCTGGGACGCCTGGGCCGACGCCTACCAGGTCATCCATTCTCATCTGAGCACGGCGCTTGAGGCGACAGGCGTCAACGATCAGGACGGCAAGCCGAAGAGCGCGCTTGCGGCCTCCTTGGCGCTGTCCGCTTTCGAGAGCTCTAAGCAGCGGTTCTTCGCAGGCCTGCTGGCCGGGCTGAAGGCGCCGACGCTCGTCGCCTCCATCCGCACCGACCTGGCTGAAGGGCGATCCGCCGTGGTGCAGATCGTCACGACCAACGAGGCGGTGATGGAACGTCGCCTCGCCGAGATCCCGCCGGAGGAGTGGAACAACCTCTCCGTCGATCTCAGCCCCAAGGACAGCGTGCTGGACTATCTCCAGAACGCCTTCCCGGTGCACGCCATGGAGGAGATCAAGGACGAGGGCGGCAACATCACCCTCGCGCCCCTGATGGACGAGGGCCGCCCGGTCGTCAGCCAGGAGGCCCTGGCGCTGCGCGAAGACCTCGTGGTCAAGCTCGCCTGCCTGCCCGCGGTGCCGGGCGTACTTGATGCGGTGCTTGAGGCGTTCGGCCCCGACCAGGTCGCCGAGATCACCGGGCGGTCCCGTCGCGTCGTGCTGCGCGACGGCCGCCGGGTGGTGGAGCGACGCGGGTCCTCGGCCGCTAAGGCCGAGACCGACGCTTTCATGAGCGGGCGCAAGCGCATCCTGGTGTTCAGCGACGCCGGCGGCACCGGACGAAGCTACCACGCCGACCTGAACGCCGGAAACCAGCAGCGCCGTCGTCACTACCTGGCCGAGCCCGGCTGGCGGGCCGATGCGGCGATCCAAGGCCTAGGGCGCAGCCATCGCACCAACCAGGCCAGTCCACCGCTGTTCTCGCCCCTCACAACCAACATCCACGGCGAGCGGCGCTTCCTGTCCACGATCGCCCGCAGGCTCGACAGCCTCGGCGCCCTGACTCGTGGCGAGCGGAGAGCCTCGTCCAACGGCCTGTTCCGGGCGTCGGACAACCTGGAGAGCCCCTGGGCGCGCCGGGCACTGCAAGGCTTCTACGTGGCGCTGAGCATGGGCGCGGTCCCCGGCTGGACGCTCGCGGCCTTCATGGAGAAGACCGCGCTAAAGCTTCTGGACGGCGATGGCGGGCTGAAGGCGTCCGATGACCTGCCGCCGATGCACACCTTCCTGAACCGCCTGCTCGCGCTCAGGATCGCCGACCAGAACAGCCTCTTCGCCACCTTCGACGCCATGCTGACCAGCATCGTGGAGCAAGCCCAAGCGAGCGGGCAGCTCGACCACGGGATGGAGGACGTGATCGCCGATGACCTGGAGGTCCTGTCGGAGGAGGTCATCCGCACCGACGCGTCCACCGGCGCGGAGACGCGGCTGGTCCGGTTCACGATGAAGAGCCGGCGTCGCATCGTGTCTTCTCACGAGGTGCTCGATCAGGTCGACCATCTGGACACCTCAGCGATCGCCCACGTCGTGAACCGCAAGTCCGGCGCTGTGGGCCTGGTGGAGTTTGGTCTGACGACCACGGACGACAAGGACCAGCTGGTGCGGGCGGTCCGCATCCGTCGACCGCTTAAGGAGAGCAAGTCCACGCTGGCCGCCTACGAGGAGTCGGCTTGGGAGCCGGTCGAGTCCGAGGTCTGGCGGGCGACGTGGGACGCCGAGGTGGCGGCGGCCGATCTGTGGTGGCGGGAGGAGATCTACCTGGTCACCGGCGTGCTGCTCCCGGTGTGGTCGCACCTTCCGACCTCGCGAGCTTGGGTGCGCCGCATCAAGGCGCCCGATGGCCGGCGCTGGCTCGGCCGAGTGCTCGACCCCATCGACGCCGGCAAGCTGAAGACGGCGCTCGGCCTCTCCGACATGGCCACCACGCTGCAGGCGCACTGCGACATCGCTGGAATGATCCTGAAGGAGGGCGTCAACATCAGCCTGACGGACGGGTTCTGGCTGCGTCGCGCGCGGGTCATGGACAGCTGGCGCATCGAGGTGGTGAACGGAGCCTCCCAGCGCTCTGCCTTGCAGGCGCTCGGCGGGTTCGTGGAGATCATCAACTACCAGCCGCGCGTCTTCGTCCCGCCCGATGGAGACGTGCTCCAGCAGGTCCTCAAGCGCTGGCCGGTTCAAAGCGTCTCGGCTTTAGCCGCCTGAGCTCAGCACCCGCGTTCAACTAGGCTTGCCAACCTTGCTGCGCTGCAGCATTGTGCTGGCGCGCCCTCTTGGGCGTTTCCTCCCTATGACTCGGCTCCGCTTCGGCGGAGCCTTTTTTCTGCGGCACACGTCCGACGACGTGGAACTTCGAAGTCCTGGGGCAAGTCATACGTCCTTTCCTTAGATCGCCGTCGACCTCCCCGTATAGTGCTGGGCGTCTCTGTGGCTCTCTACGTCACTCATTGGCCTCGTCTGCTCGATAACCAGAACCCCAATATTGTCTGCAGGTTTTAGCCTGCAAATCTTATAACAAAC
>CALMGB010000014.1:0-9728 GCA_937863535.1 uncultured Caulobacteraceae bacterium
CCTCTTCCTCAGCCCGCAGGTCTGGAGGCGCACCTGCGCGCCCTGGAACGCGATCGCGACGCGCTCGGCGGCGTCAACCTGCGGGCTGAGGAAGAGGCTGCCGAGCAGGCCTCCCGGCTGGGCGGCCTGCGCACCGAGCGCGCCGACCTCACCGACGCCATCGCCACGCTCCGCCGCAGCATCGAGACCCTGAACGCGGAGGGCCGCGAGCGCCTGCTCGCCGCCTTCACGGTGCTGTCGGAGAGTTTCAAGGCCCTGTTCCAGACCCTGTTCGAGGGCGGCCAGGCGGAGCTGCGGCTGGCGGAGAACGACGATCCGCTGGAGGCGGGGCTGGAGATCTACGCCTGCCCTCCGGGCAAGCGGCTGGCGGTGATGAGCCTGATGAGCGGGGGCGAGCAGGCGCTCACCGCCATGGCCCTGATCTTCGCAGTGTTCCTGGCCAACCCGGCGCCGGTCTGCGTGCTGGACGAGGTGGACGCGCCGCTGGACGACGCCAACGTGGACCGCTTCTGCCGCATGCTGGACGAGATGCGCCGCCGGACCCAGACCCGCTTCCTGGCCATCACCCACAACCCGGTCACCATGTCGCGCATGGACCGCCTGTTCGGGGTGACCATGGCCGAGCGGGGGGTGTCACAGCTGGTGTCGGTGGACCTGAAGCAGGCGGAAGCGCTGGCGGCGGAGTGATCCTCCTCGCGCCTTGCATCCATGACAGCTTGTCGTCACGACGGCGTGAGCGGGCTCCGGCACATTCCGACATCGTCACGCTAACCCAACCGCAAGGGTCCCCCCGCTATGAATGCGCCCCTTAGAGGCGAGGAACTGCAGATGGCCGCCCTCATGGAGCGCCTGAGCTTGGACGCAGACCTGCTTCAGGACGCGCGCCCGCTCGAACTCACAATCCTGATGCCCTGCTTGAACGAGGCGGAGACCATCGAGGTCTGCGTCAAACAGGCCTGTGGCTACCTGGAGCGAACGGGGCTCGCCGGCGAGGTGCTGGTGGCCGACAACGGCTCCACCGACGGCTCGCAAGCCCTGGCCATGGCGGCCGGCGCCCGTGTGGTGATGGTGCTGGAGAAGGGCTACGGCGCGGCGCTGATGGGGGGCATCCGCGCAGCAGAGGGCCGCTACGTCGTCATGGGCGATGCGGACGACAGCTACGATTTCGACTCGCTCGATCCCTTCATGGAGCGGCTACGCGCGGGCGATGCGCTCGTGATGGGCAATCGGTTCAAGGGTGGGATCGCGCCGGGCGCCATGCCCTTCCTGCACCGCTATCTCGGCAACCCGGTGCTGAGCTTCCTTGGCAAGCTGTTCTTCGCCATCCCGGTGAACGACTTCCACTGCGGGCTGCGCGGCTTCTCGCGCCAGGCCATGCTGGATCTAAACCTTTCCACCTCGGGCATGGAGTTCGCCAGCGAGATGGTGGTGAAGACCGCGCTCAACGGCTTGCCCATGAGCGAGGCGCCCACAACGCTGAAGCCCGACGGCCGCTCGCGCGCACCGCACCTGAAGACTTGGCGCGACGGCTGGCGGCACCTGCGCTTCCTGCTGCTGCACAGCCCCAAGTGGCTGTTCATCTATCCGGGCGCGGCGCTGATCACCTTCGGCGTGCTGCTCTCGGCAATGCTGGCGACAGGGCCGCTGCGACTGACACGCCACGTCTCGATCGACGTCCACTCCATGCTGGCCTCCTGCTTCGCCATCATCCTCGGCGTGCAGCTGATCATGTTCGGGGCGCTCGCCCGGCGCTATGGCGAGATCGAAGGCTTCCTCCCCGCCACCCGGAACGCCATGCGCAAGCTGGTGCTGGGGCTGACGCTGGAGACCGTGCTGCGAGCTGCGGGGGTGGTGTTCGCAGCCGGGGTCATCGGCGCGATCTGGGCGGGATGGACGTGGGCGGCCAGCGGCTTCGGACCCATCGTCTACGACCACATCATGCGGGTGCTGATCCTCTCGCTCACCGCCATCACAGTCGGGGTGCAGCTGGCGGCGTCGGGCTTCCTGGCTTCGGTGTTCACCCTGCGCAGATGAGGGCGAGCGCGTTCGCCGCGCTTCGAGGCTGGGGGCTGGCGGCGCTGGGCGCCGCGATGCTGATGTGGGTGGCGGCGGTGGACGGCCGGCCGGCCGTATTCAGCGACACGGCCCTCTACTACGACCAGGCGGAGTATCTGTTCGAGGCGCTGCACCTCGTCTCCCCCGCGCACGCCGTCGAGCCGCCCGGCGACCCCGCCGCCTTGCCGAGCCGTCCGGGCGCGCCCAACACCTCCGCCGAGATCGACGGCGCCCGCTCGCCCCTCTATGGCGCACCGGCCTACCTGCTGCAGCGGGCGGGGAGCCTGTGGCTGGTGGCCTTCTTCCAGGCCTGGGCTGCGGCCGGGACGGTCTATCTGCTCTACGGGGCGACGGCTCCTGAGGCTCCGCGCTGGGGCTACCTGGCTCTGATGGGGGGACTGGCGGCGTTGACGCCCCTGCCCTTCTTCGCCGGCTGGATCATGCCGGACGTGCTCGCCGGCGTTGCGGGATGCGGGCTGATCCTGCTTCTGGTCTATCCGGACCGGCTGGGACGAGGCCGCCTGGTGGGATCGGCCGTGCTCACGGGCTTCGGCCTGGCGGTCCACCGCCCCAACTTGCTGGGCGCGGCGGCCGTGGCCGTAGCCGCCATGGGGCTGCTGAGGCTCGGAAAGCTGCCCTGGAGCCAGATCGGTCGGCGCGTGGCCCTCATAGGCGCCCTCGCCGCCGCCGCCGTGTTTGCGGGCTCCCTCGTCTACCTGCCTATCCAGGCGAGGGCCGGTCAAGCCATCGGCACCCCGCCCTTCCTGAGCGCGCGGGTGCTGGCCGACGGGCCAGGGCTCGCCTACCTGCGCCGGACCTGCACAGGGCCGGGGACGCCGTTCGCGCTCTGCGCCTTCCGCGACCGGCCCATGCACACCAGCGACCAGGTCCTGTGGTCCAACCGCCGCCGCACCGCCGTCTTCCTCGCCGCCGACGCCGCCACCCGCGTGCGGATGGAGCACGAGGACGCCCGCTTCGCGCTGAGCGAGACCCTGGCCGACCCTTGGGACCAGGCCCTAGCCTCGGCCTGGAACGCGGTGCAGCAGTTCGGCATGGTCTATGTGGACGATCCGTTGAAGGCGCAGGGCTTCTACGTCTCCGACCCGTTCTGGCGCACCACCGTCCTGCCCCGCATCCTGCCGGGCGCCGCCGCCTGCCTACAGCCTACCAGTTGCCGCCCGCATGTGGGCAAGCCGGTCAGCTGGGGGCTGGAAGGCGTGGGCCTGGGGCTCAGCGTCCTGGTCCTCGCTTGGCGGCTCAGCGCCGGCGACGTCCGCGCCGTCTTGATGGGCCGAGCAGAGGCGGACTGGCGCGACGACCGCGTGCGGCTGCTGACGGCGCTTGGACTGACGCTCGTCCTGCTGACGGCCAACGCCGTCGCCTGCGGCGCGCTGTCCGGCCCCTTCGCCCGCTATCAGGCCCGGCTGATCTGGCTTGTCCCGCTGGTGACGGCCCTGATTGTCATGCGGCTAGGGCTGCACAGGCGGCGTGCAGGTTCCCAGGCGCCAGCCTCGGCAAAGGCTTGACAGCGCCGCCCGCGCCGCTTGACGCTCCGGAACCGCCTCTGTAGAGACGTTAGCGTTCCAGCGGGCCGCGACCTTCGCCGTCGCGGTCGTTTCCGTGTCTGCTCCATGTCCGAGCCGCCATTCCCGCGCGACGAGGCGCTCAAGCGCTTTGACGAGCGGTATGACGCGCTCGCCGCGTCGAGCCGACGGATGCCTAGGCAGTACGGCTCCGACGAAGGCGCCGGGGCTGGCTACAGGCTGATCGGGGAGCTGATCGGAGGGGTGCTGACGGGCTTGGGGCTCGGCTGGCTGCTCGACCGGTTCGCCGGGACCGCGCCCTTCGGGCTGATCGGCGGCGTGCTGGTCGGGTCGGCAGCGGCGATCTACTTGGCGGTCCGCTCCGCGGCCCGTATGTCGGCTCCGCCGGCGACGACACACGATTCGGCCCGTGCGGCGGGCGCGACCCAGGATGCGGCGCCCGCGCCGGTGAAAATGAACGAAGGTCCCGACCAAGGGGCTTGATGAGAGGGCTGATCGGGCATGGCTGCGCCGATGGAGCAATTCGAGATCCACAGGATCGTCGAGCTGCCGAAGATTGCGGGGATCGACTTCTCGATCACCAACGTGACCCTGGCGATGCTCGCCTCGGGCGTGGTCCTATGTGCCCTGTTCGGGCTGGCGGCCAAGCCGGCGGTGGTGCCTGGCCGGCTGCAGAGCGTGGGCGAGCTGCTGTTCGAGCTGATCGACGACCTCGCCCACTCCATCATAGGCCACGAATACAAGCGCTACGTGCCGCTGGTGTTCACACTCTTCACCTTCATCGCGGCGATGAACCTGCTCGGCATGCTGGTGGTGATCCCCACGGCGACGTCGCAGCTCTCCATCACCGCAACCCTGGCGCTGCTGACCATAGCCGTGGTGCTGGTGGTGGGCTTTGCGAGGAACGGACTCGGCTTTTTCAAGCTGTTCGTTCCTTCGGGGGTGCCCTGGTACCTGCTGATCCTGATGGTGCCCATCGAGATCATCTCCTTCCTCGTACGGCCGCTGACGCTGGCGCTCCGGTTGTTCGGCAACATGATCGGCGGCCACGTGGTGTTGAACATCTTCGGCAGTTTCGTGGTGTCGCTCGCCCTGTTGGCCATCGGCCACAGCGTGTTTTCGCTGTCCTCGCTGGCCTGGCTGGTCTCGGCCCTGTCGCTCGGCAGCGTGGTGGCGCTCATCGCGCTGGAGTTCATCGTGGCCTTCCTGCAGGCCTTCGTGTTCGCCGCTCTCGCCTGCGTGTATCTCAACGACGTCGTGAACCTGCACAGTCACTAGCGACGGCGATCCACCCAACCTCCATCCATCCAAGGGAATGACGACTATGGACGTAGCAGCCGCCAAGTACATCGGCGCGGGCCTGGCCATGCTGGGCATGATCGGCGCGGGCATCGGCCTGGGCATCCTGTTCGGGAACTACCTGAACGGCGCCCTGCGCAACCCTTCGGCCGCCCCGGGCGAGCGCCCCATGCTGTTCCTCGGCATGGCCCTGACCGAAGCGCTGGGCATCTTCGCCCTGGTCATCGCCTTCCTGATCCTGTTCGTGAAGGTCTGAGCCGGACGCGTTAGGAGAGCGGCCGGATGCCTCAGTTCGACTTCGCCACCTGGCCGGGCCAGATCGCCTGGGCGCTGCTCATCTTCGCGGGCCTGTTCCTGGTGATGCGCGGGCG
The DNA here is from genome assembly GCA_937863535.1 of uncultured Caulobacteraceae bacterium. Lineage (GTDB taxonomy): Bacteria > Pseudomonadota > Alphaproteobacteria > Caulobacterales > Caulobacteraceae > CAHJWH01. The sequence continues at coordinate 5,270 of CALMGB010000014.1, forward strand.
TTTCCTGCCGCGCATTCGCGCGACCATGGAAGCGCGCCAGGGTCGGATCGAAGGCGACATGGCCGAGGCCCGCCGCCTGCGCGACGAGGCAGAGGCCCAGGCTGAAACCGCCCAGGCCGAGACTGCGGAGGGCCGCGGCCGCACCCAACGCACGGCCAGCGAGGCCAAGGCCCCCGCGGCGGCCGCCTCGGCCAAGCGGAATGGCGATCTGGAGGCGGAACTCTCCGTTCGCCTCTCGGCGGCGGAGGACCGCATCCGCGCCTCCCGCGACCAAGCCATGACCCAGGTGGGCGGCATCGCCAGCGACACGGCGGCTGCGATCACCGAGAGACTGACCGGCCGGGCGGCGTCCGACGCGGAGCTCGACCACGCCCAAGCCGTCCAGGCCCGAGGATAGAGTAGATGGCCTTGTTCCAGAACGCCGAGCTGTGGGTCTTCGTCGGCCTCGCCTTGTTCTTCGTGGCGATCACCTTGCTGAGGGTGCCGCACTCCGCCGCCAAGGCGCTGGATGACCGCGCGGCCAAGATCCAGGGCGCGCTGGACGAGGCCGAACGGCTTCGCGCCGAGGCCCGCGCCTTGCTCGACTCGCTGAAGACCCGGCGGGAGGAGGCCGAAGCTCAGGTCGCGCAGATGATGCGGGACGCCGAGGAGGAGGCTCGCCGGCTCGAGGCCGACGCCAAGGTGAAGCTGGAGGAGCAGATCGCCCGCCGCACCGCCCTGGCCGATCGCCGCATCGCCCAAGCCGAGACCCAGGCGGCCGCCGAAGTGAAGGCCGCCGCCACCGACCTTGCCGCCCACATTGCCGAAACGGTGTTGCGGGGCAGGCTGGAGGGCATGACGTCCGACCCGCTGGTGGACCGGGCGGTGGCGCAGCTGGGGACCCGGCTGCACAGCTAGCTCCTTCCTCCCCCGCCTGACAGGGGAGGAGAAAGTCGTCACGCCGCAGCGCCGCCCGGCGTCATCGGCGGCTCCGCCACCTTGCCGTCCAGGCCGGGTTTCGGTCTTGCCGCCCCAAGCGTGTCGGCCATGTAGGCGCCGCGCCTGCCCATGGGCAGGGGGGCGCCGGCGGTGGTGTCCACCGCCGTCTGGTGTTCGATCTCGGAGTTGATCTCCGCGCCGAACAGGATCGTGATGATCGACACCCAGATCCAGGTCATGAAGCCGACCACCGCGCCGAGCGACCCGTAGGTCTTGTCGTAGTTGCCGAAGTGGGCGACGTAGACGGAGAACAACAGCGAGGCTGTCAGCCACAGCACCGCAGCGAGCGCGCTGCCGGCGGTGACCCAGCGCCAGCGCTCAAGCTGGCGGCTCGGCCCATAACGGTAGAGCACGGTGATCGCGCCTACCGCCACCAGCAGCATGAACGGCCAGCGCAGCAGGGCCAGGGCGCTGCCCTTGTAGCCCACGAAGGCCAGCACCACCGGCACCACGATCACCGCGCCCGCCGCCAGGATCACGAAGATCAGGCCGCCAAGGGTGAAGGCCAGCGAGACGAGGTTCAGCCGGATGAACTTGCGCTTCTCCCGCTCCTCGAACGAGATGTTCAGCCCCACCATCAACGCCTTCATGCCGGAATTGGCGCTCCACAGCGACAGCAGCAGGCCGAAGATGAAGGCGAAGCTCAGCCCTGCATGGTGGGCCGCGGCCAGCCGCTTGATCTGATCGGAGACGAAGCCGAGCGTCTCGGCAGGCAGCACGCCATTCAGGAGCCCCACCTGCTGTTCCGCCGTGGCCGGGTCGAAGAACAGGCCGTAGAGCGACACGAAGGCCGCCATGGCCGGAAACAGCGCCAGCAGGCCGAAGAAGGTCACGCCGCCGGCCACTTGGGGGATGTTGTCGCGGTTGAACTCGGTCCAGGCCCGCCAGAAGATGTCCTTCCAGCCTCTCACCGGAATCTGGCCCGGGTGTTCGGCGTTGCGGCCGCGGCCGGGCTCAAGCTCATGGGCGGCGAGAACCTCGGCGGCGTGCGTCTTGGGCGGAGTGACCTGGCGCTTGAGGAACGACCACTCGAAGGGGGAGCGCTCCCGCGGCCAGGCCAGGATGACGCCCGCCGCCAGGAACCAGCCCAGAGCCTCCAGCCGCCCGTACTGCGGGCGGGGCCGCGGAACGGCGCGCCGTCCAGGGACCTTCCCGCGGCGCTTGGACGGCGGAGCCTTGCGCGCCTTCGACTCGCCACCCTTCAGCGCCTGGGCGGCGCGCCAGCCCACCCGCGTGCTTTCCATCAGCGCGCCCATGCCGCCGTGCCCAGTCACGCCCTGCCGGAGCGTCTTGAAGGTCGAGCGATCGAACGGCGATTTCATCGGCGGCCCCGGCCTGCAGCGTACGGTCGCAAGCTTGACCGCATCTCTGGCAAACCCCGCAGCCGGACGCGCGTTCCAGCCCCCTTCTCACGCCCGCGTCGAGCCTCCGCATCTTTCCCTCGATGGGGAGGGTTTGTTTACCCGCGCTTGAGCTGAGCGAAAGAGCACGGGGCGCCCCCTGCGCCTCAGAGCTCCAGGGTGCATCGTTCGCCCACCGTGGGGCGCGAGACCACCACGCGTGAGAGGGCCGCAAACTGTGGCGTCAGGCGTCCCGCGAAGAACAGGCACAGGTGCTCGAGCGTCGGCGTCTGCAACCCTGCCACCTCGTTCAGGTGTCCGTGATCGAGTTCGGCCGCCAGGGCCTTGAGCGCCTCGTCCAGGGCGCCGAGGTCCGACACCCAGCCGTGCTCGGCGTCGAGCGGGCCGCGCAGGCTGGCCTCCACCCGGAAGGAATGGCCGTGCAGGCGGCGGTACTCGCCACGGGGACCGTGCGGCAGGCTGTGGGCGGCGTCGAAGCTGGCCGCCTTGGTGATCTCGAATTCGGGTGAGGGCATGAGGTGCGGGCAGGGTCCTAGGGCAGGCCCAGGTATTTGTGCGTCTGCACGCTCAAACGCCAGCGCGGATGCGCCAGGCAGTAGGCCACGGCCGCCTGGGTGTTCTCCAGCTGGGCCGGACCGTCCATGGGCTGGAGCAGGAACCGCTCGAAAGCCAGCCCCTCATAGCGCGTGGGGTCGACGCCGACCTGGGGAAAGACAAGCTTCAGCTCGGCGCCCGAGGTCTGGGCCAGGGGGTGGTCGGCCTTGGGGCTTACGCAGATCCAGTCGAGCCCCGGAGGAGCGGCCAGGGTGCCGTTGGTCTCCACGGCCACCTCGAAACCCTGAGCGTGGAAGGCGGCGATGAGCGGCCGGTCGAGTTGGAGCAGCGGCTCGCCGCCGGTGCAGACCACGAGCTTGGGATGGCCCTCAAGCCCCCGCCAGATGGCTGAGGCGCCGGCGGCCAGTCGTTCGGGAGTGTCGAAGCGGCCGCCGCCCTCCCCGTCCAGGCCGACGAAATCGGTGTCGCAGAAGCTGCACACGGCGCTGGCCCGGTCCTGCTCTCGGCCGGACCACAGGTTGCAGCCGGAAAAGCGGCAGAACACCGCCGCCCGGCCCGCCTGGCCGCCTTCGCCCTGGAGCGTCAGGAACAGCTCCTTGACCGCATAGCTCATGGTTCGGACCGCCGCTCGGTGGCTCGCCACTCCGCCCAGCCACGGGCGCGCAGCTCGCAGGCCGGGCAGGTCCCGCAGCCGTAGCCCCAATCGTGCCGCACGCCCCGCTCGCCGAGATAGCAGGTGTGGCTGTCCTCCAGGATAAGGTCGATCAGAGGATCGCCGCCGAGGGTGTGCGCCAGGGCCCAGGTCTCGGCCTTCGTCAGCCACATGAGGGGCGTGTCGAGGGTGAACTCACGCGCCATGCCGAGCTGCAGCGCGACCTGCATGGCGTCCAGCGTGTCGCGCCTGCAGTCGGGATAGCCGGAGAAGTCGGTCTCGCACATGCCGCCCACCAGCCGCAGCAGCCCCCGCCGGTCCGCCAACGCGGCGGCGTAGACGAAGAAGGCGAGGTTGCGGCCCGGCACGAAGGTGGAGGGCAGGCCTCGCTCGGTCACCTCAATGGCGCGCTCGGTGGTCAGCGCCGACCGGCCGACCGCGCCGAAGCCGCGCAGGTCCAGCACGTGGTCCTCGCCGAGCCGCGCGGCCCAGTGCGGGAACGCCGCTCGCACGCCCGCCAGCACCGTCTGGCGCGCCTGCATCTCCACCCCGTGGCGCTGGCCGTAGTCGAACCCCACCGTCTCCACCCGGGCGAACCGCGCCAGCGCCCAGGCCAGGCAGGTGGAGCTGTCCTGGCCGCCGGAGAACAGCACCAAGGCTCCGGCGTCGGGTGCGGCGGGCGTTGCGGAAGGAGCGGGTGAGGGCATGGGGATGGAGGGTTGCAGCTGACGACGCAGCACGTAGGGCGCCGGGGAGTAGGCGAAGTGGTGCTTCTCTACACCAGCGCCACCGCCTAGGCGACCGAGGGGAGCGACCCAGGCCGCTTCTTGCCTCCCCTGCAAGTGCGCAGAGAAAGGACGCGGCCGCCGCCGCCTCAAGTCTGGCCGGCTCTCTGGCCGGCCACGCCGTGAAG
>CALMGB010000014.1:9738-10200 GCA_937863535.1 uncultured Caulobacteraceae bacterium
GCCCCCCCGCCCGCCCGCGCCCCGCCGCCCCCCGCGGCGGGGGGGGCCCCCGCCCCCCCCACGCCGTGAAGAGCGCCATTGCCTGGGCGACGCCGAACGGCCATGGAGCCCTCTCGTATTCGGAACGGCGAGGAGGACGCTTGATGATGATGATGCTGGCCGTCCTGGCGCTGGCGGCCGCCGAACCGCCCGCGGCCCCGCCCCCGGCGGACGACACGGCCAACAGCCTGGCCGAGCTGCAGCAGATGTACGACCAGAGCTGCGCGGCGCGGGAGTACGGCGCCTATGACGACCTGTGCGACCAGCTCTCCCACCAGCTGCGAGACGCCCGGGTTGAGGCCAACCGGCAGGCGCGGCGCCAGGCCGCCGAGGCGCGTCGGCATCCCCGGCCCCCGCCGCCCCCCCCCCCCCCACCGGCCCCCCCCCCCGCCCCCCCGAGTAAGGCGGCCCCCGCGGAACGCG
>CALMGB010000015.1:0-2960 GCA_937863535.1 uncultured Caulobacteraceae bacterium
TCGGGATCGCCTACGCCCAGGCTGGGCTCTCGGCGGCGAAGGAGATGCAAGGTCGAGCTCCCGCGGCTTCAGGGGCGCGGGCGCTCCCGTCGGCGGCCGCAGCCGCTCCGGCGCAGCCGGTCCCGACCTCCGTCGCCGTGGTCGCCCAGGGCGGCGGCGCGGTCACCTCGCCGCCGGTCGCCATCCCCGTCGTCCTACCTTTGGCCACGCCACCACCATCCAAGGCGCCGGTCGAACCCTCGGCCACCCTCGACCAGCGCACTCTGAGCCAGCTCCAGGCCCAGGCCCGCACCACCAACGACGAGGCGCGCCTGGTGGCGCTGCGCAACGAGTCCGCCAAGACCCAGGCGGCCGCCGACACCGTGGTCTCCACCCGGAGCAAGGAGCTCAGGTCGCTGGACCGCCAGCTCGCCCGGCTGAGCCTGATCGCCAAGCGCCGCAAGCTCACCCCGGCCGAGCACGCCCAGCAGGTCCAGCTCACAGCCAAGCAGGCCGACCTGGAAAGCCAGCTGAAACAGGCCCAGACCGTCTCGACCACGGCCAGCCACACCTATGACCTGGTGGCCCAGAAGCGGCGGGACAGCTTCACCTCCAAGATCTTCGAGCAGACCGCGTCGCCGGTCTCGCCCGACTTCTGGTCGTCCCTGTCCGACGCCGCCTCCGCTGACGTCGGTCGCCTGGTCGGCGTAGCCGAACGCGCCGGAACCGCTGTGGTGGAGGCGCCGGAGCCCAAGGGCCTGCTGAGCTTCGTCGTCTCGCTCGCGGTGGCGTTCGCCCTGGTGTTCCCCGCGCGCAAGGCCCTGGAGGGTCTGGTCCGCACGAGAACCGCCACCGGCACCTCCCGCGGCTTCCGCCTGACCGCCCGCGCCCTGTGGGTGGTGCTGGTGGACACCCTCCTGCCGGCGCTGGGCGCCAACACCTTGCACCTCGGAGCCCAATGGGGCGGCCTGCTGTCCGAGAAAGCCGATTCGCTGGCCGGCGCGGCGGTGATCGCGATCAGCTGGGCGGCGGCGGTGGTGGCGCTCGGGCGCGCGACGGTAGCCAGCGAGGACGCCGAAAGCCGGCTGATGCAGGTGCCGGAAGACGCCGTCAGCCGGGTCCGCTTCTATCTCTGGATGGTCGCGGTGATCACGGGGGGCGGCTTCCTGCTCACCCGGCTGAACGATGTGGTGGGCGCCAGCGTCGCCGCCACCATCGCGGGCAACTGCCTGCTGTCGCTGGCCTATGCCGGAGTGGCCGGGCTGGTGCTGGTCAGCTTCGGGCGCAACCGCGCGCCTGTGGAGGAAGCCTCGGACGCGCAGGAGGCGGCCCGATCATCCGGCTGGACCCTGTTCTCCCTGGTGCTGACGCTGGCCATCGTGCTCACGGTGGGGGCGGTCCTGACCGGCTACACCACCCTGGCCGTGCTGATCTCCAACCAGATCTTCTGGTTCAGCATGCTCGGCGCTGTCGCCTACCTGCTCCTGCGCTTCGCGGACGACCTTTGCGGGGTGCTGTTCCAGCCCCGGGGGTGGGCGGCGCGCACCCTGGTCGTGCTGTTCCACCTGCGCTCCACGACCATCGACCAGATCGGGGTGCTGGCCTCCGCCGGGCTGCAGGTCGCGGTGCTGCTGGGCATGCTGGGCCTCGCCATCACGCCCTTCGGCGAGAGCGGGACCACGCTCACCTCCCACTTCGACCGGATCGGGCGCGCTGTCCACATCGGCTCCGCCGTGCTGTCGCCGAGCGCCATCTTCGCCGGCCTCGCCACCCTGGCGGTGGGCCTGGTGCTGGTGCATGCGGTGCGGGGCTGGGTGACGCGGCGCTACCTCCCGGTGACGGGCTGGGACGCGGGCGTGCGCAACTCCGTCGCCACCGGGGTCAGCTACCTGGGCGTCGGCGCCACGGTGCTCTGCGCGCTGGCCACCATGGGGTTGGGGTTCAAGCAGATCGCGCTGGTGGCCAGCGCCCTGTCGGTGGGCATCGGCTTCGGCCTGCAGCAGGTGGTGCAGAACTTCGTCTCCGGCGTGATCCTGCTGATCGAGCGGCCGGTGAAGGTGGGCGACTGGGTCAACGTCGGCGGGGTGGAGGGGGATGTCCGCAGCATCCGGGTGCGCGCCACCGAGATCCAGACCTTCGACCGCACCACCCTGATCGTGCCCAATTCCGACCTGATCACCAAGACGGTGCAGAACAAGACCCTGGGCGACCCCCGCGGCCGTATCCAGCTGCAGGTCTCCATCGCCGACCCGGCCAAGGGGCGCCAAGCCGCCGAACTCATCACGGACATCGCCAAGGCCAACGCCGCCGTGCTGGAGGAGCCGCCGCCGGCCGCCTATATCGACTCCCTGGCCGGGGCGGGCGCGATCAACTTCAACTGCTACTTCTACGTCGCCAGTCCGCGTGACGTCTACAAGACGCGCAGCGCCCTCTATTACGCCATCCTCGACGCGTTCCTGGAGGCGAAGATCGCCTTCCTGGGCGCCGGTGGTCCGACCGACGTGGTGCTGGAGCCCGGCCCCAAGATGCAGGGGCTGCTGGGCTCAGGCGCGCTTCAGCCCAAGGCGCCGGCCGCCGATCAGGCGCCCGAGCCGGCCGCCGGCTGACGGCCCGGCTCGAACTGCGGGTAGCAGGGGGCGTCGTCGCCGAAGCTCCAGGCCGGCGCGCCGGCTGTGAAGACATGGGCGTCCACCCTCAGGCCGGGCGGCGTGGCGTCGAGGGCGCCCAGGCGCAAACGCAGGTCGCCGGGCTTCGCGTCCCGGCGGGAGTACAGGGGTGAGCCGCAGCGTTTGCAGAAGGCCCGCCACTTGCCGGGCGAGGACTCGTACTCGCCAATCTCTCCCCGACCCTGGCCGACCTCGAACCCCCGGGCCAGCGCCGGCGCCACCGCCGACGCGTAGCCTTGGGCGCGGCGGCATTGCGTGCAGTGGCAGACGGTCACGGCGCCCAACTCGCCGCCCAGCGGCCCGCGGTAGGTGAAC
>CALMGB010000015.1:2970-10198 GCA_937863535.1 uncultured Caulobacteraceae bacterium
CACCGAACCGCAGAGGCAGCCGCCGGCGACGGCGGGATCGCTCACCGAACCGCCTTGCGCGCCATCATGGCGTGAGGAAGCCGTAGCGGCATCGCTCACGTTTGGCCTCATACTGAACCCTTTCTGGGAAAAAGTTGCCACGCGCATGGTGTACGCCTCGTCCCGCTACAGGCTCAGGATGAGGCGAAAGTCGGCCACTGCGCTCGTTTCCATCCACCCGAGTCAAGTGAACGGCTCCCAGCCGCCGCCCAGCGCCTTGTAGAGGTCCACCAGCCGGGCCGAGATGTCGGCGTTTGTCGTCGCCTGGGTGTTCTGCTGGTTGAGCAGGCTGGACTGGGCCGCGATGACGTTCAGGAAGTCGGCGGCGCCCTCGGCGTAGCGCTGGCGCGCTGCGGCGAGCGCGATCTCGTCCTGGCGCAGCGCCTCGTCCACCTGGGCCTGCCGGCGCTGGGCCTGGGCGTAGGCGGTAAGCGCGTCGTCCACGTCGCGCCAGGCCTGCAGCACCGTCTTCTGGAAATTGATGGCCGCGGCTTGTTGCTCGGACTTGCGCAGCTGCAGCGTGGCGCGGAGCCGGCCGCCGTGGAAGATCGGCAGGCTGATGGAAGGTCCAATGTCGAACTGGCGGTCGCGGGGACTGAAGGCGTCCGCGAAACGCAGCCCCTGCAGCCCCTCGTCGCCCATGAGCGTGATGTCGGGATAAAAGTCGGCCACGGCCACGCCGGTCTGGGCGGTGGCCGAATGCAGCCGCGCCTCGGCCTCGCGCACGTCGGGACGGCGGCGCACCAGATCGCCCGGCAGGCCCACCGGCACCCGCGGCGGCGCCCCGGGCTCGGGCTTCGGGCGCGACAGCTCGGACTGCAGGCTTCGGGGCGGCTCCGCCAGCAGCAGGCCGATGGCGTTGATCAGCCGGGCTTCCTCTGACAGCAGCTCGGGGAGCATTGAGGCGATAGTGGCGCGCTGGCCTGCGGCCTGGGCGACATCCAGCGTGGTGGCCACGCCGTTTCCGAAGCGGTTGCGGACCAAGGGCAGGTTCTCGGTCGCCAGGAGCAGGTCCTGCCGGGCGATGCCCTCGCGCGCCTGCACGTCGCGCAGCTGCAGGTAGTCGGTGGCGAGATCGGAGATGGCCGCGAGCGCCATGCTGCGGCGGGCCTCCACCTCGGCGTCCGTGTCCGCCCGGGCGGCCTCGACGCTGCGGCGAACGCGACCGAACAGGTCGATCTCCCAGGAGGCCGAGAGGCTGTCCTGCCACAGGTTGAATTCCAGCGGCGCGCCGGGCGAGGGTTCGACCAGGGAGACGAGACCTGCGGGGCTTTCGCGCTCATGGGTGTATTGGGCGCGGGCGTCGAGCTGAGGCAATCCTTGCGCCTGGGCGATGCGGCGCTGGCTGCGGGCTTGCCGCACCCGTTCGGCGGCGATCTGCAGGTCGAGGTTCTGGCGCGCCAGCCGGCCGATGAGGGAGATCAGCTCGGGGTCCTTGAAGCTGGTCCACCAGGTCACGTCCACCCCGCCAGCGTAGGTGGCGCTCTTTACATCCGCCGGCTCGGCGCCGAAGCCGGGCGGCGTCGGCGTACTTACGGCTGGCGGCTTGAAATCCGGCCCCACGGTGCAGCCGGCGAGCGCGCAAATCACGGCCGCGGAGGCCCAGCGGCTTGCGGCGGCTAGAGCAGAATGATGACTACCGCGATCGTATCCCTCACCTTCGGCCTCGGCCTGGGCCTGTCGGAGGACGAGGCCGCGACGCCCCCGATGGACGCGGCGTACTTCGACAAGCTCGGGATAAGGCGGATGCAGGCGTTCGCGCTTAAGGCCGGTCCACCGTCGCCCCCGCCGCTCGCTCCTAAACTCACTCACCGCAGAGTCGCCGGATGCTGGCGGTCGGCCGCCGCAACGTCAGCCAGGTGGGTGTCGATGTAGGTCTCCACTGACAACCCCACCCTTAGCAGCCGCGCCAGGGGTTGCCGCGGCAGGACGTCGATCTTCACTGTCAGGCGCTGCACGATCTTGGTGAAGTTGCCGGTGGCGTTCTCGGGCGCCACCGCGGCGAAGGTGGCGCCTGTCGCCGGCGCCAAGCTGTCCACCACCCCGTCCAGGTCGACATTGTAGGCGTCCAGGTGGATGCGCGCGTGCTGGCCCGGACGCACGTGACGTAGCGCCACCTCACGATAATCAGCTTCGATATAGGCGGCGCTCAGCGGCATGACCGTCATCAGCGCCCCGCCCGGCGCGATGTAGTCGCCGACCTGCACCGTACGCTGGCCCACCAGCCCGTCGAGCGGCGCGGCGATGCGGGTGTAGGAGAGGTTCAGCTGGGCTTGGCCGAGTTGGGCGCGGTCCCCGCGCGCCGTCGCCTCGGCCGCGTCGTGGTCGGCCTTCAGGATAGCCAGCTGTTGCTGGGCGGCGACGACCTGGGCCTGCGCCCCCGTCAGGTCGGACTGGGCCTGCTTCAGGGTGGCTTCGGCCTGCTGGCGGTCCTGCTGGGTGCCGGCGCCGGTGGCGGCGAGGTTGCGGTAGCGGCGAGCGTTCTGCTGGGCCAGCTCCAGCCGCGCCTGGGCCGATGGCACGGTGGACTGGGCCTGCGTGATCAGGGCGGGCTGGCGGCGCACCTGGGCGGTGGCGTCGCCCACCTGGGCCTCGTCGCGCTGCAGGGTGGCGGTGGCGCGCTGGACAGCGGTGACGTAGTCACGCGCGTCGAGCCGCACGAGCAGCTGGCCGACGCGGACCGGCTGGTTGTCGTTCACCGCCACCTCGACCACCTGGCCGGACACCCGCGGCGCAACGGTGGCGAAGTGCAGGGCGACGCGGGCGTCGTCGGTTCCGACCACCGAGTGTGGCACGAACAGGCTGACCATCACCACGCCGACGAAGCCCAGCACGATGACGGCGGCGACGACGAAGGGCCAGATCGGCGGCTTCTTCTTGGCCTTGTCCTCCTTCTTGTCGCCGCCCTTCTTGTCGTCAGGCTTCTTGTCTTCCTCGGGCTCGGCGCCCGTGGAACGAGGGTCGTGAGGCTTGTCGTCGCTCACAGGATCAAACCTTGGCGAAGACGATGCGGGGCGGGTAGGTGCGCTCCGGCAACACCAGCAGGATCACCATCATTCCGACGACCATCGCGGCGATGATCATGAAGGTGTCCGACAGGGTCATCACCATGGCCTCGATCCGCAAGGACTGGGAGATCACCGACAGGTTCAACCCGCCGCCGGCCAGGCTGGCCCCGTTCGGTGCGCCCAGCCCATGGAGCTGGGCCAGCCGCGACCCGCGCTCGCCCAGCTGGTCCACCAAGCGGTTGTAGTGCAGGCAGCCACGCTTGCGCATGATCAACTGCGTCAGCCACACGCCCGTCGCCTCCGCGATCGAGCGCGGTCCGTTGACGAGGGCCGAGGCGAACGGACCCTCTGACGGATCCTTCACCGTGTTGGTGGCCATCATCAGCAGCGGCATGACCACCATGGGCTCGCCGATCGCTTGCAGCCCCTGCCAGAGGAAGAACTGCTCGCCGTTCCAGGCGCTGGTCACGTAGGCGTCGCCCAAACACGCGGTCAGGATCAGGGCCATGCCGATGAAGCTGACCACCCGCGAGTCCACCCATGCGACGTTCAGCAGCAATGCCATCAACGGCAGCAGCACGAGCTGTCCCGCAGCGATCTCGGCGGTGATGACGTAGGCCTGCTGGGGCCGGAAGCCCTGCACCTCCGACAGGAAGTTCACTGGCAGCTGGGAGGAGGACAGGCTGACGACGACGAACAGCAAGAGGATCGACACGCCATAGGCCAGGTTGCGCCGTCCTAACAACTGCAGCTTGATCAAGGGCAGCTCATGGAACCACTCGTTCACCGCCAAAAGCGCGATGGCCACCACGCTTAACAGGCCCAAGATGCAGATAAAGGGTGAGTTGAACCAGTCCAGTCGATCGCCCTGCTGCAGGAAAGTGGTCAGCGAGCCAAAACCGATAACGATCAGAAGCGCGCCGCGCCAGTCCGCCTTGCGGAAGCGCTCATATTGGGGCGGGTCTTTCGGCATGCCATACCAGACCAGCACCGTACTGATGGCGCAGAGTGGGATCACCTGCAGGAACACGAACCGCCAGTCCAACCCGTCTACCCACAACGCTGCGATCCCCGTGCTGAGCGCCGGGAAGAAGGTGGCGGTGAGCGCATAGCCGGCCAAGCCGAACAGGCGGATCGGCGGCGGAAGCGCCCGGAGCGCGGTCACCATCAGAAGCGGGATGGTGAAGCCGCCCGACATGCCCTGCAGCAGACGAAAGATGTAGAGCATGGCCAGGTTGGAGCTGGTCAGCATCAGCAGCGAGGAGGCGAAGCACAGGCCGATGGCGAAGAAGGCGACCCGGCGCAGGCTCAGGGTCACCGCCAACCACGGCGCCATGGACATGGCGATGGCCTCGCCCGTGATGTAGAGGCTGGAGAACCATTGCCCCTGGTCATGGCTTAGGCCGAGTCCGCCCTGGATGTCAGCCAGCGCGGCGCCGCTGACCAGGGAGTTCAGCTGGGTGGTCATGGTGGCCGCCAGGATGCCGGCCAGCGCGATGACGAGCTTGATGTCCATCAGCTGTGTCGTCCCGGGCGAGAGCGATAGGCGCGCCCTGTCATGCGATCACCGCCCACGCGCCGACGGCGCTGGATCGCGCTACGAGTTCCCGTAGCCACTCAAATGTTGGCCGTGCAACACAGAATGATAAGCTTTTCTCCTCCCCCCGGCTGCGCAGGGCAGGAGAAAAGCCTCTCAGCCTCCCACCTCGATCACCATGCCGTCGTAGGCGGGCTCGACGCCGGGCGGCAAGCGGCCTCGGAGTTCGTTATAGTCCAGGTCGCTGTGCAAGTTGGTCAGAATCGCCTGGGCGGGTTTGAGCTCCGCGATCCAGTCCAGCGCCATCGCCACGTTGGCGTGGGTTGGGTGGGGGGTGTCGCGCAAGGCGTCGATGATGAACACTTCCACGCCCTTTAGGGCCGCCATGGCCGCGGGTGGCAGGGCGACGACGTCGCTGCAGTAGCCCACCGGGCCGATCCGGTAACCGACCGATCGAATGGTCCCGTGGTCCTGGTCGAAGTTCAGGATCGGGATTTCGCCTGACGGCCCTTCGACTTTCCAGGCCAAGTCATGCGGCGGCAGCACGCGGGGATCGCAGATGGCCGGATAGCCGCTGCGGGTCTGGAAGATGTAGTCGAACCGGCGCATCAAGGTCTCGGTGGTCGCCGGGTCCATGTAGCAGGGCGTCCGCTTGCGGCTGGTCAGGAAGAAGACCCTCAGGTCGTCGATGCCGTGCGACTGGTCGGCGTGGTCATGGGTGTAGAGCACGGCATCCAGACGCCGCACCTCCGCCGCAGAGGCCTGGTAGCGCAGGTCCGGTGAGGTGTCGACCAGCAGGGTCGTCTCCAGCCCGTCCGCCGTCTCCGCCAGGCGCTGCACGAGCATGGAGCAGCGTGAACGCCGGTTCTTTGGCTCATGCGGGTCGCACTGGCCCCAGACGCCGTCCGCCCGCGGCACCCCGCCTGAGGAGCCGCAGCCCAGTATGGTGAAGCGTAGGCGGCCGCTCATGCGCGTGAGACCTTATCGAACAGGGCTAAGAAGGCCTCAGTCGTCCGCGTCTCGGCTTCGGCCAACGACCAGCCGCGCACCTCCGCTAGCTTTGCCAGGATGTGGGACAGGTAGGCGGGCTCGTTGCGGCGGCCACGCATGGGCGCTGGAGCCAGGTAAGGGCAATCGGTCTCCACGATGATGCGGTCGGAGGGCATGTCGGCGATCACCTTGCGTACGTCCTCCGCCGCCTTGAAGGTGGCGATGCCGGACACTGAGAACCAGGCGCCCAGCGCCGCCGCCCGGCGCGCCAGCTCCGCCCCGCTGGTATAGCAGTGCATCAGCAGCTTGAAGGGTTGCGTGCGGTGAGCGGCCTCCAGCATGTCGCCCATGTCCGCATCCGCCTCGCGGGTGTGCACCACCAGCGGCAGGCCGCTCGCCTGGGCGGCGGCGATGTGGGCCGCGAAGACGCTGCGCTGCTGCTCACGAGGGCTGAGGTCGTAATGGTAGTCGAGCCCGGTCTCGCCAATCCCCACTACACGCTCACCCTTCGCGAAATTTAGGAGCTCTTCAGGCTGGAGGCCTTCGTAATCCTTCGCTTCGTGGGGGTGCACTCCGACCGTGCACCAGATATCCGGCTCGGCCTCCGCAATGGCCAGGACCGCAGAGAAGTTGGACAACCGGTCGCAGATCGTGAGCATCCGCGCTACGCCCGCCTGACGCGCACGCGCAATCACCTCGGCCCTATCCTCGGCGAAGGCGGGCGCGTGCAGGTTGACGTGGCTGTCGATCAGCATCCGGCGGGACCCTGGCGCCGCACCGTGGCGCGCAGCTCGGCCAGCAGGCTCCAGAAGGCGTCGGCGCGATCCAGGTTCAGCGCCTCCACGCGCCCCGGCAGCTGAGCCGTGCGCTTCCACAGGCTCGCCCAGGCCTCGGCTGCGCCCGCGTCGCCCGCACTCAGCGCCGCGGTGCGCAGGCGCTCGCCGAGCCGATCGAGCAGCAAGGCGAATGTCTGCGCCCCCTCTCCGCCCCGGAACCGGTCCACAAGGCGAAGCGCATCGGCGTCGCGCTGGGCGCCGGCCGGGGCGCTCAGCAGCTCCGCCGCCGTGTCGTCAAGCATGAGGGCGCCGCCGGCGGCGAGCGAGAGCACCCGCCCGGGGGCGCCGCCCGCCATGCGCGCTAGGCGCATGGCCTCTTCGTCTTCAGCTTGCAGCCGCTCCCGGGCGAACTCCGCCAGCGCCGCCTCCGGCCAAGGCGCGAAAGCCAGGCGGCGGCACCGGGAGCGAATGGTGGTGAGCAGCCGCCCGGGCGCGTGGCTGACCAGAAGCAGCACACCGCGCCCTGACGGCTCCTCCAGCGTCTTCAGGACGGCGTTGGCGGCGTTGACGTTCAGGTCATCGGCGGCGTCAATGATGGCGACGCGGTAGGGCGAGAGCGCGGGCGCCTTGGAGAAGAACTCCGGCAGCCGCCGCGCCTCATCCACGGGGATGGACTTGCGGACGGCTCCACCCTCCACATGCCGTTCGAGCACAAGCAGGTCCGGGTGCGACTGCGCCGAGACCATGCGGCTGACTGGATCGTCCGGCGCCTGGCCGAGCGGCCCTGAGGCCGGGTCAGGGCGGGCGCCGAGCAGGTGGCGGGCGGCGCGATAGGCGAAGCTAGCCTTGCCGATCCCCTTGGGTCCGGTGAGTAGCCA
>CALMGB010000016.1 GCA_937863535.1 uncultured Caulobacteraceae bacterium
GTCCAGCGACCCGCTGGCGCCGCCCGCGCCTGCGCCGAGAGCGAGGAAGCCGAAGTCCAAGCGGCTGGCCAGCGTCCGCCGGACCACGCCCGTCGCCGCTGCGGCCGCCGAACTCACACCCGGCAAGCCAGCTCCGGCAAGCCCGGCGCCAGCCCGGGCGGCGACAGCGCTTCCGGCGCAAGTCCCGCCTTCGGCGAAGACAAGCTGACTTCTCCCTCTCCCGTCAGGGGAGAAGGGGTCTAAGCCAGCGTCGCTTCCAACGTGACCTCCGCCTTCAGCAGCTTGGACACGGGGCAACCGGCCTTGGCCTTGGCGGCGAGGTCCTGGAACTTGGCGTCGTCCAAACCCGGGATGGCAGCCTTCAGCGTCAGGTGCGAGGCGGTGATGGCGAACCCGTCGCCGTCCTTGTCCAGCGTCACCTCGGCGGTGGTCTCCATGCTGTCGGCCGTGACCCCAGCCTCGCTCAGCATCAGCGACAGGGCCATGGTGAAGCAGGCGGCGTGGGCGGCCCCGATCAGCTCTTCCGGGTTGCTGCCGGGCTTTCCCTCGAAGCGGCTGGCGAAGCCGTACGGATAGTCCTTCAGGGCGCCGCTGTGGGTGGAGATAGCGCCTTGGCCGTCCTTGATGCCGCCATGCCAGACGGCCGAGCCTTGGGTCTTCATCGGGTGTTCCTCTGCGGCGCGATCGCCGATGCAGGTCGAACAGGTGGGCGGAGGCGACGTTCCTCCGCTGCAGATGCAGGCCGCAGACCAAAAAAAAGCCCCGCGTGAGCGGGGCTAAGTCATAGGGAGGAAACGCCCAGAAGGGCGTGACCGTCATATGCACTTGACCGCCCCTCAGGTCAAGTTCTTTGGACCCGTTCGTCCATGTTTTTTCGCAGTGCGGTCTTGGCGTGTGCGCTGCAGCGTAAAACCTTATCCGGCGGCACGTAGCCGATCCAGCGCGCCTTGCAGGATGTAGGCCGCCGCCGCGCGATCCACGACCTCGGCGCGGCGCGCGCGGGTCATGTCCAGCTCCTGGATGAGCATGCGGTTCACCGCCATCGTGGACAGCCGCTCGTCCCAGAAGGCGATGGCCAGTCCTTCGTCCAGGCGCAGCAGGTTGCGGGCGAAGGCGCGCACCGACTGGCAGCGCGAACCCTCGCTGCCGTCCATGTTCAGCGGCAGGCCGATCACCAGCGTCCGGGACCTGCGGCCCTGCATCAAGGCGGCGAGTTCAGCCGCCTCCTCGGTGAACTTGCGCCGCCGAATCAGGGCCACAGGGCTGGCGACGCTGCGCAGCACGTCGCTCACCGCCACCCCGATCGTCTTCTCGCCGAGGTCGAGCCCCACCAGCGGCGTCGGCTCTGAGGGCAGGTCCAGGAGATCGACGACGGCCATGGCCAGCGATAGCAGACCCGAAGCCGCTCCGCAGCCTGCGTGGCCCTGAAGACCCTTGACGCGCGAAGGCCGGCGCCCTTGATCAGGCCATCAACGGCGGCCCTTGCGAGGGCCCCGGCCGCTCCCGAGGTCTTGCTCTCTTGAAGTCCCCTTCCCGGTGAACCCCCAAGGGCGCTTCGCCGCGATCGCGGGGACGGTGGTGCTGTGCATGGTGGCCGTAGGCGGGCTAGGCCTCGCCATCTACGCCGCCCTGCTGTTCCGCGGCCTGCCCGACGCGGCGGAGCTGGCCGAATACCGGCCGCCGACCTCCACCCGCGTCTATGCCTGGGACGGCACCCTGATCGCCCAGCTCGGCCAGGAGCGGCGCATCTTCACCCCCTACGACCAGATCCCGCCCCTGGTGATCCGGGCCTTCCTGGCGGCGGAGGACCACAAGTTCTTCGAGCACGGCGGCATCGACGTGGAGGGGCTGGGCCGCGCCATGGGCCGCGACGTGTTCCGCGCCGCCAACAAGCAGCGGCTGCAGGGCGGCTCCACCATCACCCAGCAGGTGGCCAAGAACATCCTGCTCACCAACGAGCAGACCTTCGGCCGCAAGGTGAAGGAGGCCATTCTCGCCCAGCGCATCGAGCAGACCTTGCCCAAGTCGCGCATCCTTGAGATCTATCTGAACCAGATCGGGCTAGGCAATCGCGCCTACGGCGTGGGGGCGGCCGCCTACAACTACTTCGGCAAGACGCTGGGCGAACTGGACTTGGCCCAGATCGCCTTCCTGGCCGCCCTGCCCAAGGGCCCGGCCAACTACAACCCCATCACCCACAAGGCCGCCGCCATCGAGCGGCGCAACTGGATCCTGAACCAGATGGCCCAGCTGGGCTGGGTCGCCCGGCCCGCGGTCCAGGCGGCGATGCAGGAGGACCTGGTCGTCCAGACCAAGCCCGAGCGCACCCACTATCGCGACGCCGACTATTTCGTGGAGGAGGTGCGCCAGCGCGCCAAGGGCACCATCAGCAAGACCGCCGAGAACGACGGCCTGTACCTGCGCACCACGCTGGACTCCCGCCTGCAGAGCGCCGCCCGCATCGCCCTGATGAAGGGGCTGGAGAGCTACGACCACCGGCACGGCTGGCGTGGGCCCTGGGGCCATACGGAGGTGTCGCCAGACTGGGCCAAGGCGGCCGACGTGAAGCCCGCCCCGGCCGAGCGGCGCACCTGGGTCGCCGCCCAGATCGACAAGGTCGGCAACGGGGTCGCCGACATCACCACCCTCAAGGGCGACACGGGCGAGATCATCGACGCCGACGTGGTCTGGGCCGACGCCGGCAAGGTGCTGCTGCCGGGCGACCTGGTCTATGTCGAGCCGCTGCAGCCCGGCTCCAAGCTCTACAACCTGCGCCAGGCGCCGGCGGTGAACGGCGCGCTGGTGGTGATCGAGCCCAAGTCGGGGCGGGTGCTGGCGCTGGTGGGCGGCTACAGTTTCTCGCTGTCCAACTTCAACCGGGCGACCCAGGCGGCGCGGCAGCCGGGCTCCTCCTTCAAGCCCTTCGTCTACGCCACCGCGCTCGAGAACGGCTTCACCCCCGCCTCCACCGTGCTCGACGCCCCGATCTACCTGAACGGGGGAGGGGGCAAGGTCTATAGCCCGGAGAACTACGAGCACACCTATTCGGGCCAGACGCCGCTTCGAAACGGCCTGGTCTTCTCCAAGAACACCATGACCGTGCGGCTGGCCAAGGCGGTGGGCATGCACAAGATCGTCGACGCCGCCGCACGCTTCGGCGTGGCCGACCACCTGCCGCCCTACCTGCCCGCCGCGCTGGGCGCCGGCGAAGTGACGCCCTTCCGCCTCACCGCCGCCTATTCGGAGTTCGCCAACGGCGGCAAGCGCATCCAGCCGCACCTGATCGAGCTGGCGGAGGACCACACCGGCCAGGTGGTCTGGAAGGCCGACCGGCGCGACTGCCCGAACTGCGGGGAGCCCTTCGACGGGGAAGAGAGCCCGCGCATCCCTCCTGACGGAACCCAGGTCATGGATCCGATCACCGCCTACGCGATGACGCTGATGCTGGAGGGCGTGACCCAGGTCGGCACGGGCGCCGAGGTCGGCAAGACGTTCGGAAACCGTCCCATCGCCGGCAAGACGGGCACCACCAACGACTACCGCAGCGCCTGGTTCGTCGGCTACACGCCCGATCTCGTGGTGGGCGTCTTCGTCGGCTTCGACGACAACCGTTCGCTCGGCGACAAGGAGACCGGCGCCAAGGCCGCCATCCCGATCTGGATCGACTTCATGCAGGACGCGCTGAAGGACCAGCCGGCCACCGACTTCACAGCGCCGCCGGATGTGAAGATGGCCTGGGCGCATGGCCATAAGGAAGCCTTCCGTCCAGGCACCGAGCCCAAGCCGCCGCCGCCCAGGGCTCCGCGCGTTTCCTCGCCCTCGGCGATCATGCCGGCGACGCCGTACGGCCAGGCCTTCCCGAGCGGTTCGCCACCCGCAGGCGCCAGCCCGCCGAAACCGCCGTCCAGGGACGTGCAGGGACTGTACTGAGCCGCGGTCGCCGAACCGCTTCTTAAGCATGTTCCGCTAGCCTTCCTGCAGATCATGGAGGCGTGAGCTATGCGCGGACTTACGGCGCTGGCCCTGGTGGCGGCGTTGACGCCTTTCGGGGTCCAGGCGCACGATCTCGACGAGGCGACGCCCCTCGGCGTCGTGCAGGTCGATGAGGCGACAGTTCACCAGCAGGTGATCGCCGCCCAGATCGCCTGCCGCGACCACGCCTATAGCGCGGCGCATCACACCGCGGGGCGACCTTCCCAAACTACCACGGGCGTCGTCGCCATCGGCGTGGTGGGCGACTGGCGGGGGGCGTTGACCGAAACCGAGGTCGTCAAGGCTGCGATCACCGAGTGCATGGGGCTGCGCGGCTTCGGCCCCATAGCCTACACCGCCTATGACGCCGCCCGTTTCCACGCGCTCCAGGGTTCCGGCTTCAAGGCTGATCCCTATGCGGTGATCGCCGGCTTCACTCCGGCGGTTCCTCGCATCACCACGATGACGGAGACGCGCAGCGCAGCCGGCGTCGCGCGGACCTATACGGTCGGCCGCTTCTAGCCCCGTCCTCGGATCGACCAGCCATTGCCGCGGTCGAGCCCGGCCGCTATCTGAGCGCTCCACTTACAGAGAGCACTCTTATGAGAGCGGATGTCGAGGCCGCCGCGGCCGACATCGAGCAGTCCGTCGGACTGCTCAGGAGGCGTCTTTGACTGGGAGCCCGCGCTCCGTCATCTGGACGAACTGAACGCCCGCGCCGAGGACCCCACCCTGTGGGACCGTCCCTCCGACGCCCAGGCCCTGATGCGCGAGCGCACCAAGCTGGCCGGGCAGGTGGAGGCGGTGCGCGCGCTGGAGCGTGAGCGCCAGGACACCCTCGACTTCGCCGAGCTGGCCGAGATGGAGGGTGACCAGGGTAGCCTGGAAGAGGCCGCAGTGACCCTGAAGGCGCTGAAGGAACGCGCCGGCCGCGCCGAGCTCGAGGCGCTGCTCTCGGGCGAGGCGGACGGCAACGACGCCTATGTGGAGATCAACTCCGGCGCCGGGGGCACCGAATCGGCCGACTGGGCCCTGATGCTCACCCGCATGTACACCCGCTGGGCCACCGCCCACGGCATGGGCGTGGACGTGCTGGAGGAGACGGCGGGCGAGACTGCGGGCCTGAAGTCCGCCACCCTGCAGGTCAAGGGCCTGAACGCCTACGGCTGGCTGAAGACCGAGGCGGGCGTGCATCGGTTGGTGCGCATCTCGCCCTTCGACAGCAACGCGCGCCGCCATACCAGCTTCGCGTCGGTCTGGGTCTATCCGGTGGTGGACGACACCATCGTCATCGAGATCAACCCGGCGGACGTCCGCACCGACACCTATCGTGCGTCCGGCGCCGGCGGCCAGCACATCAACAAGACCGACTCAGCGGTGCGTCTGACCCACATCCCCACCGGCATCGCCGTCGCCTGCCAGACCCAGCGCTCCCAGCACCAGAACCGCGAAAGCGCCTGGAACATGCTGCGCGCCCGCCTGTACGAAGCCGAACTCCAGCGCCGCGAGGAGGCCCAGGCCGCTCTTGAGGACGCCAAGACCGACATCGGCTGGGGCCACCAGATCCGCAGCTACGTCCTGCAGCCCTACCAGATGGTCAAGGACCTTCGCACCGAGGTCGAGACCTCCGACACCCAGGGCGTGCTGGACGGCGACCTGGACGCCTTCATGGGGGCGTCGCTGTCCCAGAGGGTGGGCGCGACGCGGGACGCGGCGGAGGCTTAGCGGAGCATCCAGACCTTCCAGAAGCGGACCCTCGCGCCAAGCCATCGCGCCATATAGTTCAACGTAGCAAAGCGGACTTACGGACATGTGCTGTGGGTAGAGTGCAGCCGTTGTCGCATATGGACTGTGCGCAGGACCATCCTGAACAGCCGACAAGGACCGGGGCCAAGGCCTTCCCGGCTCTCAAAGACGTAGTCACGTCCATCCTACGCCGGTATGGTCGCTGGACGTTGAGGCATTGCAGATGATCACCGGCGGCTGTCTGTGCAGGGGAACACAGTATCGGTCAGCGTCCGCGATCGTCTCGGGGGGTCTGTGCTACTGCCGAGATTGTCAGTACGTCTCCGGCGGGGGCCCAGGAGCCGTTCTAGTCCTGAATGCGGATGGTCTTACGTTCATCAAGAGTTCCTTGCGCGACTTCCGGTCGGCGGCCGACACTGGAGTCGAGGTCAACCGACAATTCTGCGGCGACTGTGGCGTGC
>CALMGB010000017.1 GCA_937863535.1 uncultured Caulobacteraceae bacterium
CGACGCCTCCGGGCCTAGCGCCGCCGACGTTGCGTCCGCCTCCTCGATGAGCGACGCGGACCGCGAGAAGATGATCCAGGGCATGGTGGACGGCCTGGCCGCCCGGCTGAAGCAGACGCCCGACGACGTGGAGGGCTGGCGCCGCCTCGCCCGCGCCTACACGGTGCAGGGCCGGACCACCGAGGCGGCCGATGCGGAGCGTCAGGTGCTGCGGCTGGCGCCGGATGATCAGAACGCCAAAGCGGTGCTGGGGGTGAAGTAGGGCCGGCTCGCCTTCCACCCTCTTATCCCGGCGAAGGCCGGGACCCAGATCGAAGCGGGCTTCAGCGCCAGTCGGCCGCAAGACGCCGAGCTATACGATCCGGGTCCCGGCATTCGCCGGGATCAGCGGATAAAGGGGGCGTAGCCTTATCGCGCCGCCGCCGAGCGCACCGTCCACGATACCTGGCGGCGGATCGGCCAACGTCTCGACCACTTCTCCGCCCCCGAATGCACAAATTACTTCGTCAACGCCGGATATGCGGCAAGCTAAGGTCATGCCAGCCTAGCGGAGCGCGCCGACCCGGCGCTGGCTGCCCCAGGTCTGGCGACCGCGCAGGAACACTCCCCAGCCCCAGGCGGCGCCGAGGTGGCGCAGCAGCTGGAAGCTGAACGGCTCGATGATCGAGGCGACCAGCGCGTGGCCGAAGGAGGCGACGCGCCGGTCGCCCACCCAGCAGCGATAGAGGTGGATCGCCCAGAGCTGGAAGGAGAAGTCGATCAGGATCTTGGCCGCGATCACGCCCCCGACCGGCTCCAGGATCGTCAGCCGTCCCTGGACCGCATAGCTGCACAGCAGGGCGAAGGCGGTGAGCCCGTACAGGGGCTGAAGGGTGTCGATGGCCTTCACCGGCAGCATGGCCAGGCCCAGCGCGCCGTAGCGGCGGTCGCCCACCATGTCGCGATACCAGTACTGGGTCTGCAGGAAGCCCCCGAACCAGCGTCGCCGCTGGCGCAGGAACGCCAGGGTGGTGCTCGGCGCCTCGGTGCGGGCGAGCGCGCCGCCGAGCACGCGGGTGGTCCAACGTCGCTCATGTCGAGCGCTGTAGCGCTTAAGCCGGTGGATCAGCTCATAGTCTTCCACCAGGCAGTCGGGGTCGAAGCCGCCGACCTCGAGCGCTGCGGCGCGGCGGAAGCCCGCGAACGCACCGGAGATCAGCAGCAGGCTGTCCAGCCGCATCCAGGCGTAGCGGGCCAGGAAGTTCCTGATGTACTCGTAGGTCTGGAACCACTCCATGATGCGCCCGGACGCGGTGGCCGCGCACACGGGCGTCAGCACGCCCGTGGTGGCCACCAGGTCCGGCTCCGCGGAGAAGGCTCGGCGGACCGCGGCGATGGCTTCGGGCTGCAAGAGGGTGTCGGCGTCCACGGTCAGCACCACCTCCTCGTCGATGAGTGACAGGGCGGTGTTCATGGCGCGCGCCTTGCCGCCGCCGCCCAGCCGCAGCCAATGAACCTGCGGGTGGCCGGTCGCCATCCCGCCGAGGGGCGGCGGCTCCAGCCCATAGAGGCGGCCGAGCACCTCCGGCGTGAGGTCGGTCGAGCCGTCGTCGGCGATCAGGATGCGGTCGGGCGGATCGGACTGGGCGAGCAGGGCCTGCAGCGTGACCGGCAGCACCAGCGCCTCGTCCCGCGCCGCGACGATCACGGCTACCGACACCCTTCGGCCGTCCGCGGGCATGGGAGCCGGGGTCTTCAGCAGGGGCAGGGTCTGCCAGAAGGTGAAGGCGAGCAGCAACGTGTCGTAGGTCACGTAGACCAGCCCCGCCGACCAGACCCAGACCCCGTGCAGGCCGAAAGGTGCGCCGAGCAGGGCGATCCACAGCACCAGCACCGCGGCGTGGATGGCCGTGCTGGCCCAGGGGGTTGGCGGCGGCGTGCGGCGCGGCGACTGGGCCGTCAGCCTCTCGGCGAGTTCGGCCTCCACCTGCGCGGGCGTGGCGGGTTGAAGGCCCTGGAGGAGGTTTGCCATGAGGTTCCGGTTAAGCTAGTCCGAACGCGCTCGCATCGCCCGGACCGCGGGACGCCAGCTCCCTCCCCCTTGGACGCCGCCCATGCAAGTCGAGGCCGCCAGGACACGCTATACCGGCGTCGCCATGGTCCTGCACTGGACCATAGCCGTACTGATCGGGGCCAACCTGGTCCTGGTCTGGTTCGTCGACAAGTGGCCGGTCAGCTGGACCCGGCCGGTGATCGACACGCACAAGTCCATCGGCATCACGGTGCTGGGCCTGGTGCTGCTTCGCCTGCTGTGGCGCGCGGCCCATCCGCCGCCGTCGTTGCCCGCCGGCTATCCGCGCTGGGAGCGGGTGGCCGCCCACATGGCCCACGCCGGGCTCTACGTCCTCATCCTGGTCATCCCGCTTTCGGGCTGGATGCACGACTCCGCCTGGAAGGGCGGCCCGACCCACCCGCTGAAGCTGTTCTGGCTCGTGCCCTGGTTCCGCATCGGGCCGATCGCCCACCTCGATCCGGTGGCCAAGGAGAAATTCCACGACGTCTTCTTCGCCATCCACAAGTACCTGGCCTACGTCCTTTACGGGCTGTTCGCCCTGCACGTGACCGGAGCGCTGAAGCACCAGTGGATCGACAGGGAGCCCGAACTCCAGCGCATGCTTCCGGGCAAGCGTGCGGCGGGCGGCTGAGGGCGTGTCGGCCGCTTCGGGCACGCTTATCCGGCCGCGTGGGCTGCTGAAGCGTGGCGGCCGGGCAGCCGGTGGCCCATCTTGTCCCGCTTGGTCGCCAGGTATTCCGCATTGTGGGGGTTGGACGGCAGGACCAGCGGAACGTCTTCGCGCACCCGCACGCCGTAGCGCCTCAGCGCTGCGCCCTTGAGCGGGTTGTTGGTCAGCAGCCGGATGTCGTCCAGCCCGATGGCGCGGAGAATGTCGGCGGCCACGCGATAGTCCCGGATATCCGGTGCGAAGCCCAGCGCCGCATTGGCCTGGGCGGTGTCCAGCCCTTGGTCCTGCAGCGCGTAGGCGGCGATCTTGTTGGCGAGACCGATGCCGCGGCCCTCGTGGCCGCGCAGATAGATCAGCGCCCCATTCGGGCTGGCCCCGATCAAGCCGATGGCGGCGCGCAGCTGCTCGCCGCAGTCGCAGCGGAGCGACCCCAGGGCGTCGCCGGTCAGGCACTCCGAATGCACCCGCACCAGGGCGCCCTGGGTCGCGGCCCCCGGCGCCGGGGGCTCCTGCGCCGGGGCGCCTTGCGCCAGGACGCCCTTGACCAGGGCCAGGTGCTCGCTCCCGTCCTGGCGGCTGCGGAAGGCGCGCACGATCAGCCCGTCAGGGGCGTGGGCGGAGGGTAGCCGGGCCTGGGCCAGCTCCTCGACCAGGCTCTCTCGGTTGACGGGCGACAGGCAAGGCGTGGGCATCGGGAGGGTCGGTCTCGTGAGGCGGCGGCGCGACGTGGAACGGCCGGGATCGTGGGGTTAGATAGGGACTTGGACCGGGATAAGGCTAGCCGCATGAGAAACAAGCCGCCGGTCCGGCGTCGCCTGGACCCGGGCCGTCCTGGCCGCCGCCCCGAGTTCGGCCGGAGATCGCTGGTCGGACGTCTGGTGGCGCTTGCGGCGGTGTGGTCCATCCTGCTGCTGCTCGGCATGGGGGTGGCGCTCACCCTGCTGTTCGACCACGCCGCGCTCAGCCGCTTCGACACCGACCTGGCCGACCTGGCCAACGGTCTGTACGCCGGCGCGGGCGTCGAGGCCGACGGCGCGGTCACCGCCCCGCCGCTCACCGACGAGCGCGCCACCCGGGCCTATTCCGGAAAGTACTGGCAGATCGCCGACTGGCCGGGCGACGGCCGGCTGCATGCCCTGTCCCGATCCCGCTCGCTCTGGGATCAGGTGCTGAACGCCCCCCGTAAGGTCATGGTCCAGCTGAAGGCCCAGCCTGGGACTACGGCCTATTACGACACCACGGGACCGGCCCAGGACGGGCATGAGCCGCTGCGCGCGGCGGCGCTGCTGGCCTTCCTGCCGGGACACGCGGCGCCTGTGGTGTTCATGGCGGCGGAGAACCGCGCACCGTTGAACCGTGACGTGCGCCGCTTCGCCTGGACCACAGCCTCAGCGCTGGTGCTGCTGGGCGTCGGCCTCGTAGGCGCCGTGGTGGTGCAGGTGATGGTGGGACTGACCCCCTTGTTCGCCATGCGGCGCGAGGTGGCGGGCGTGCGCCAGGGCAAGGCCCAGCGGCTGGCCGGGGCCTATCCGCGCGAACTCGCGCCTCTGGCCAGCGAGCTGAACGCCTTGCTCGACCACAACCAGGAGGTGGTGGAGCGCCAGCGCACCCACGTCGGCAACCTGGCCCACGCGCTGAAGACGCCGATCTCCGTGATGCTGGCCGAGGCCGACCGCGACCCCAGCCCGCTGGCCGCCGTGGTCGACCGTCAGGCGGAGGCCATGCGCCGCCAGGTCGAGCACCACCTGCGCCGCGCGCGGGCGGCCGCCCGCGCGCAAGGGTCAGGGGAGCGCACCTCGGTCGCCGAGGTGCTGGACGAGCTGTCCCGCACCCTGGAGCGCATCTTCCAGGCCCGTGCTGTCGACGTGGATTGGGAGGCGGACGACGGCCTGGACTTCCTGGGCGAGCGCCAGGACCTGCAGGAGATCGCCGGCAACCTGCTGGAGAACGCCTGCAAGTTCTGCAAGGCGCGTGTGCGTGTGAACGCCGAACCGGCCGCCCCTGGCCGCCTGCAGCTCACCGTGGAGGACGACGGCCCCGGCCTGGACGAGGCCCAGGGCGCCGAAGTGCTGAAGCGCGGCGCCCGGCTGGACGAGAGCGCCCCGGGATCGGGACTGGGCCTGTCCATCGTCGACGAGCTGGCGCGGGCCTATGGCGGATCGCTGACCCTGTCGCGGTCCAGCCTCGGCGGACTGCGGGTCGACCTGGACCTTCCCCGGGCGGAGGGCTGAGCGCGCCTGTCAGCCCTCGGGCCAGATGTCGGCCAGCGCGCCCTTGCGGTTCAGCATGCGCGCGGCCCGCTTGACCACGGCCAGCAGCCGGTCGGTGCGGACGTCGCCTTCGTAGGCCAGGTGCGCCCTGGACAAGCCCTCGAGCACGAAGCGCGCCAGGTCGCGGCTGGCCTGGAACCGCGGCGCCTCGCCGGCCTGGACCAGCTCGGCCATGTGCTCGCCCACCTGGTTGCGGTCGAAGGCCGCCTGGGCGCCTTGCAGGCGTTCGCGGAGCGGGATGTCCGTGCGCGCCGCATGCTCCATCTCGGCGAAGGCGACGAAGGGAAGGGCGTGCAGCAGCCGCCAGTAGATGTCGATGGCGTGGTCGGTGCGGTCCACCCCCGGCGGCGTGTGCGCCGCCGCCTCTTCGAACAGATGCGCCCGGGCCGCCTGGATGTGGGGGATGACGCAGTCCAGCAAGGCCTCGCGCGTGGCGAAGTGGTAGAGCATGGCGCCCCGGGTGAGGCCGGACGCCTCCGCGATCATCGCATTGCTGGCCGGATGGTAGCCGATCTCGGCGAACAGCCGCATGGCGGTGTCCAGGATGCGCGCGCGGGTGCGCAGCGACTTGGGGCTGTCGCCTGCCTGCCGCGGGCGGTTCGCCGTAGGCGCCTCGAAGGCGCGATCGTCGAGGCGGCTGATCGCTGCGTCCATGTTCCAACCGAATGCTGCACTGCAACCAGGTTTCAGATAAGGTGGTCTTTGCAAATCGCCTAGGCGTCAATCGCCATGGGCGAGCGAAAACCTGCCTGGGATGCAGGCGCCTGAGCCTCGAAATCGGCTCGCCACGATGGACCTTTGACCCTATAGCCCCGGCTCGCCGCCCAGGTCGCGAGGGCGCTCGGCCGCTGCTGCAAGGCGGCCGGCGGCCGGGCGCGGGAACGGGCGGCTTGGGGTTGCACGGGGTGCTGTTGGCGGTGGGATCTTCAGCAGACGACCGGTCCGACCCGTCGCCGGGGGTCGATCGCGGAGCCCGCGCCTGATGCGCATCCTGCTCGCCACCGACGCCTGGGAGCCGCAGGTGAACGGGGTCGTGCGCACCCTGACCCGCACCGTCGCCGAGTGCCGGGCAATGGGCCACGTGGTCGAGGTGGTCTCCCCCGATCAGTTCAAGACCCTGCCCATGCCGACCTATCCCGAGATCAGGCTGGCCATGGGCGCCTACGAGCCCATGCAGGCGCGGTTCAAGGCCTTCGAGCCCGAAGCCATCCACATCGCCACCGAAGGCCCCGTGGGCCTGGCGGCGCGCCGGCTCTGCATCGAGTGGAAGCTGCCCTTCACCACCAGCTACCACACCCGCTTTCCCGAGTACCTGGCCGCGCGGGCGCCCATGCCGGTCTCGGCCGGCTACGCCTACATGCGCTGGTTCCACCGGGCGTCCGGCCGGGTGATGGTGGCCACGCCCACTATGCGCGAGGAGCTGACCCGCCGGGGTTTCCGCAACCTGTCGCCCTGGTCGCGCGGCGTGGACACGATCCTCTTCCACCCCGACCGCGCCGCGCAGTTCCCCCACGTGCTGGAGGGCGTCGCGCGCCCGATCTTCCTGAACGTCGGGCGGGTCTCGCCGGAGAAGAACATCCAGGCCTTCCTGGCGCTGGACCTGCCCGGGACCAAGGTGGTGGTCGGCGACGGCCCGTCGCGCGACCCGCTGCACGCCCGCCATCCCGAAGCGCTGTTCGTAGGCACCAAGTCCGGCGAGGAGCTGGCGGCCTATTTCGCCCACGCCGACGCCCTGGTCTTCCCCTCGCTCACCGACACCTTCGGCCTGGTGATCCTGGAGGCGATGGCGGCGGGCGCGCCGGTGGCGGCCTACCCCGCGCCCGGCCCCATCGACATCATCCCGGGCTCGGGCGCGGGCGAGGTGAACGCGAACCTGCGCCAGGCCTGCCTGGACTGCCTGCACCTCGACCGGGCGGCGGTCCGCGCCTACGCCGAGACCTTCTCCTGGCGCCAGTCCGCCGAGGAGTTCGTCCGCAACCTCCAGCCCTACCCCGAACCCGCCAAGACCCGCTTCTGGCGGAGGCTGCGGCGGCTGGGGCGGTTGCGCCGGCGGGCGGGACGGGCGCCGGCGGGGTGATCGACCGGACGTGGGCGACCGGCCTGGCGGGGTCGGCGGGACGCCGTGTCAACGACCTCCAGCCTGAACCAAGGCATTCTTCCGCAGAGCGGACTCCCGGCGCGGCGGAGAAGGGTGGAAAACTGCCATTCGGCGGAACACAATGGCGCTCGTGGAGGCTCACAAGCATCCGCCTCACACCTCAGGCTGCCAAATGCCCGTCGAGATGCTCTCTATCGAACAGCTTTCCGACTCTGAAGGCGAGACGTTGCGCGCCAACCTTAAAGATTTCCCGTTGAGCTTTGCATTCGCCAATAACACCATCAGCCTCTTGAGCACCGGGATCGTTGGCTATGTCGCCAGCCGAAAGGCGTTTGGTGCTTACCTTTCACAGGTCAACGTAAACTTATGTCTAGGCCTGATGTCAGCCTTGCGTCAGCATAAAGTTCAAACCTACAGTAACCTTCGTCACGCTTTGGAGCACTGCGCGCTAGCCGCCTATGCGCTTCACCACACGGATGACGCCACCTACTTCGACACTGATCCCGAGCACCGGGTTGATCATGAGAGATTAATGAAGAAGACGGTGTATCCGTGGCTGAAGAAGGCTTACCCAAAAGAGTCAGACGAAGTGGAAAAGCTGAAAGGCTTCATAAACCGTGACCATGCCCACGCTAGTATCCTTCATGCCTATCGGACCCTCGAAGGGATCGAAGGTGAGACAGATACTGTGAAGACGAACTACATCGATATGACGGACCCCAAAAGCATAGCCGCAGACCTGATTCATGTTGGTCATGTTGCATTTACAGGTTTCGAGCTGATCGTGGAGGCCAATCGTCCTGTGAACGTGATTGTTGGCAAGAACGAAATCGAGGAAGAGGCCAACCGTGTACGCCAGTACGGGCGCGCGGCACTGAAGGAGTTAGAGCAGATCGAAGCTAAGACCAATGACGGGACGAAGGCGACCACGCCTGAGATCACTGCTGGCAAGTCGTTCGCCAGGACTATGGTGGGTTACGGCAGCTAAGGGTCGAACAGCGCCGGAAGCGTCTGGCCCGAAACTCGCCGCTCGGTGAGGGTAAGGCCTTCGGCCAGGAAGCGGACGGGCCATCGCCCGGATTGGGTGAACTGCGGACGGCCGGTTGCCGAAGACCGTGGTCGGTTGCGAGCACCTGCAGCCTTAAAGGACGTCAGCCGACCTCCCTGAAGCGAGCATCGGGGTTTCCCCGGCTCTTTCCCACCACCGCAGCGGATCGACACCGAAAATCACGAGCCACGCTGTCAGTGTTAGCTCCCCTACGCCGTCCAAGCTCCAGGCGATGGTGGAGATGATCCGGGGGTGGGACGGCCAGAGCAGGGGCATCAACTCGTTAGCGAGCAGCCCCACTCCCGCAAGCATCATGAGGACGCCAATGACGCGTGGGAGGAAGGTCGACACGAAGGTAAGATAGCCTGTGATCAGGCAGAAGGAGCCAAAGAAGGCCAAGCTGTCCTGCTGGTGCGCGATGCCTTCAAGGTTGAGGAAGACGGCCAGAAGCGCGAGGATCGGGCCGGCAGGCCTGAACAAGTGGTAGAAGAGCGCCGATACGACGACGTAGGCGACGGCCGACAGCAACCCTGCCGCATGGCCTAGACCTGTGCCACCGGCGAGGGCCGTGTTGTAGATCGTGGCGACCACGACGATGAGGTAGAATACCCCGGCGCATCTACCGATCAGCCGCGGAGCCAAATCCAGGCGTGAGCTTCTCATGACGTCCCCCGTCGTCCACCAGCGATGGGAGCGTGAAGCGCGTCCGAGCAGATGTCCAGAAGCGCGCCGGGTCGATGTGCCCGCTCAGGGTCGTGCGCAAGTATTGGCTTGGCTCCGGCAACCCGCCTTTGTCCGGTGGCCCGGCGTGGTGTGCGAGCGCCTTCGGCCAGGGTTACGGGATGGCGGCCCGCGGACAGTTGGGGCTAGTGGAAGCTCCGATGATTGTGGGCGGCCTTGGGCGCCTCGGGGATGGTGACCACGCGTTTCACCAACAGGGGGCCAAGTCCCACCTCGTCATAGCCGGTCTTTCTCGCTTCGCGGCAACAATCAAAGACGCCGAGCATTCGGTCGCCGCTGATTGCGACGAACCGACCATGTTCGGTCGCCAGCGTTGTTGCTATCAGCCTACGATACGTCTCCAGGCACAGGTCTGATGGCATAGGATCTACCCAATCCTGATGGGGAAGAGGAGAACCGGTCCCGGAGTCCGGATGGGCCGGTTCCTCGCTGCCCTAAGTGGTCGGTTCGAAGCTACAAGGGTACGGGATGAGCCGCTGGCACTGCACAGCGCGACGCCTGCGACTTCGAACACAAATCAACTGCGGAGTCGATCCGGTTTTCTCGCAATCCGATCGCTCGCTAAACGCATGGCCTGGAGATCGTAGAGCGTCGGCTTTCAGCAGACGTAACGCCTATTGTCCGCGATCGGTCACGGCAAGCCGTTCAGGAGCGGCCCAGCCACGGCGCCATGCGCTCCCGTCCCAGCATCTCCTCGTAGGATGGGCGAGGCCGGGTCACCGCGTACTCCGCGCCTCGGACCAGGACTTCGGGGACCAGCGGGCGGCTGTTGTACTCGCTGGACATGGAGGCGCCGTAGGCGCCGGCGGTGAGCAGGGCCACGAGGTCGCCGGCCGCAAGCTCGGGCAGGAGGCGGGCGCGGGCGAAGGTGTCGCCGGTCTCGCACACGGGGCCGACCACGTCGTAGAGGCGCTCGGGCGCACCCTCCAGGCGACGGTGGAGCGGGCGGATGGCGTGGTGGGCGTCGTAAAGGGCCGGGCGCAGCAGGTCGTTCATGGCCGCGTCCAGCACCAGGAAGCGCCGCCCGCCGGGGCGCGCGTGCACCTGGATCACCCTGGCGAGCAGCACGCCGGCGTTGGCGGCGATCAGGCGGCCCGGCTCGAAGGCCAGCTCCACGCCGAGCCCGCCCACCGTCTCCAGCACAACGCGGGCGTAGTCGGCGGGGCTGGGCGGCTCGGGACCGTCGCCATAGGCGACGCCGAGCCCTCCGCCGAGGTCGAGCCGCCGCACGGGCAGGCCCTCGGCCCTGATCCGCGCCACCAGATCCGCCATGGCGGCGAAGGCGGTGCGCAGCGGTGCGAGGTCGGTGATCTGGCTGCCGATGTGGCAGGCCAGCCCCGCCACGTCGAACTGCGGGTGGCTGCAGGCCTCGGCGTAAAGACGCAGCGTCTCGGCCGAGCTTATGCCGAACTTGTTGTCGTCCGAGCCGGTGGTGATCTTGGCGTGGCCACCCGCGCCTACGTCCGGGTTGATGCGCAGCGCCACCGTGGGTCGCCGGCCCTTGGCGGCGGCGATCGCGGCCAGGCGGTGCAGTTCCGGCTCGGACTCGATGTTGATCTCGCGGACGCCCGCGTTGAGCGCGAAGGCCAGCTCCGCGTCGGTCTTGCCGACGCCGGAGAAGACGATGCGCGAGGCGGGCACGCCGGCGGCGAGGGCCCGCCTGATCTCGCCCTCCGACACCGTGTCGGCCCCGGCGCCGAGCCTCGCCAGGGTGGCCAGCACCGCCAGGCTGCCGTTCGCCTTCACCGCATAGGCGACGGAGACCTCCCGCGGCGCGAAGGCCTGGACGAAGCTCTGGTAGTGGTGGGCCAGGGTCGCCGTCGAATAGACATAGGCGGGGGTGCCGACCTCATCTGCGATGCGGGAGAGGGGAAGGTCCTCGCACCAGAACTCGAAGCCGGCAGGGTTGGGCCGGTCGTGAAAGGCGTGCATGGCGGCGTCCGGAAGCGGGGCGAGGGTTCGCGGAACCGCTTAGCTCAAATTTGGCGTCGTCCTGATCCATTCCGGGGACGAAAGTGCGTCATAACCGGTGCAAGCCTCGTCTGCTGGTAGGCTCAGGATGAGACAAACCCCGGCTATTTCGGCGCCCGGGAGCGGCGGCTCCTCAGCTACACGGCGGAGGCGAGGCCTTAGTTGGGAGGCGTGGTGCTGATGTTGGGGCCGAGCGGATTGGGCTCTCCCGGCACCGGTGAGTCGCGCGGCGTGGTCATCTTTGACGCTGGGTCCTGGATGTCGCGGGTGCTGAGCGGCTGGTCGTCGTCAACGGTGTTGGCCTCGCGCTCGGCGGAGCCGGTGGTGTTGCGACTCGCTTCACTTTGGTCGCTGGCGGCCTGGGCTCGGGCGGCGTTTTGGGCGTAATAGTCGTTCTTCGCGTTCTGGCCGAACAGGGGCGGCGGCTGCTGCAGGGGGCCAACCTCGCCGCAGGCCGTCAGGCCGAGCGCCAGCGCGCCCGCCCCAACGAGGGCGGCAGGGACGATCCAGCGGCGTAGGTCCCGATCCGTCATGACAGCAAGCCCCTCCAGCGCGCCACTTGGCTTCGCACCTGATCAGGGGCGGCGCCCCCGTAGCTGGTCCGGCTCGCCACCGACGCTGAGGGGGAGAGCACCGCGTAAACGCCCTCGTCGATCCTGGGTTCTATGGATTGCAACTCCTGCAGGGACAATTCTGCAAGGCCGACGCCCAACGCCTCCGCCCGCTTCACCGCCGCGCCCGTGACATGGTGAGCCTGGCGGAACGGCAGGTCGAGGGCGCGCACCAGCCAGTCGGCCAAGTCGGTGGCGGTGGAGAAGCCGGAACCTGCGGCCTGAGCCATCCGCTCGGTGTCCGGCTCGATGTCGGCCACCATGCCGGTCATGGCGGCGAGCGACAGGTCGAGCGCGTCGTGGGCGTCGAACACCGGCGGCTTGTCCTCCTGCATGTCCTTGGCGTAGGCGAGCGAGAGGCCCTTCATCACCATCGTCAGGCTGGTCAGGGCGCCGAAGATGCGCCCGATCTTGGCGCGCACCAGCTCGGCGGCGTCCGGGTTGCGCTTCTGCGGCATGATGGAGGAGCCGGTGGTGAAGGCGTCCGAAAGCTTGGCGAAGCCGAACTGCGGCGTCACCCAGATCACCATCTCCTCCCCCAGCCGCGACAGGTGCACCGCGCAGATGGAGGCGGCGGAGAGGTACTCCAGCGCGAAGTCGCGGTCCGAGACGCTGTCCAGGGAGTTCGCGGTGGGCCGGTAGAAGCCGAGCGCTTCGGCGGTGAAGTGGCGGTCGATGGGGAAGGGCGAGCCGGCCAGGGCGGCGGCGCCCAGCGGGCATTCGTTCATCCGCGCGCGAGCGTCGCGGAAGCGCGAGGCATCGCGGCCGAACATCTCCACATAGGCCATCAGATGGTGGCCGAAGGTCACGGGCTGTGCGGGCTGCAGGTGGGTGAAGCCCGGCGTCAGCGTGGCCGCATGCGCCTCGGCCTTGTCGAGGAGGGTGCGTTGAAGCGCTTCGAGCTGAGCCGCCGCGTGGTCGCAGGCGTCGCGGACCCACATGCGGAAGTCCACCGCCACTTGGTCGTTGCGCGAGCGCGCGGTGTGCAGCCGGCCCGCCGCCGGCCCGATCAGCTCCGCCAACCGGGCCTCCACGTTCATGTGGATATCTTCGTACTGGTCGCGGAAGGGGAAGCTCCCGTTCGCGATCTCCTGCTCGATCAGCGCCAAGCCGTCCTGTATTGCCTGTTCGTCGGCGCTTGTAATCACGCCCTGTCTGGACAACATCGCGGCGTGTGCGCGGGAGCCCCGAAGGTCCTGCGCCCACAGCCGGCGGTCCACGCTGATCGAGACGTTGATCGCCTGCATCAGCTCGGCCGGTCGCCGCTCGAACCGGCCGCCCCATATGTCTTGCCCCTTCGGGACCACGGGATTGTCGGACATGGCGGATGTGCAACCTCAAGGGGCCGGACAGCACAGGCGACCCCTCATGGGGCGCGGCCTGACGGCGGCGTTGGCGTTGGTGATCTTGGTGGGCGTGGCGGGCGTCCTATACGTCATCGTCGCCGCGGCGATCAAACCGGGCATGACGGCCGGGCTGTCGGGGCTGGACCGGGGCGCCATGGCCAAGCTGCAGGTGCTGCCCGATCCGATTCCCGCAGCGCCCGTGGCCTTCGTGGGCGAGGACGCCAAGCCCGTGCGCCTGACCGACTTCAAGGGGCGCGCGGTGGTGCTGAACCTCTGGGCCACCTGGTGCGCGCCTTGTGTCAAGGAGATGCCGACGCTGGCCGCCCTGCAGAGCGCCGAGGCTGGTCACGGCGTCCAGGTGCTGGCGGTGAGCATGGACACCTCAGGCCAGACCGACAAGGCGAAAGCCTTTATCGCCGCCCACCCGCCGCTCGGCTTCTACCAGGACGCCAAGTATGCCTTTATGGCGGGCATGAAGCCGCCGCTGATCGGCTTCCCCACCACCGTCCTGATCGACCGTTCGGGCATGGAGCGGGCGGTTTACTCGGGCGATACGGACTGGTCCTCGCCGGAGGCTAAGGCGGTGGTTGAGCGGGTGGCGGGGCTTTGACGCCTCTCCCGGCAGCGAGGGGCGACCTACTCCGTCGTCCCCGCGGCTGACCCGCCCCAGCTCAGCCCCCCCCCCCCCACCATCCTCACCCC
>CALMGB010000018.1 GCA_937863535.1 uncultured Caulobacteraceae bacterium
AACACTTCGCCGATGATCTGCGGATAGGTGGGGGTGGTCGTCGTCGTGGTCGTCTTTACGCCAGCGGTGGTCGTCGTCACCGTCGTGGTGGTGGTTGCGGTGGCGGTGGTCAGGGCGGCGGTGGTGGTCACTACTCCGGACGAGTTCGTGGTGGTGCTGACCTCCACTGCGATGGGACTGGGATTGACCTGCTGGGTCAGGGTGAAGTCGGTGGTGCTGGCGCTGAGGTCCAGCGCGGTGCTGACGGAGGACGGCAGGACCAGGTTGGCGGTGACCGGGGTGACCGCCGCACTGATCACGCCCTCGTTCAGCACCGTACTCAGACCCGTTGTGGACAGGTCACGGATCGCGACGGCCTTCATGCCGTCGCCGTTGGCGGTGGCCTGGAGGGTGCCGAGGTTGTTGATGGTAGTGACCGATGCGCCCTGGTCGATGAGGATGCCGCTCGAGACCGCCGCGGTGTTGACCACATTGGCGGGATCGCTCGCGGACACCACCGAGTTGGAGACGCTGGCCTCGATGAAGTCCTCGTTCTGGATCGTGGGAACGATGGAGCCGCTGGAGATGTGGATGGCGGTGGCGTCCGCCTCGAAGCTGTCGGCGGAGATGCTGCCCACCACCCGCACCCCGCCGGTGATGTTGACGCCGGAGTTCGCGGCGCCCGAGCCGATCTGGAGCGCGCTGGCCGTCACGCCGTCGTAGACGCCCTCGCCCGCCACCGCGCCGCGGATGATCAGACCGAAGTTGTTCTCAGGGAGCGCTGTCTCGGTCGAGACGGTGCCGACGACGCCGATGGTGGTGGTGGTGTTCGCCGACCCGCCCACGGTCAGGGCCGCCGCGTTGCCGTAGTTGGTGATCGAGCCGGTGCCCTCCGCGCCGTCCTCGATCCCATCGCCATCTCCGTCGGTGGTGGTGGTGGCCGTTGTCCCGACCGGCGGCGCGCCGATCAGAATGCCGCCGCCGACATTGCCGGTGATGATCACCGCGCCTGCGGCCTGCTCCACCTGATTGCCGTTGGTGGTCTCCTGCAGGTCGTTGAGCGTGTTCGTCGTGGTCGGCCGTACGGTGTTGGCGTAGCCGGTGTTGGTGACGGCGGAATAGATCGAGACCTCGCCGCCCACGTTGCCCGCCAGGTTGATGGCGCTGGAGTTGGTTCCCTGGGAGCTGACGGTGCCGGTGATCTGCACCTGTCCGGCTATGGTCCCGCCGATGGTCGAGCGGATCGCCGCCCCGTTGTCGCCTGTGTAGGAGATGGTTCCCGAGTTAAAGAGGCTGCCTGTGGCCCCCGTGGTGGCGCTGGCCATCAGCGGGCCTTCGATGGAGATGGCGTAGGACGAGTTGCCCTTGACCGTTATGGTGCCGCCAAGGTTGTCGATGTCGCCGACCAGCGGCGAGACGCCGGTGACCTGGATGCCGTAACGGCCGGTGTTCGCCGTGCTTACGTCGTCGAAGGGCGCCTCGGTATAGCCATCGCCGTTGGTGGGGGGACTGAAGCTGTCGGAATTGGTGATGGACCCGCCGTTGTTGGTGATGGACCCGACCGAACCGCCCAGGCCCTGGATGGCCACGGAGTTAGTGACCCCGGAGATGTTGACCGAGCCCTCGACGGTCACGTTGTTGGGAGCCGCGATGGTCCCGCTGTTCAGCGTGATGGCGGGCGTGGAGCCCGTCACCGTCACCGATCCGCCGCTGGCCACGTCGATGCTGGCGCCGCCAGTGGCCGCGGTCGCGGTGGCGACGGGAGCGTTCACTCCGTTGCTGATGGTGTCGGTCGTCTGGGCGACGCTGCGGCCCGCCACGAGGCAGAGGGGCGCCAGCGCGACGGCGGCGACGAGGGTTCTACGCATTCAGGAAAGTCCGCTTGGCGGTCTCAGATACAGGCAGAAGGCAGCGCGGCCCTCTTGCAGGCCCTTGTGCATGGTGTCCAGTCGCCTCGCGCCGGGAGCGCGATTCGCCGCGGGCCGCGCCCGCTTCTAGCTGCGTCAAGGTGATGCTATAGTCAAAAGCCCGGCCTGGATGACAAGCTTCGGCCACATTGGCCAGTTTATTCTGCCGACCCGTCGATCCGCGTAACTTTGCATCGGCGTTAACCTCCAGGTCGCAGAGATCGACCGGGGTGATCTTTCGGGGGGCGGTCGCCCTCGCCGAACAGGACCAGACATTTTGCCCTCATCTATACAGACGCGCGCCGAGGACGTGCGTGCGCTGGCCGGCGCGATCGTGCTCGGCTCCAGCGCCGGCCTCGTCGTCGGCGTCGCCTATCTGGCCGGCAGTGGCGGCAAGGTTGCGGCGCGGGTCGTCCCGGCGCCGGCCGCCTCGGGACCGCTGCAGGCCACGGCCCACCCCGTCGTCCGCGTGGGCGGAGCCCCGGTTCGGCTTGTGTCCGTCGCCTCGGCAGCCACCAAGACAAATGGAGCCCCGATCCAGCCGGACCTGGCTCTGCGGGACCGCTTCCGGGTCGCCGTCCAGGCTTTCCATGCCGCGGCCCAGCCCTTCCACTTCCAGAAAGTCGCCGATGCGCCGAGCGATCTGCACTGCCTGACCGAGGCGGTCTATTTCGAGGCTCGGGGCGAGGGGTCCCCGGGCCAGCAGGCGGTGGCCCAGGTGGTTCTGAACCGCGTCCGTCATCCCGCCTTCCCCAAGACCATCTGTGCGGTGGTGCACCAGCATGCGGGGTCCAGCTGCCAATTCTCCTTCGCCTGCAGCAGCCGCCAGTCGCCTATCGAGGCCGTGGCTTGGCGGCGCGCCGAGGCGATCGCGTCCGGCGAGATGCACGGGGCGGTCATGGCGGCGGTGGGCGATGCGACCCAGTTCCAGGCGGCGCGGGCGAGCCCCTTCGCCGGCCTGCTGAAGGTGGCTCAGGTCGGCGCTCACATCTTCTACCGCTTCGGCGGCCACGCGGGCGCGCCAGCCATGTTCCATCAAACTCCGGCCGCTTCAGCCGAGCCGGCGACGATTGAACTCGCCCGTTTGGAGCCGGCGCCCGCGATCAAGGCGGCTCAGCCGGTCTTGAGCGACGGTCGGATCAAGGTGACTTTGTATCCGGCGCCGGAGACCCTGCCCTCGGTCAAGCCCGAGATGGTAAAGCCGGTAAGCACCTTTCCGGCCGAAGCCAAGTCTCCGCCAGCATTGACCGCCAGCAGTAGTCCTGCCCCACCTGCGACGCCGCCGGCCAAAGGCGCAGACGATGCAATGGCCAAGCCGGCGATCATCTCTGTCGCGCTTGCACAGTCCTGACGCCGTCAGCCCTCACGCCGTCAGCAAGGCTCACGTCCGCTGCGGACCGGTCTAGTAGCCCGCAACCCTTGGGGGCGACGACTTTCCAAGTGCGATCAGCAGTTCGGTGAGCAGATAGAGCCGCGGCGTCAGGGTCCCGAGCTCGAGATACTCCCGCGCGCTGTGGAAGCCGCCGCCGACCGGGCCGAGTCCGTCCAGGGCTGCGGCGCCGGCCTGGTTGGCCAGAGCGGATTCCGACGCTCCGCCATTGCCGGTCAGCTGCAAGGGGCGGCCCAGGCCGGCGTAGATGGCCCGGGCCTGCTCGGCCAAGGCCTGCGTGCGGGGATTGGTCGGTAGGGGCGGGAAGGCCGGCGTGGAGGTCACCTCGACCTTCGTGTCGGGCACGACAGGTGATTTGGCCCTGGCCTCCAGCGCCGCCTGCACGCCTGACATCTCGCCGGCGTCGCGCACGCGCACGTTGACGCTGGCCATGGCGAGGTCTGGGATCACGTTGACCCGATCACCCGCCTTGAGGGTGGTCAGGTTGGCGGTCAGCCCGTCGCCTGAGTGGGGCATCGCATCCACCGCGCCGAGCTGGTGGATCAGCTCCACCGCGGCGTTGCGGCCATCCTGCGGATCGACACCGGCGTGGGCGGCGCGGCCGTGAACCGTGATGGTGTAGGTGGTGGAGCCCTTGCGCCAGACGGTTAGGGCGTCCGGCTCGTCGCCGGGCTCCATGTTCAGCTCCACGTCCGCCTGCCGCGACAGGCTGTCGATGAGGGCGTGGGTCCCCGGGGAACCGGTCTCCTCGCTGGTCTCGGCCAGCAGGGTGATCCGTCCGTAGTCGCTGACGCCAAGCTGCTTCAACAGTCCGAGCGCGGTCACGGCCTGGGCCGCCCCGCCCTTCTCGTCGGACACGCCAGGACCGAACGCCTTGTCGCCCTTCTCCGTGTAGGGCCGCCGTTCGGCCTCGCCGGCCGGAAAGACGGTGTCCACATGGCAGATGATCAGGATGCGCGAACGGCCCTGGCCGTTCAGCACGGCCACCAGGTTGTCTCCCAGCTTGGGCGCCTCGGGCGGCAGGATGCGGACCTGGGCGCCCAGGGCTTGCAGGCGCGGCGCCAGGATGTCGTCGATCGCCTTGGCGCCGACGGCGTCGCCCGTGCCGCTGTCGATATCCACCATCTGTCTGAGCAAGGCCACTTCCGCCGGACGTGCGGCCTTGGCGGCTTCCCAGACACGCGTGTCGCGTTCGGCGGCCGCAGCCATCTGGCCGACCAGCGTGCACCCTAGGGCCAAGGGCGCCGCAATCCGCCTCCAAACCGTCATAACTGCAGCCTTCCTTTTTCCTCGCGAGCTTAAGCCGGCGCCGATCTACTTCGCGACCAAGCGGGTCTCGACCATCTTGGCGGCGACGGCGTCGAAGGCGTGTCTCTCCACCCGGGTGCAAGTGACTTGCTTGCAGTAGCTGTCCTCGACGCCGCTCATCATCTGGGGCAGGTAGGTCAGCACGCTGCCTACCGATTGCTGCAGGATCAACGGCATGCGCCGGGCCGCCAACCGGCCGGTGGGTGACGAGTAGAAGGCCAGCATCTCCTTCAGCTCGCCGGCCGTGAAGTCGTGGATCATGTGCGACACCGCCTCGGCCTGTAGCTGAGGGGTGAGGCTGGCCAGCCCGTCGCCCACCGCCCCCACCATGGCGCGGGCGTGGGCGGGATCGCGAGCGGACATGGCGGCGGCGAGTTGTACGCTCAGCCCGGCGGTCAGGCTCCGCGTCTGGGCGCGCAAGGCCGGCGCGCCCACGAGGTCGAACACCTGCTGGGCGAGCGCCAGCGTGGCCCGGGCCACATAGACGCCGCTGGGTGCGCTGGCCACCACCGGCGGCGACAGGCCAGGGGGGTCGGGAGCGGCGGTGGGAAGGGGGCCGTTCTGTGCTCCGGCCGCAAGCGGGGTGAAGACCAGCACGGCGGCGGCGGCGGCCAATCGAAAAGGATGCAAGCGGCTCAGCTCCCGGCGCGCCCGGCGCTCCACCTGCAGACCTGTACGCCGTCCCGTCGACGGCAGCCACGGCCAACTGGCCGCTGGCGATCGACGAGCGATCACCTCCGGCAGGACAGTAGGACGGTGCAGGTCGGGCGCTCAGGGACACGCCCTGACAATTCTCCTTGTCTGCGTGGACCGATCCCTCCAAAAGGCGGCGATCAGCTCATCAGAAGCTGAGCGGAGGAGCCTTCGATGGCGGCGCGCGACCGATTACTGATCGGAGCCCTTGCCTGGTCTCTATTCGAAGGCGCTCGCAACCCCTTCGTGGTCTTGGTCACGATCTACGTCTTCATGCCCTACTTCTCGAGCGTGGTGGTGGGGGACCCTGTCCGCGGTCAGCAGGCGGTGGCGACCTACGGCGAATGGTCGGGCCTGATCGTCGCCTTCAGCGCCCCCCTTCTCGGCGCAGCGGTGGATCGCATCGGACGGCGCAAGCCCTTGTTGCTGCTCGTCACCGCCTTGATGGTCCCGCTGATCTGGAGCCTGTGGTGGACCCGGGCGGACCACCGGGGGCTGTCGGTGGGCGCGGTGATCGTCATCGCCGCCGCCATCAACATCCTCTTTTCCTACAGCGAGGTGCTGCATAACTCCATGCTGGTGAGGGCGGCGGGCGTCCGGCGGGCTCACGCGGCGTCCGGCCTGGCGCTGGCGCTCGGCAACCTGACCTCGGTGTCGGTGCTGGTCTTCGTGCTGTGGGCCTTCGTGCTGCCTGCCGTCATTCCGGGCTTCACGCCCCACGCTCCGTTGTTCGGGCTCGATCCGCGCCAGCACGAGCCGTCTCGGATCGTGGCCCCGATCTCCGCCGCCATCCTGGCGCTGGGCGCCCTGCCTCTCTTCGTTCTGACGCCGGACTCTCCCCCCTCGGGCATGCCGCTGGGCCAGGCGCTCGCCGGGGGGGCGCGCTCGATCCGCACCATGCTGGGCCGGCTCAAGGGCCGTCGCGACGCCACGGTCTTCCTGCTCTCGCGCATGCTCTACATCGACGCAATGACGGGGGTGCTGCTGTTCTCGGGCGTCTACGCCGCCGGCGTGATGCACTGGGCCGTGCTGCAGCTGCTGGCCTATGGCGTCCTGCTGAGCGTGCTGGCGGTCGCAGGCGGCCTGCTGGGCGGGGTCATGGATCATCGCCTGGGTCCGAAGCGGGCCGTGCAGATCGAGATCGGCGTCACGGCGATCGGGCTCCTGGCCCTGGTCGGCATGGCGCCCGACCGGATCTTCTATCTCTGGCATGTCGCGCCGGCCCATGCGGTTTGGGGCGGCCCGATGTTCCGCACGGGGCCTGAGCTCATCTATCTCGCCCTCGCCGCCTTTCTCTCGATCTTCATAACGGCGTCCTACGCTTCGAGCCGCACGCTGCTGACCCGGCTGACACCCCCGGAAGAGACCGGAACCTTCTTCGGGCTCTACGCCCTTTCCGGCACCGCGACCGTTTGGATCGGCTCGGCCCTCGTGCTCGTCGCGACCCGTCTCACCCACACGCAGCAGGCAGGTTTCGTCGCCTTGGCCGTGCTCATGGCGTTCGGCTTCCTTGGCCTGCTCTTCGTTCGGGGAGGCGGTCGCATCATCGCTCCTCCTGGGCCGGCGCCCGAGGGGATCGAAGCCGCCACGGCGGCCTGGACCTCGCCGGTCGCCTCTACCCGCCCGTAACCTCATCCGTGTTCGAGAAGGTCGTTCCATGGCGCCAGGCGACAGCCCTCGCTCAATCTTCATCACCGGGGCCGCGTCCGGCATCGGGCGGGCGACAGCCCTGCTGTTCGCCCAACGGGGCTGGCGGGTGGGCGCCTTCGATGTGGACGAGGTTGGCTTGCAGCGGCTGACGGCGGACGCGCCGGTCAGCTTCATTCGTCGGCTCGATGTCACCGATCCTCAAGACTACCGCACCGCTGTGGGCGCGTTTGCCGAACGGACCGGCGGACGCCTGGACATCCTGTTCAACAACGCCGGCGTGATCACCAGTGCGCCGCTCGACGCGACGCCCTGGGACGCGGTCGAGCGGCTGCTGCGCATCAACCTTTTCGGCGTGATGATCGGGATGCAGACGGCGTTGCCGCTGCTGAAGGCCACACCGGGTTCGCTTTGCTTTTCCACCTGCTCGGCCTCGGCCATCTACGGGTCGGCCAATCTCGCCGCCTATTCGGCCAGCAAGCATGCCATCAAAGGCGTGACGGAGGCGCTGTCCATCGAGCTGAAGAAGCATGGCGTGCGCGCCGCCGACGTGCTCCCCGGGATCGTAGAGACGGCCATGCTCTCGCCCGAGCAGAAGGCGGCGCTGCCTCCCGACGGGCCTTGGCGGTTGATCCAACCGAGCGACGTGGCCGAAGTGGTCTGGCGCGCCTACGACGAGGATCGCGTCCACTGGTACATCCCGGAGGAGCTGAAGGAGATGCACCTGAAGGCCATCGCTGCGCCCGAGCAGGTACGCGACTACTTCATCTCGCTCGGGCGGGATTGAGCGGCGGCCGGGGGCGCGGTCAGGCCGCGCCGACCCCTGCGAGCACGTGCTGCACGATCGCCTCCGCCTTGGCGTAGGGGGCGAAGAAGGCGTCGATCTGGTCGCCCTCCCCGCGCACCACCACGCCCCTCTGGTTGGAGAACTCCCGAAAGCCCTCGATCCCGTGGTGGCGGCCCATCCCGCTCATG
>CALMGB010000019.1 GCA_937863535.1 uncultured Caulobacteraceae bacterium
CGGCCCAATCGATGGTCGTCTCCAGCCCCCTGCGTCGCACCGCGATGCGCACTGGCGGAATCGTCGTAAGTTCGCCACGGAACCGAGATGCCATCTATCGCCACCCTCGGTAGTGACGATACACCTCCTTCGGGAGCGCGCTAGGTGTCTGGTCCCGAAGTGTCGTGGAATCAGCCAAGCTGAGGCTGGCCCATTCCGGGAGGCAAAAACATGGCTGTGTATGCAAGCTCCGCCAGTCTAAGGAGAACCAGTACCCCCGATCATGTGATCTGGAGAACGGACTGCAGGCCAGGTGCGAAAGCGCCCCGCGCTGGGATATATAGGTGTAAGGAGTGTCCAGTTGAGATCGGCATAGCTGATGGACACGCGCTACCGCCTACGGACCATCACACGCATGAGAGCGGCGACCCCATACGTTGGAACCTCATCGTGAGGACGAGAAGCAGCTAACGACGGCGAACGCGCAGGCATTA
Source organism: uncultured Caulobacteraceae bacterium (assembly GCA_937863535.1). GTDB lineage: Bacteria > Pseudomonadota > Alphaproteobacteria > Caulobacterales > Caulobacteraceae > CAHJWH01. The sequence goes on from CALMGB010000019.1 coordinate 474, forward strand.
TATCAAGCTCGGAATGCGGCCCCTCCGTGATCGGTTGCGAACGCATGCTGTCGAGCTGCTTCCAGTACTTGGCTCTACAGAACTCAGGCTGCGGCGTCGTTTTCGCCCTCAGCGAGCAAGGCCGCGCGTTGAGCCTGCAACTCGGCGAGTCGGTCCTGCAGCAGCTGCTTCTCGTGCCCTCGCAGCAGCGTATCCTCCAGTGCAAAGCTGCGGCCGCGGCAAACGTCTAGGATGCGCAAACTCTCCGGCGGCATCCCCGTATTTGCCTGCTGTAGCAACCATAGCGCTACCCGGGCGGCCTCTTCGCTGAGAGCGGGGTCCGGCCGGAGGTAGGGATATAGCAAGCGTGGTCCGTGTCCCTCGATCTCGATCGCGAGCATGTTCTCAATCTTGATCACAATATTAGCAGCGACAAGAGGCGGGATCGTCGGCGATGGCACGACCGAGACCGGCTCATTGCGATATCGGCGATCCTCCTCCCACCAGCGAAGGAAGCCTGCGCTGAGCTTCGGATATAATTTCTGGCGTCGCCAGTTTTGGTCAATGCGTGCGACCGACGTTTTTCTCAGGTCTGACTTCCCCGCCGCGTGGGCCTTTGCGTCCGCCCAAAACGGTACATAGAAGTCACCGCCCTTGCTGGGCGGCTCACCCGCGGCCTTTTTGCTGCTCGCCCGGATGTCATCCCGCAGAAGCTTTCTGACGCGTGCCGGATGCGCGTACATCAACTCGAGCAACTTCCCGAGACCAAGTTTTTCAAGCGACACGCAAACCTCCGCCGCTACGTAGTCGAGGCAAACTCTAACGCTCACTTATAGCTAAGTAGCCCCGCGATAGATGCAAGCCGGAGGAGCCGTTTGAAGGCTGTCGCCCTGACATCTAGATCACGCCGGTTGGCAATGCTGACTCATGCCATGTCAGCAGCCGCGAGAGGAGAGCGATGCCCCGCTCCGTCAACCCCGCTTTCAGAATAGATCTATCAATTGCAGAGAGCTCACGGGCGATCTCCGCGCGACGTTGGTCAACGTGGCGGCCCACGGGAGAATTCGAAGGCGCGATGACGGCGTCGAAGTAGGCCGCTAGGCTCACGAATACGAAGGTGCCGTGCAGGACCCCACCGAAACTGCGGGGTCCCGACCGCCAAGGCGATGCCAGGGTGCCGCTCAGGTCGCAGACTAGCGGCGAGATCGCCTCTAGCTCGGTCAGGTGCAGGTGCAGCGCCTCGTGTATGACCCCCTCGGCGAGCCGTAGGGCGCCGACTTCGTCATGGCGGTCTGGTACCGAAACGAAGATGCGGTCGCGCCAGTGCGGCTCACTGTGGCTGACGTCGTGGTCTGGATCGGCCCACAGGAGATGAACGGCCGCGACGCGGGTGGTGACAAGTGCCGCCAGACTGGGTGACCAAGTGATCGCCTCGGTCGCGTTGGTAAACAGGTCGCGGTCGGCGTCCTTAATGCCAGCGATTCGCAGCCCGCCGGCTTGCACGTGAGAGACGATGTCGCGCGGCGGTGCCACCACGCGGGACCAGAGCCAGTCTGGCTGCGACGGCGCATCCGCCACAGAGACCTCCAGGTCTGGCAGATGCCAGGGCTCGTCGAGGCGCGGGATCATCCTAGCCGCCGTGCGCCGCCTGAAAGGAATAAACCAGCGTGTAGCGCTCGCCGCCCTGAATGGTTGAGACCGCGTGAAAAGACTGCGGCGAAATTTCAAAGGCGATAGCCGACCGGTGGGTCGGGCGGAGTATACGCTGCACGTCGTCGGCCTCGGCGCTGCCGAAGAGCAGCAGCAACCCGCCCTGCTCGTCGTCCCAGCCGCGATTGAGCTGGACCAGCAGTCGATGCGTCTCGCCCTCGGGCAGATGGTCGTTGTGGACGCGGATTGTCTGGCCGGGCAGCAGCTTGTGCGCCGTGACCTCAGTCAATGTCAGCGATGGGCCGGCTAAGGGCGCCAACATCAGCCGTTGCAGAGCCTCGACGGTGTCGGAAGCCAGCAGTGGCTGAAGCGCCGCCGGTAGGCCGTACGGATCAAGATGCAGCTCCCACTGCTCGTAGAAGCTGGCGACGCGCAGACGCCACGGCGCGGTCGTCTCCATCCAGCCGAGCGCGGCCTCGCAAAGCTCAGCGGACAACGGAGCGGCATGGGTGGCATGGGCGAAGGGTGTCGTGCGAACATCGGCCTGGAGCGAGGCCAGGCTCATGCCGCGCGCTCCTGGAGATACATTGACAGTAGCGTCTCCATGCGAGCGATCAGCAGTTTCTGGTCGGCGCAGAAGACCGTGGGGTTGTCATAGCCGGAACCGTCCTTGAAGCGGTGAGTGACCATCCCGCCGCCACAAACCCTCAACAGGGCGCAGGTTTGGCAAACCAGCGAGCTCGGCCGCTGCGCGAGGTGGTAGGCCCGGAACTCCAGGCTGGCGGCAATGTCGGCGAGCGCGCTCTGGCCGAGCGCCCAGGTGGCGTCAAAGCCATCGCCTAAGGGTGAGCTCTTTAGGGTATCGTTCTTCTTCACCGCCCCGTCGGTGTCGATGACCAATATGCCATAGTCAGTAAGGCCGATGCCTTCCTTGACACCGGCCCCACCCAGCAGCAGGCGCATCATGTCGTCAAGCAGGCGGCTGCGGAACGGAGCAGGGTCTGCGACATAGCGGTCGAGGATGCGGCACATCCAAGCGCCATACTCGTGCGACTCGATGGCTGCCTTGCCAAACGGGAGTGCCGAATGATTGCCATCCCGGTAGAGGAAGTCGACGCTGGGCACGGCAAGATCCTTGAAGTAGTCATAGACCGCTTCGGGGTCTGAGGTCGGGTCGACCACGCAGAGAACGCCGGAGAACAGCCGCTCGGCGGCTGGATGGCTCTGAAGCCGCTGCAGGCCAGCCACGACCTTGGCGTGGGTCGGGCGCTGGCGTATATCAACACGGAAGCTGTCGTGGACCGGCTGCGGCCCGTCGAGGCTGACCGACAAGGTCACGTCGTGCTGCGCACAGAGGTTGAGGAGCGCGTCGGAGATCAGCACACCGTTGGTCTGGATGCTGATCCCACAGCTCTCGCCCAATGCGCCGCGCAGGGCGGTGAACAAGGTCTCTAGGCAGTGCCGGCCTAGTAGCAGGGGCTCGCCGCCGTGCAACACAATAGAGAAGGGCCGCCCCTGGGAGCGCATCAGTGCTCCGAGTTCGGCGGCGACGAGCGCCTGGGTGTCGGCGGACATGCGCTTGGGCAGGGTCCGCCAACTCTCGTCACCCATATGATAGACATAGCAGTAGCTGCAATCGAGATTGCAGCGGCTGGCGACCTTCAGCAGGACGGTGTCAATGTGCACGACGCGGTCGCGACTTACCGGTTGTGACGGTTGAACGTGCGGTTGTAGCTTCGCGGAACGTCGAGCTCTTCCGCCCGCACCTCCTCGATCAGCCGCCGGATGGCGGGGCTATCCAAAGGGACGTCTAGTGGTGCCGGCACCTCGCCTACGCCATCGCGCACGTCAATCTGAGAACCGTCGGCCATATGGGTCTCCTCGCTAGCACACAGGATAGGCGCGATCGGCTAAAGGCGCGAGGAGTTTTTGGGGCGTGTGACTGCCGACTCGCGGAGGATTGTCGGCGGCTCCGCCACCCATTAGGTCGATAGTGCAACATATAGGCCGGCAGGCGCTAAGCCGTCGACGTTATATCGTGGCTATATACAGGGCCTCCATCACAACATGCTGCAGCCTCTGACTAGGTTGTGCCATCTTGTGGAACATATGTACTAACAATTCCTATCCTGACCTGCGCAGTTAGCGGGGTTGGCAAAGCTATACCGCGTCGGGGAGCGCCACCCGCGATTTGACGGCGGCTCCCTCGTGCGTAGTGTGGGCTGACACTGCAATCTGCGGGAACCTCCGTGAGCGACGCTGCTGAAAGCCCGTCCGAGCCGATCTCTAAAGAAATCAGCAATCTCGCGACGGCGCTTGTCCTGGCTAAGCCATCAGCTGACGGCGGCGAGTCGGAGGGCGGGGGAACTGTATTCCTGATCGGCGCGGGCTGCTCCGTCAGCGCTGGAATCGAGCCGGCGGCAGGCGTGGCAAAGTACTGCGCAAAGAAGCTCGCACGCAAGCTTTCGAACGGCAGCCTCGACACTCAGGACGCGGATGTCGCACTAAATTGGCTCATCGAGGAGCGGCGCATCACACTCGCGCCGGCGAAGTCGCCGCGTCCGGACGGATCGCACTGGGCCGGCCTCTACAGCTATTTCTTCGAAGCCCATTTTCAATCCGCGAACATGCAGCGGGAGATTATCAACGCGATCGTCGCGCAAGGCGGCGACAAGCTGAATTGGGCGCACGCCTGTCTTGGCGAGTTAGTGCGGCTAGGCTACGTGCACACCGTCCTGACAACTAACTTCGATCAACTGGTCCTGCAGGGAATCATACGCACCGGCTTGATGCCCGTCACAGCGGACGGATTGGAGGCGCTTAACAGGATTGTTGGCCGCCCAAAGCGACCACAAGTGGTCCATCTGCACGGGTCGATGCACACGTACGACCTGCGGAACAGCGCCACGTCTCTCGCCGAGACGAGCCGCCACAGCACCGCACAGGCTATGGTGCACACGCTTATGAAGGAGTGCGACCTGCTGGTGGTGGTTGGCTACAGCGGGGGTGAGGAGGGGATCATGACCCTCCTTCAGGACGCCGGTCGCGTAATGCAGAAGCTTGTCATCTACTGGGTCACCTTCACGCCAGGATCGGAAAGCCTCAGCGAAAACGCGCACGAGCTCCTGCTGGGTGAAAACAAGTTCCTCGTGTGGGGCGGCCCAGCCGACCGCTTCTTCGGGCAGCTCATGTCCGAGATGAAGCTGGGCGAACCAGAATGGGTGCGAGATCCAATCAAGATCCTCAATGAGCAAAGCGAACGGCTAAAGGCTCCGGAGGAAGATCTCCCAGAGATCCAGATTCTGGTCGATGCCTTTAAGGCCCGAGTAAACTACGCCAATCGTCCCGAACACCGCCTCGACGAGCAAGACGGCCGCAAGGTCCAGGCAGCCGCGATGCGAGCTCGTGGCGACTTCCGGGCCGCCTACATCATTCTGGAGGAGGCCAATCGCGATCAGGACGTGGAAGCGGCGCGTCTCCACGCCCTCAATGCGCTTTCACTCTGGGAAGAGCAGCGCGAGTCCGGTCTCCTAGACGCCGCTCTCGCGGAGCTTGAAGGGCTCGTCGATCGCACCGAGGGCGAAGTCCGGTTGGAAAACATCTTGTCACTGGGCCAAGCGCTGCTCACGCAAAGTGAGAGCGCCGCGCAGACCGATAGCGGCGCTGCGGCTGCGGCGGCGCCGCTGGAGAAGGTGGAGGGCGTCGTCGAGCAGGCACTTCCGGACTACCCGGCGGATCGTTTTCTTTTAGGCAACGCCCGCCTGAACTTGCTTAAGGCGCAGGCCTTGCAGAGCCAAGGAGAACGGAAGCCGACCAATGTCGAGGCGCTCAATGGGGCGCGAGCTGCATACGAGTTCGCGCTAATCGGCCTTCAGGCGGCGAACGACTCGGGTGGCCTCTTGATTGAGGCTAAGGCGGGTTTGGCCGCCGTCTATCAGGTGCTCGGGGAGGAGACGAACGATCTAGAAATGTTGCGTGATGCGGTGCGCCGGCACCGAGAAGTGGCAGAGCTGTCACGGCGTACCGACCGCCCGCTGGAGGACGCGGGCCCGCTCCTGAACCTTGCTGGCGCGCTGATAGCACTGGCGAAAGGCGAGGTGGCCGCAGCGCGTGTGCATCCATACCAAGAAGCGCGCGCGGTGCTCGATCGACTTGTCACGATCCATCAGCGGCAAGGTGACGACGCGGCTGAGCAGGAGGCGCGCAAGCTTATCGCCGAGATCGATGTCGCGCTTCGTGACTTGGAGGATTAGGCGGTCGCGCGTGTCTGTGGCCGTTTCTCTGACTGTCTACGCACCTAATTTTACCCGCAGGTTGCGCCGGCAAGCGACGTTCCGCTTCAGGCGCGCCTCCCTGCCATCCACGCGTGTTGGCCCACAAGCAGACATTCCGAACGGCAGCTAAGAGCCAGGTCTCCCCGTTAGCGGCGCACCGACTGGGCCATGGATTTGGGTCCAGACTTCTAAGCCTCCGCCTGCTGCAGCCCCAGGGCTCGGGCCGCGTCGCCTCCGCCATGCGGGGCTTTCCCTACCATGCGCGCGCCGCCGAGGCCGAGACCGCGCGGCGGCTCGTGCATGAGACTGCGGGCGCGCTGCGCTAGGAGCAGAGCGTGGGGGCCAAGCGCCGTTGGCTCGCCGCGTTGGACGACTTCTACGCCCGCCGGCGCGACGCCAAGCTTGCGGGCCTATCCGACGCCTTGGCCGGCCTGCGTCGCGGCGACGCGGGC
>CALMGB010000020.1 GCA_937863535.1 uncultured Caulobacteraceae bacterium
CGCCCCCACAGAAGGTGGCGTCCGAACTGCTGCGCTCGGCCAACGACGGCTTCCTCGACGGGCCGGCGGCGGTGGCGGAGTCCTACCAGGACGTCAAGAAGCACCTGCTGTGCATGCTGGCGGGCCTGCGCGCAGCCCTGGCGTCGAGTCTGGATACGCTCGCCCCCGCGCGGATCGAGGAGGCTATCAAGGACCAGTCCTTCGTGCTGAAGCCGCGTGCAGCGGTGGCCTGGGCCGAGTACGTCAAGGTCTACGGCCAATTCCGCACGGAGGCCGAGGACAGCGCGGACAGTCCGGTGAACCGGGCCTTCCGCGCGGCCTACGAGAAACAGCTCGACGAGCTGGACAGGATGGCGCTGCGCTGAGCAGCGACAGGGGGGATGGGGTTGGGACGTACGCACGAGATCGAGGTTAGCCGCCGCCACGTCGGCGCGGCCTGATGTCGGCCTATTGGGACAACAAGGTGCTGTGGGCGGAGGGCATGTTCCTGCGCACCCAGCACTTCCAGCAATTCGAGCGCTATCTGGAGAAGTTGGCGCGCACCAACGCCCAGGCGCTGACGCCGCTCGCCTGGGGCTTCACCGCCCTGGAGATCGACGCGGCTCTGCTCAAGACCGGCGTCTTCGCTCTCTCCCGCGCCAGCGGCCTGCTGCCGGACGGCACCGCCTTCGACATCCCCGGCGACGACGACCACCCGGTGCCCCTGGCGGCGCCGGCGGACCTGCGCAACGCCGTGCTGCACCTGGCCCTGCCCATCCGCCGCCAGGGCGCCGCGGAAGCCCGGCTGGAGGCCGGCGGCGACCAGGCGGTGCGCTGGATCGGCCAGCAGGTGGAAGTTGTGGACACCATAGCCGGCTCCGCCTCGCCCGCCGACCTCACCGTGGCCACGCTCGACCTGAAGCTTATGCACGAGCGCCAGGAGCTGGCCGGCTACGTCACCCTGCCGGTGGCTCGCCTTGTGGAAAAGGGGCTGGACGGAACGCTGAGCCTGGACGCGGCCTTCTCCCCCACCGTGCTGGACGTCGGCGCCTCGCCTGTGCTGCGGAGCGCCCTGGCCGAAATACGCGGCTTGCTGCAGCACCGCGCGGCCGCGATCGCGGCCCGCCTGTCCAGCCCTGGCGGCAAGGGCAGCGCGGAGATCACCGACTTCCTGGTGCTGATGCTGGCCAACCGCAACGACATGGCGCTGCGCCACCTCTCCAGCCTGCCCTCCCTGCACCCCGAGCGGCTGTACGAGGCCTTCGCCGTGCTGGCGGGCGAACTCTCCACCATCACCGACACGGTGACCAATCGGCCGCCCAAGCTCCCGCCCTATCGCCACACCGACCTGCAGGGCAGTTTCGAACCGCTGATGGCGTTCCTGCGCGAGGCGCTGAGCGCGGTGTTCGAGCAGACCGCGATTTCGATTCCCCTAGAGGAGCGCGCCTACAACATCCGTGTCGGGCGCGTCACCGACCGCTCGCTGTTCACCGACTGCGTTTTCGTGCTGGCCGCCAAGTCCTCTGTGGACCCGGAGACGCTGCGGGTGAACCTGCCCAAGCGCACCACCATCGGGCCCGTCGAGCGCATCCGCGACCTGGTGAACCTGCAGCTCGGCGGCGCGCCGATCCGCGCGCTCCCCACCGAGCCGCGCCAGATACCCTTCCGCTCCGGAATGGTCTATTTCGAGATCAACGCCAACGCCGAGGACTGGAAGCTGGTGGAGCGCTCCGGCGGGGCGGCGCTGCACGTCTCCGGCGATGTGCCTGATCTGGCGCTGGAGCTGTGGGCCATCCGGGGCCGCGTCCGGTGAGCCCGTCGCCGCGCGACCCCTTCAGCTTCGACGAGGATGAAGGCGAGCGCACCATCATACGCCCGGCCGCAGGCGCCGTGCAGCGGGGCTTCGACCAGGACGACGCGACTCAGGTCGGCGATTTCGGTTCGGCGGCCGACAACCCCTTCGCCCCGCCGTCGGCCAGGTCGCGCCCCCAGCCCAAGCGCCGGCGCGAGCCGGAAGAGACGCCCGGCCGCGCCGTCTCCACCGCGCCCATCGAGGCCACCGGCCCGAACCCGTTGATCGCGGCCGGCGCCCGGCTGATCGCGCTGGCCAACGCGCTGCGCGCCGAGACCCGCTACGACGACATCGGGCGCCTCCGCCAGGAGGTGATCGACGAGCTGCGGGGCTTCCAGGCCTCCGTGCGTGACCAGGGCGGCTCCGACGAGGAGGTGCGCTACGGCCACTACGCCCTGTGCGCCCTGCTGGACGAGGTGGTGCTGTCCACCCCCTGGGGCGCCAAGAGCGCCTGGGCGCGCCAGACGCTGGTCGCCACCTTCCACAACGAGGTGGTCTCCGGCGACCGCATGTTCGAGATCGCCGAGGCCCTGGAGCAGCGCCCCAACCGCGCGCCGAACCTGCTGGAGCTGATCTATCTCTGCCTCTCCTTCGGCTTTGAAGGCCGGATGCGGCTGGACCGCCAGGGGGCGAGCCGCCTGTTCACCTTGCGCGAGCGCATCTACGGCGTGCTCCGCAACCTCCGCGGCCCCTACGAGCGCACCCTGTCGCCCCAATGGCGAGGTGAGGACGCCGCCTACCAGGCGCTCGGCCGCCAGATCCCGCTCTGGGTCTACGCCTCCGGTTTCGCCCTCTTGGCGGTGCTGATCTACGCCGCCTTCCTGTTCGCCCTGGCGGCGGCGGGCTCCAGCGCGGTGAAGCCGCTGTCGGCGATCTACGCCGCCGGCCCTGCGCGGCTCAGCCGTTCCGCCCCGCCGCCGCCGTCCGACACCCGCCTGTTCCAGACCATCACCGGCATCCTGAAGCCCGACATCGATGCCGGCCGCGTGGCCGTGGTCGACCAGTCCGACTCCGTGCTGGTCCGGTTGAAGGACAAGGGCCTGTTCGCCTCCGGCTCCGCTGACCTGGACGCCGGCTATGACGAGACGATGCGCCGGATCACCCAGGCCATCGCGCTCACCGTGGGCGATGTGCCGGTCACCGGCCACACCGACAACCAGCCCGTGCGCTCGCTCCGCTTCCCCTCCAACCAGGCCCTGTCCGAGGCCCGCGCCAGGACCGTCACCGACAAGCTGACCGCCGACGGCGCGCCGTCCGACCGGCTGAAATCCTCCGGCGTCGGCGAGACCCAGCCGGTGGCCAGCGACGCCGACGACACAGGCCGCCGCCAGAACCGCCGGGTGGAGGTGGCGATCCCCAAGACCTACGCCGCTACGGCTGGCGTCCAGAGGATCATGTGACGTGAGCCTCGTCGCCAACCTGCCCCGCGTGCTCCGCCTGCCGCGCCTGCCTCGCGTCAACGTGCCCCGTTGGGTGTTCGTGGTCCTGGGCTTGGCGCTGCTGGCCCTGCTGATCTGGCTGGTGGGTCCTCTGGTCTCCATCGCCGGCCATACGCCCCTCGCCGGCTGGCTGGCCCGACTGATCGCCATCGCCGTGGTGGCGGCGGCGTTCGGCATCTGGTTCCTGGTCAAGCGGCTGCGCGCCGGGCGGGCGAACGCCGCCCTGGTCAGCGAACTTGCCGCGCCGCCGGCCACAGCGCCCCCCGCCGACGACCTCTCCGCAGGCGACGTCAAGGCCATGGAGGAGCGGGCGGCCAAGGCGCTGGAGCTGATGCGCGGGGCCCGGGTCGGCCCTCAGCGCGAGCTGGTCTACGAGCTGCCCTGGTACGTGATCATCGGCCCGCCCGGCGCTGGCAAGACTACCGCCCTGCACAACTGCGGCCTGCACTTCCCCGTGGCGCAGGAGGTGGGCGCCGCGCCGCTGCGGGGCATTGGTGGCACCCGCACCACCGACTGGTGGTTCACCGACCGCGCCGTGCTGATCGACACCGCCGGCCGCTACACCACCCAGGACAGCCACGAGGCCGCCGACGCCAAGGCGTGGCAAGGCCTGCTCGACCTGCTCAAGCGCTACCGCCCCCGCCAGCCGCTCACTGGCGTCATCGTCGCATTGCCGGCGCCGGACCTGCTCGCCGCGGACGAGGGCGAGGTGCTGGCCCATGCCCGCGCGGTGCGTTCGCGCATTAACGAGATCGGCCAGAAGTTCGGCGTCCGAACGCCCGTCTACCTGCTGCTGACCAAGGTCGACCTGCTGGCCGGCTTCGCGGAGTTCTTCGACGACCTGGACGCCACCGGCCGCGAGCAGGTCTGGGGCCACACCTTCCCGCTTCGCACCGACGCCGCAGGTGGCGAGGCGCAGGGAGCGGCCGAGGCCTTCGACGCCCTGGTCCAGCGCCTGAACGACCGCCTGCTCGCCCGCGTGCAGTCGGAGCGCGACATCCAGCGGCGCGGCCTGATCTTTGGCTTCCCCCAGCAGGTGGCGGCCTTGCGGGCGCCGCTCGAGCCGCTGCTGCAGATCCTCGCACGCGACACCCGCTTCGAGCCCGTGCCCTTGATCCGCGGCTTCTACATGACCAGCGGGACCCAGCACGGGCGGCCCATCGATCGCCTGCTGGCCTCGCTCTCGGCCAAGTTTGGGGTGACGGCCACTGCGGTGGGCGGCGGCTCGGTCAAGGGGCGCAGCTACTTCCTGCACGACCTCTTGAACAAGGTCATGTTTCCCGAGGCGGCGCTCGCCGGCCGCGACCCGCTCACCGAGCGGCGCCGCCGGACGCTGAAGATGGCGGTGGCGGCGGGGGGAGGGGCGCTGGTCCTGCTGCTCTCCCTCGGCTGGCTGGTGGGCTACCTGCATAACGCCCACCTGATCCATCTGCTCGGCGAACGCTCAGCCAAGCTGCAGCACGACGTGAGCACGGGGCCGCAAGGTGAGGTCAGCGACAGCGACGTCACCACCGTGCTGCCGATCCTGGACGAGGCGCGCACGCTGCCCTTCGCCACCACCGCGCCGAAGGGCCTGGCCGAGCCCGGCCTTTCCTTCGGCCTGAACCGCACCCGGGCGCTGCGGCCCCAGGTGGACGGCGCCTACCGCAACCTGCTGAACCGGCTCATGCTGCCCCGCCTGGTCCTGGGGGTGGAGGATCGCCTGCGCGCCCTGGTGCAGCAGCCTGAAGGCGGCGGCGACGTGCGGAGCGAAGTCTACGGCCTGCTGCGCATTTATCTGATGCTGGGGCGCAGCCCCGGCGCGCCGCTGGAGCGGGGCCAAATCGAGGGCTGGTTCGCCAACGCCTGGTCCGACCGTTTTCCGGGGCAGGAGGACGATGCGCTCCGAGACGGCCTTTCCGCCCACCTTTCCACGCTGCTCTCCGGCCCGCTCTCGCCGCCGGCGCTGGACGGCGACCTGATCGCCGCGGCCCGCGCCAACGTGGCGAGCCTCAGCCCCGGCGAGCGGGTCTACAGCCGCCTGCTCAGCGATCCTGAGCTGACGGGCCTGGCCGCCTACAGCCTGATGGACGCGCCGGGCGTGGGCTCGTCCGGCCTGTTCCAGCTGAAGTCCGGCAAGCCGCTCACCAGCGGCATCCCCGGCCTGTTCCGCCGCCAGGCCTTCTTCTCCACGGTGCTGCCCGCCATCGGCAAGGCCGCCACCGAGTCGGCCAACGAGGGCTGGGTCATGGGACAGCCGCAGCAGGGCACGCCGCTGAGCGAGGCCGGGCGGATCAAGGACGGCATCCTGGTCGCCTACCTGTCGGACTTCACCAAGCGCTGGGACGCCTTCATCGACGACATCGGCGTCAGCGGTCGCTACCCCCCCGACGACCGCATCCGCCGCGCCTTGCAGCCGCCCTCGCCCCTCAAGCAGCTGATCGAGTCGCTGGCCAGCGAGACCAACCTGACGCCGCCCAGCCTCAACACGCGCACCGGCGGCGGCGCGGCTGGGGCCTTGCTGCGCACCTCGTCGCTGTTCTCGCGCCGCATCTACAGCGGCCTGAACCGGGTTAACCAGGTGGAGCAGGTCAACGCTGGCGCGCCCCCGCCGCCCCCCGGTCCTCTGGACGAGGTGATCGAGCACTACCGCTGGCTGCGCGAGCTGACGCCCTCCACCAGCGGCCCGTCCCCCATCGACGATGCACTCGACGCCCTGAAGCAGGCCGCCGACGCTAACGTGGCGGCCAAAAGCGCTGGCGGCATGGGCGATCCCCTGCTGCAGCACACCGCCACCAGCTCGGCCATGGCGGCGACCGCCAAGCTGCAGCAGACCTCCCACGCCCTGCCACCGGTGGCTGGGGCCCTGTTCAACGGCTTCGTCTCCTCCAGCACCCAGTCGCTGAACCAGGGCGCACTGAACTCTATCGAGCAGACCTGGACCACCCAGATCGTCCCCCAGTGCAGGTCGATCACCGCACAGGGCTTCCCCTTCGCGGCCTCCACCCACCAGGTCTCCATCGACGACTTCAGCCGCCTGCTGCGCCCCGGCGGCCTGATCGACCAATTCACCACCGCCAACCTCACCGGCCAGCTCGACACCTCTGGCCGGACGTGGGGGCTCTCGGCGTCCGGTCGCGCGCTGGGCCTGCAATTGGCCAGCGTGCGCCAGCTCCAGACCGCCGACCGCATCCGCCAGGCCTTCTTCAAGCCGGGCGACGTACGGCCCAACGTGCGCTTCACGCTTGAGCCGGTCAGCTTCACCGGCTCGCCTTCGGCGGTGACGCTGAGCGTGGACGGGGCGCCGGCCGCCTTCAGCACCGTCGCACGCAACTCGGTCGAGCTCCGCTGGCCGGGACAGGCGCCCGGCGTGACGCTGAGCTTCCAGGGCGCACCGAAGGCGCCGCCCGCGGTGCGGAGCTGGACCGGCGACTTCGCCTTTCTGCAGATGCTACAGGACGCCCAGAAGAGCGCCGCCAGCGCGTCGGGCGTCACCTTCCAGGTGGGGACCGGCGCCTACGCGGCCACTTTCCGCCTGCGTCTCACCGACACCACGGCCGACCCCTTTCTGCTGCCGGAGCTGAAGACCTTCGCCTGCCCGGGTAAGCTGTGAGCGCCCCAACTGGGAACGGGCGCCGCGCGCCTTGCGGCCTGTTCGGCAAGACGCCGGCCGCCGGCGACTTCCTCCGCCTGAACCTCCCAGCCGCCACGGCCGCCGCTCTGGACG
>CALMGB010000021.1:0-5355 GCA_937863535.1 uncultured Caulobacteraceae bacterium
GGGAGGTCGTCGTCACGGCCCGGCGTGTGCAGGAGAACCTTCAGTCCGTCCCGGTCAGCGTCACGGCCTTCAATCCCAACACGCTGCGGCAGGACAACATCGCCTCCGCGGAAGACCTGACCCAGGTGACGCCTGGCGCCTTCCTGGCGTCTTCCGGCGCACGCGAGAACTCCGAGTTCTCTATCCGCGGCCAGTCCAAGCCGGTGGCCGGCGCCTCGCCCTCCAACGCAGGCGTGGTCACCTACTTCAACGACGTCCCTCTCACCAACTATCTGAGCTCCCTGCCGCAGTTTGACGTCAGCTCCATCCAGGTGCTGAAGGGGCCGCAAGGCACCCTGTTCGGCCGCAACACGACCGGCGGCGCTGTGCTGCAGTATTCGGCCGCTCCGTCGGCGAATTACGGCGGCTATGTCCAGGGGTCCTACGGCAACTACAACACACGGGAGGTCGAGGGCGCGGTCAACCTGCCGATCATCGCCGACAAGGTCGAGCTGCGGATCGCCGGGCGGGTCGACCGGGCGGACGGGGACGTCAAGCAGGAAGGCGTCGGCGGCGATCTGAACAACCAGCACGACGAGAGCTATCGCGCGTCGCTGCTGCTCCACCCGGTGAGCTGGCTGACCAACACCACCGTCTTCGACACCGCCTACGCCCCGCTCGCCGAGCATACGCCGAGCGCTCAGATCATCGTCGCGTCCAGCCTCGCGGGCGAGCTTCCGGTCATCGGCAACGCCATCGCTGCGCAGAAGGCCAGCGGCCCTTTCCGGACCAACTCCGATATCGGTGAAGAGAGCGGCTGGCGATCGACGGGCGTGAGCAACAAGACGGTGGTCGATCTGCCCGAGAACATGTCGTTCACCAACATCTTCGGCTTCCGCAAGGTCGCTTACACGTCCGTCACCAACTTCGACGGCGTTCCAGCGGACATCTACAACGACCTGCAGACCGAGCACCTGAAGCAGTACACCGAAGAGGCGCAGCTTCACGGCAAGATGTTCGGCGGCCGGTTCAACTGGCTGCTCGGCGCCTTCACCCTCGACAGCACGCCAGATGGCGCTTTCGGTGGCCTGGGAACGACCCAGGACCTGTTCGCCGGCTTCACCGGCGCACCGGCGGCCGCGTTCGCCACGACGCCCTTCGGCTACGGCTTCTACAGCGAACGCAGCACCGCGGGCTTCCTGAACTTCAGCTACGACCTGTCAGATTTCGTGCAGGGCCTGAAGTTCAACGGCGGCTACCGCTACACCTTCGACAGGTATTCGGCCTGCAGCGGCAGCCAGCCCGGTGTCGTTCAAGCCAACGGGTACGAGAGCCTGGACCCGTCCAACTATCCACTGACCAAGTCTCAGTGCAATTCGACAAACCTGGAAGGCTACTCACGCCAGTTCGGCCATTCGAGCGCGCCGACCTGGACCGTGGGGATGGACTACCAGGCCACCCACGATCTCTTCTTCTACGTGACGGCGCGCCGGGGCTATCGCGCCGGCGGCCTGAACACCCCGGCGCTGGGACCGAACTTCGTGTCGGCGGGCCTGCAGACCTATGCGCCTGAGAAGATCACGGACGAGGAAGTCGGGGTGAAGTCGGATTTCCGCTACAACGACATGCGAGCCCGCCTGGACGTGTCGGTCTTCCACTCCGAGACAACCCAGCTGCAGCTGATCGGGACGCAGATCCAGACGGCAGCGCCCTATTGCACTCAGAACGGAGGAACCTCGCCGGTCTTCATAGACGGCGACTGTAACCCGCTCAACGATCCGACCCAGACCGTGCTTACCGCCAATGGCGGGACCGAGGAGATCGTCGGCTTTGAAGGCAACCTGACTCTGTTGCCGATCCGGGGCCTGATCATCGACATCGGCGGCAGCGCCCTGTCAAACAGCGACAACATTAGCGTGCCGGCGATCGTGGCGCCCTACTTCCCAGGTGGGCAGCTGCTGTTCACGCCCAAGGTCACCTCGACCCTGGACGCCCACTATACGCTGCCCCTGGATCCGGACATCGGTGAGTTCGTCTTCACCCCGCAGCTTTACTATTCGAGCAGCGTCTATCTCGGCGGCATCTCCGCCAAGGCCTACAACGTGATGAACATGCGGCTGGATTGGAACAGCATCATGCGCAGCAAGATCGATCTGAGCTTCTACGTAAAGAACCTGTTTGACCGCGAGTACGTGAACGGCCCGGCCTTCACCGGCCCGACCTCGTTCGTGGAGACGGTGCAGTTCGGCGACCCGCGCACCTACGGCGTCCAACTCCGCTACCGCTTCGGCGTCTCGTAGGGCTGAGACCGACCCGCGCAGCCAAGGGCCCGGCGACTTCAATCAAGGTCGCCGGGCTTCTTTGTCCAGACAGCTTGTGCAGAGGATCGCCGGGATGAGGAGGTCCACAGTCGGCCTCAGGATGGGGCGATGTTAGGGGCGGCGCCTAGGCTCACTGGGCTCCTAGACGAGCGATCGCCGTCGTCGTTTCGAGTCCGGCCGCGCCGGCTCAGTTCATCTTGCGTTCGTCGAGGCCCAGCCCGCGGCCAATGATCTCTTTCATGATCTCGGAAGAGCCGGCAAAAATCCGCGAGACCCGGGCGTCGCGGTACAGGCGGCTGATGCGGTACTCGTCCATGTAGCCCGCGCCGCCGTGCAGCTGGACGCCGGCGTCGGTGACGCGGCCCTCCAGTTCGCTGGCCAGCAGCTTGCACTCGGCCGCGTCGTCGCCGGTCAGCTCCTTCTTGTTGTAGAGCATGGCGCACTGGTCGATGAAGGTCTGGACCGCGTCCAGCTCGGCCCGGAGCGCGGCCATGACGAAGCGGGCGTTCTGGAAGGCGCCCACGGGCCGGCCGAAGGCCCGCCGGTCGCGGATGAACTCTAGCGTCAGGTCGAAGGCGGTCTGGGCCGAGGCCATGGAGCCGACGGCGGCGACCAGCCGCTCCCCGGCCAGGAAGCGCGCCAGGTAGCGGAAGCCTTCGCCCGCCTCGCCCAGCACGTTGGCCTTGGGGATCTTCACGTCGTTGAAGAACAGCTCGGAGGTGTCCTGGGCGTCCAGGCCCATCTTCTTCAGCCGCTTGCCCCGCTCGAACCCTTCCATGCCGGCTTCGACCAGGAACAGGCTGAGGCCGTGCTTGCGGTCCGGCTCGGTGCGGGCCGCCACGATCACCACGTCGGCCAACTGGCCGTTGGAGATGTAGGTCTTGGAGCCGTTCAGCAGCCAGTGATCGCCCTTGTTGACCGCGTTGGCCTTCATTCCGGCGAGATCGCTGCCGGCGCCGGGCTCGGTCATGGCTACCGCCAGGATCAGGTCGCCGGTAATACAGCCGGGCAGGAAGCGCTGTTTCTGCTCCTCCGTGCCCAGCCCTGCGATATAGGGCGCCACCAGGTTGGAGTGCAGGTTGATGTAGAAGCCGATCTCACCGTGGGAGATATTCTCCTCGATGATGATCTGCTCGTAACGGAAGTCGGCGATGCCGAGCCCGCCGTAGGCCTCGTCGGCCCAGGTCAGCAGCAAGCCCTGTTCGCCGGCCTTCTTGTAGATGTCGCGGTCCACGTGGCCTTGTTCGCGCCAGCGCTCGGCGTGGGGTGCGACCTCCTTCTCGAAAAATTTGCGGACGGAGTCTCGGAACTGCTCGTGCTCCGGCTCAAAGATCAGGCGGCGCATGACTGGACCTGCTGGGGGTCGTCGATGGTGTAGAAGGGCTGGCCGCGTTCGGCGCGCTCACGCAGCCAGGCGGAGGGCGCAAAGCGCGCGCCGTAGGCCTGGGCCAGACGGTCGGACTCGCGCACGAAGGTCTCAATCCCCACCGTGTCGACGTAGGAGATCGTGCCGCCGGTCCAGGCCGGGAAGCCCCAGGCCAGGACTGAGCCGATGTCGGCATCCTCGGGCGTGGTCAGCACACCCTCCTCCAGGCAGCGCGCGGTCTCCATCGCCTGGGCGTAGAGGAAGCGCTGCTTCAGCTCCTTGATGTCGTAGGTGGTGTTGGGCGTGAAGTGCTCGCCGAGCCCGGACCACAGCTTCTTCTTAGCCCCCTCGGGATAGTCGTAGAAGCCGCCGCCGCTCTTGCGGCCGCTGCGTCCGGCCTCGTCGCGCATCTTCTTCAGGGTGGTGACGCCGGCGGGCTGGACATAGGCCGCGCCGTCCTGGGCGATGGCCTGCTCTACGATCTTCAGCGGCAGGTCGAAGGTCAGCTCATCCAGCAGCGCCAGCGGGCCGACGGGCATGCCGATCTGCTTGGCGGCGTTCTCGATCACCGCGGGGGGCACGCCCTCAGCCAGCATGGCCCCACCCTCGTGGATCAGGGTCTGGAACACCCGGCTGGTGTAGAAGCCGCGGCTGTCGTTCACCACGATCGGCGTCTTCTTCAGCTGGGCGACGTAGTCGAGCCCCTTGGCGAGCGTCTCGGCGCTGGTCTGGCGGCCCATGATCACCTCAACCAGGCCCATGCGGTCCACCGGCGAGAAGAAGTGCAGCCCGATGAATTGGTCCGGGCGCTGGCTTGCGCTCGCGAGCTGGCTGATCGGCAGGGTGGAGGTATTGGTGGCATAGACGGCCGTGGGGGGGATCACCGCCTCGGCCTTGCGGGTGGTCTCGGCCTTGATGTCGATGTCCTCGAACACCGCCTCCACGATCAGGTCCACGCCCTCGAGCTTCGCGAAGTCCTCGGCGGGGGTGATGCGGGCGAGGATAGCGTCCATGTCGGCCTGAGCGCGGCGACCCTTCTCGATCTCCTTGCTCAGCACTTTGGTGGAGTAGGCCTTGCCCTTCTCGGCGGTGGCGGTGTCGCGGTCGATCAGCACCACCTCGATCCCGGCGATGGCGGAGACCAGCGCGATACCGGCGCCCATCATGCCGGCGCCCAGCACGCCCACCTTACTGACGGTGGACTTCGGCACGTCCTTCGGCCGGCGGGCGCCGCGCTCGGCCTCGCCCTTGCTGATGAAGGTGGTGCGGATGATGTTGCGGGCCACCGGATCGGTGAGCAGCTTGGCGAAGTACTTGGACTCGATCGAGAGCGCCCGGTCGAAGGGCAGCTGAACGCCCTCGAACACGCAGGACAGGATGGCGGCGGGGGCGGGGGTGTTGTAGCCGGCCTTGGCGACGCTGGCGGTGGCGGCGGAGAACATGGCCGCGGCCTCGGGGTTCAGCAGGCCCATGGTCTCGGGGAGCCTGAAGCCCTTGACGTCCCAGGCGCGCACGGGGCTGGGGCCGGTGGCCAGCCACGCATGGGCCGCCTCCATCAGCTTGTCGGGGGCCACGACCTCGTCAACGATCTTCAGCTTCAGCGCCTCGGCCGGAGCGACGCTTCGGCCCGTGAGCAGCAGGTTCAGAGCCGTGTTTGCGCCCGCGATCCGAGGCAGGCCCTGGGTGCCC
>CALMGB010000021.1:5365-14004 GCA_937863535.1 uncultured Caulobacteraceae bacterium
GCCCGGCAGCAGGCCGACGTTCACTTCGGGCAGGCCGACCACCGCCCTGGGTTCGTCCACCAGGATGCGTCGATGGCAGGCCAGGGCCAGCTCGAACCCCCCGCCGAGCGCCAAGCCGTTCAGCGCCGCCACCCAGGGCTTGCCGCTCGTCTCGATAGCGCGGTGCATCTTCGTGGCGCGCTGGCTGAAGGCGTAGGCCTCGCTCTTGGACAGCTTGCCGTAGCCGTTGACCAGCAGCTTCAGGTCGGCCCCGGCCATGAAGGCCTTCTTGCCGGAGGTGACGACCACGCCCTTCACCGCTTCGTCGGCGGTGGTCTGGGCGATGGCCTGCTCCATCTCTGCCAGCCAGGCGTCGGAGACGAGGTTCATGGACTCGTCGGCGTTGTTCAAAGTCAGGACGGCGACGCCGCCCGTCGTCTCGAGCGAGATGTGGCGCATGGGTGTCAGACTTTCCCGATCAGACGCGTTCGATGACTGTGGCGGTGCCCAAGCCATTGCCGGCGCAGAGCGTCACTAGGGCGGTGTTGAGGTCGCGCCGCTCAAGCTCGTCCAGCACGGTGCCCAGGATCATGGCGCCGGTGGCCCCCAGCGGGTGGCCCATGGCGATGGCGCCGCCGTTCACGTTGACCTTGTCGTGGTCGATGTCGAGCGCGCGCATGTAGCGCAGCACCACGCTGGCGAAGGCTTCGTTCAGCTCGAACAGGTCGATGTCGTCCTTGGACATGCCGACGTTCTTCAGCGCCTTGTTGGTCACAGCGGCCGGCGCGGTCAGCATGATGGTCGGCTCCGAGCCGATGGAGGCGAAGCCGCGGATTTTCGCGCGGGGCTTCAGCCCGGACATTTCGCCGAACTCCTTGGAGCCCACCAGCACTGCGCCCGAGCCATCGACGATGCCGCTGGAATTGCCGCCGGTGTGCACGTGCTGCAGGGTCTCGATCTCGGGATAGCGGCCGCTGGCCACCGCATCGAAGCCCATCTCGGCCATGGCGGGGAAGGCGGCCTTGAGCTTGCCCAGGCTCTCCACCGTGGTCTCGGGACGCATGTGCTCGTCGTGCGCCAGCACCACGTCGCCCAGCACGTCGGTGACCGGCACGATGGACTTCTCGAAGCGCTTGTCCTTCCAGGCCGCGGCGGCGCGCCGCTGGCTCTCGGCGGCGTAGGCATCCACGTCGTCGCGGGTGAAGCCGTCCAGGGTGGCGATGATGTCGGCGCCGATCCCCTGGGGCGCGAAGTAGTTGCTGAAGGCCACCCGCGGGTCGGCGGACCAGGCGCCGCTGTCGGCCCCCATGAACACCCGGCTCATGGACTCCACGCCGCCGCCGATGCCGGCCTTGGACATGCCGGTCATGACTTGGGCGGTGATGTTGTTCACAGCCTCTAGCCCTGAGGCGCAGAAGCGGTGGATCTGCTGGCCGGCGACGGACTGCTCGTAGCCGGCGTTGATGATGGCGCCGCGGGCGATCACGCCGCCCTGCTCGCCCACCGGCTGGGCGCAGCCGACCACCACGTCGTCGAGCAGGCCGGTGTCCAATCCGTTGCGGTCGCGGAGCGCCCGCAGCACCTGGGTGATCAGTTCGATGGCGGTGATCTCGTGCAGCGCCCCGTCCGGGCGGCCCTTGCCGCGGGGGGTGCGCACATGATCGTAGATGAAGGCGTCCATGCCGGGCCTCGAAAGAATAGGTGTCGCCGCTAACTCGTCCCGGCCGCCCCGAGCTACACCTATCCGACGAGAGGCGGCGAGCGCGGGCCACGAGGCGATGCTGGCGATGTGGATCGTCGCCAGTACGGACAAACATGGCCATGAACGCGCCACCTGCCACAGGCTGCGGGACACATTCACGGTGAACACGGGCGTTGAAGACCTCGCCAAGGTGCGCATATCGGCCACCACGCTTGGCGACATGCTGCTCACCAGCTGGGACCGGGAGCCTGGCAAGCTCGCCGTGGTCTTCCCCAGCGAGCGGGTCACCTATGACGAGCTGACGCGGCGCGTGCTGCATCGGGCCAAGGGGCTTTACGGCCTGGGCGTGCGGCGCGGCGACCATGTGGGCGTGCTGCTGCCCTCGGGCGTGGAGTTCATCGAGACCCTGTTCGCGGTCGCGCTTTGCGGGGCGGTGAGCGTGCTGATGAACGCGCGCTATAAGGCGCCGGAGCTGGCCTACGTCGCGGAGAATGCCGATCTCGTCGTCATCCTGACCAACGACGCGGTGGCCGACCACGTCGATTTCGCCGCGCGTCTCACCGAGGCCTTTCCAGAGATCGCCGGCGCGGGCGACGGGTCGGACCTCCGCATCGCGGCCGCGCCGAAGCTGCGCCGCCTGGTGCTGTTCGGCCGGTCCAGGGCTGCGGGCTTCATCGACCAGGCGGCCGTCGACGCCGCGGCGGAAGGTGTCGACGACAAGACGATCCACACCGCGCGGCTGGGCGTGCGCGTCCGCGACACCTGCATGCTCCTCTACACCTCGGGCACTTCAGCCAACCCGAAGGGCTGCCTGCTGAGCCACGAGGCGATCGTGCGCGAGGCCATGAACCTCGGCCGCAACCGCTGGGCCTTCACCGTGGCGGACCGCATCTGGTCGCCGCTGCCGCTGTTCCACATCGCCGCCATGCTGGCCATGCTGGCGGCGCTGGAGGTGGGGGGCACCTTCATCGGCCTGCCGCACTTCGACGCCGCCGAGAGCCTGCGCCAGATCGAGGAGGAGCGGGCGACCATGCTGTTTCTGCCCTTCGTCACCTTCCACCAAGCCATGATCGCCCTGCCGGAGTTCGCGGGCGCCGACATGAGCTCGGTCAAGCTGATGAACAGCTGCTTCGCCGCCATGCCGGACGCGGTGGGCGAGGTGTACCGCGGCAAGACCCCGCAGTGCCTGCAGGTCGGCACCTTCGGCATGACCGAGGGCAGCGGCATCGTGGCCACGGGCGGCTACGGCATGGATCCGGAGATGGGCTTCCAGCGCCTGGGCTGGCCGCTAGCCGGCATCGAGGTGCGTATCGTGGGGCTGGAGGATGGCCAGGAGCTGCCGACGGGCGAGCGCGGCGAGGTGCTGGTGCGCGGCTACAACCTGTGCGACGGCTACTACCGCGACCCGGAAAAGACCGCCGAGGCCCTGGACGCCGACGGCTGGTACCACACCGGCGACATCGGCTCGGTGGACGGCCACGGCCACGTCATGTTCCACGGCCGCTTCAAGGACATGCTGAAGGTCGGCGGCGAGAACGTCGCGGCGGCCGAGGTCGAGGCGGTGCTGGCCCGTCATCCCTCGGTGAAGCTGGCCCAGGTGGTGGGGCTGCCCGACGAACGGTTGGCGGAGATCCCGGCGGCCTTCGTGGAATTCCACCATGGCGCCCAGGCTAGCGAGGCCGAGCTGATCAGCTACACCAAGGAGCGGCTGGCCTCCTTCAAGACGCCCCGCCACGTGCGCTTCGTGGACGACTGGCCCATGGGCGCATCCAAGATCCAGAAGTTCAAGCTCCGCAAAGCGCTGATGGAGGAGCTGGGCCTTGAAGGCTGAGGCGCGGCTCCGCCCATGAACGTCGTCGTGACAGGCGCCGCCGGCGGCATCGGCCTGGCGGTGGCCGAGAGGCTGGCGGCGGGCAAGCTGATCCCCGGTCCCCACAGGATGCTGCTGGTGGACCGCGACGCCGACCGGCTCGCGCAGGCGGCGGAGCCCCTTGGGAAGGCGGCCATGACGCTGGTGGTCGATGTCTCTGAGGAGGATTGCGGGGAGAGGATCGCCGCCGCCGCATTCGATCACATGGGCGGGATAGACGGGGTGGCGAGCAATGCGGGCGTAATCCTGGGCGGCGCCCTGGCGGACCTGCCGGCCAGGGACTTCGACCGCATGTTCTCCATCAACGTCCGCGCCACCTGGCTGATCGCCCAGGCCTGCCTGCCGCACCTGAAGGCCAGCCGGGGCGCCCTGGTGGCCACCGGATCCATGTCCGGCACCCAGCCGACCCCGGCGCTCGGCTTCTACTCTTCCAGCAAGGCGGCGCTTCTGATGCTGGTGCGCCAGATGTCGGTGGAGTGGGGGCCTGAAGGCGTGCGCTGCAACACCGTCTCTCCCGGCCCGACCCTGACCCCCATGACCGCCGCGGGCTACGCCGACCGGAGCCGCCGCGACGAGCGCGAGGCCGGCATCCCGCTGCGCAAGCTGGGCGCACCGGAGGAGGTGGCCGACGCCATCGTCTTCCTGCTCAGCCCCCATGCCAGCCACATCAGCGGCGTGGACCTGCTGGTGGACGGGGGCATGAGCAACATGCTCATGGCCGCCAGCGGGGCCGGCCGCGGCCAGGCCCCAAAGTCCTGAAGACAGACGCCTCCCCGCGTCATGGCGGGCCAAGATTACGGAGCGAATGAGATGACTACCTTCGTCCTTCTCCACGGTGGCGGCATGGGCGGCTGGACCTGGAAGTTCGTGCGCCCGCTGCTGCGCGAGGGCGGCCACGAGGTGTTCAGCCCCACCTTCACCGGCTTCGGCGATCGCAGCCACCTGATCGGGCGCGACGTGGGCACCTCCACCCACGTCACCGATATCGTCTCCATGCTGGAGATGGAGGACGTGGAGGACGCGGTCCTGGTCGCCCACAGCTACGCCGGCACGGTGGCGCCCGGCGTCATCGCCCAGGCGGGCGGGCGCGTCCGCCGCCTGGTCTGCCTGGACACGCTGGTGGCCCACAGCGGCGACCGGATCGCGGCCATGATGGGCTTCATGCCGCTCGACCAGGCCGAGGGGCTGGACGCCATGCTGGCCTCAGGCCAAGGCCCCGTCGGCTCCGGCGTGCACGAGCAGCAGCGCGCCATGGCCAAGGACCAGCCCCACATGATGCCGCGCGAGCGCGAGGCCTGGCTGCTCCGCCACCTCTCGGACATGCCGCTGCGCGGCATTGTCAGCCCGGTCGTGGTGGGCGCCGAGACGGTGAAGATCCCCGTCGACTACGTGGCCGCGGAGCACACCATCATGGGGGCGATGCACGAGCGGGCGCGCGCGCTCGGCTGGACGATGCACGCCCATCCCGGCGACCACGCCTTCCTGGTCGGCGATCCGGAGGGCACGGCCAAGCTGATCCTGGACGTAGCGGCGGCCTGAGGCCCCGCCCTGCACTCGGATAGGTTCAGGACGCAGGAGCCGCTGGTCTAAGCCGGGGTCCGGCGGGCGTGCGAGCCCGGCGTCGCCCCTTGCGGACACGATATGGATTTCTCGCTTACCGAAGAGCAGCAGGCCTTCCGCGACATGGTGCGTCGCTGGGTGGAGACCGAGGCGCCCAAGGACTGGATGCGCAAGCTGGAGGCGGACGAGGAGAACTACCCCTTCGCGCTCTGGGACAAGCTGGCGGAGGCCGGGTTCTTCGGCATCGGCATCGACGAGGACTACGGCGGCCAGGGCGGCGACATCATCTTCCAGATGATCTTCGCGCGCGAGTTCGCCCGCACCGCCGGCGGCCTGCTGTGGATCTGGGGCCTGACCTCTTTCGGCGGTGCCAAGTCCATCGGCTACTACGGCACCGAGGAACAGAAGCAGCGCTGGCTGCCGGACATGGCGGCGGGCAAGCTGCGCGTCTCCTTCGGCATGACCGAGCCCGGCGGCGGCACCGACGTGCTGGGCGCCATGAAGACCTTCGGCGAGAAGGTCGACGGCGGCTGGCGCATCAGCGGCCAGAAGATGTGGACCAGCGGCGCGCGCGTGGCCGACTACATCCTGCTGCTGGTGCGCACCGAGAAGGAGACGGAGAAGCGCCACCAGGGCCTGACCCTGTTCTTCATGCCCGCCAAGTCGCCGGGCGTGACGGCGACGCTGCTGCCGCACCTGGGCATGCGGGCGGTGGGCTCCTGCTCGGTCCACCTGGACAACGTCTTCATCCCTGACGAGTACGTGCTTGGCCAGCCGGGCGCGGCCTGGCGCATGATGCTGCCGACCCTGAACAACGAGCGCATCATGGTGGGCGCCCAGTGCCTCGGCGCCCTGGACGGCGTACTGGAAGACGCGGTCGACTATGCCAAGCAGCGCCACGCCTTCGGCAGGCCCATCGGCCAATTCCAGGCCATCCAGCACTACATCGCCGACATCGCCACCTGGCGCCAGGAGACCGAGCTGCTGCGCAACTACGTCGCCTGGATGCAGGCCAACGACATGCCCTGCGGCGTCCAGGCCAACATGCTGAAGATGGTGGCCACCGAGAACGCGGTGAAGGCTGCCGACCTCGGCATCCAGATCATGGGCGGTATGGGCTACTCCACCGAGACGGACATGCAGCGCTACTGGCGCGACCACCGCATCCTACGCATGACGCCGATCTCCAACGAGATGGTGCGCAACTCCATCGCCGAGAGCCTCGGCCTGCCGAGGTCGTTCTGATGGCCGACCTTGCCGAGCTGCCCTCCGCCCCCGACGTGGCCGGGACCTCGCTGGACGGGACCGAGCCCTACGTCATCACGGCCGAGGAGAACGCCGCCCTGTGCCGCTCCACCGGCGTGGAGCCCGCGGCGGATGGGAGCGCGCACCCGGTCTACTATTACGTCGCCACCCAGGTCGCCATGGGCAAGACCGTGGCGGGCGTGTGCGAGACCTGCCGGTTCGACGTGGAGGACGGGCCGATGATGGGCAGTTCGGGCGTGAGCTTCCAGGCGCCGCTGAAGGTCGACCACCCCTATCGCGTCACCGGCGAGATCCTCAGCCTGGTGCGCAAGCGCTCCCGCAAGCTCGGCGTGATGGACGTGCTGGACTACCGCCTGCGCCTGCACGACCAGGCGGGCGCTACGGTGCTGGAGACCACCAACGTGTGGGTGCTGCCCCGCAAGGAACTGGCCTGATGCTCGGCGCCGGCGACGAACTGCCCCCCTTCATCATCGAGCGGGTGAGCCCGGAGGCGATGAAGGCCTGGGCCGTCTTCCTGCACGATCCCAACCCGATCCACCTCGATGTGGAGGTGGTGAAGGCCAAGGGCCTGGGCGACAGGGTGATCAACCAGGGGCCCGCTAACGTGGCCTATCTGATGAACATGCTGATGGCGGCCTTTCCGGGCGCGGCCATCTCGAAGATGGAGTCCCGCTTCGTGGACAACGTCTATGCCGGAGACCGGCTGACCGCCGGCGGTCGCGTCACGAGCGTTGAAGGCGGCGCCGTCCAGTGCGACATCTGGCTGCGCGCCGACGGGCGCGACGTGGTGATCACGGGCTCAGCCACCGTTTCGACCTGCGCGCCGGCTTAAAGCCCGCGCCTCAACCCAAGGAGACCCCCAATGCCGAGCGGCCCATTCGCCCACGTCTGCATGCTGGTTAAGGACCTGGACAAGGCCATCGAGGACTGGACCAAGATCCTCGGCGTGCTGGACCCCAAGTCGCTGAATGAGCGCATCGTCAAGTATGACGAGTTCTCCAGCGGCGCGGACCAGGGCATGAAGTGGGCGACCTTCGTCGCCAACCACAACACCGAGATCCAGTTCATCCAGCCCGGCCCCGGCACTCCGCTCGGCGAGCGGCTGGAGGCCAAGGGCGAGCACGTCCACCACCTCTGCTTCACCACCGACGACGTGCCGGGCGCCATGGCCAAGCTGTCGGAGGAGGGCGTCCAGGTGCTGGGCGGCGGCAAGACCTACAACGATCCCGGCATGCCCTGGCAGACCTGGAGCTGGGTGGGGCCGAAGAGCGCCCACGGCGTGCTGATCGAGGTGGCCTCGCCCTATGAGAGCCGCAACGACGGCAAGTGGTATCACGCGCCCGGCAAGTTCGCGAACGACGAGACCGGCCAGCCGCTCGCCGCCGCCGAATAGGCAAAGCGCCGCTCAGCAGGCGCACGTGTTCAATTTACCGAAGCCCGAGCAGGTGCGCCTGCGGGGCGACGGCCTGACCATGGTCGCTGACGCCTATGGCGAGCCGGACGCGCCGCCCGTGCTGTTCTTCCACGGCGGAGGGCAAGGGCGGGGCTCCTGGCGCGGGGCCGCTCGCGCCGTGGCCGCCGCCGGCTACCGCAGCTTCAGCGTCGACCTGCGCGGTCACGGCGATAGTGGCTGGGCCGACGACGGCGACTACATCGTGGACGCTTACGCCCGCGACGTGGAGCGCCTGCTTCAGGTGTTCGAGCGTCCGGCGGCGCTCGTCGGCGCCTCCCGCGGCGGACAGGCGGCGCTGGTGGGCGGCTCGCGCCACCCCGACTGGGTCAGCCTGATCATGCTGGCTGACGTCGGCCCGCGCATCTCCACCAGCGGCGTGGCGCCTATCAAGCGCTTCCTCCACCGCAGCCTGGAAGGTTTCGCCACCGTAGACGAGGCCGCCGACGCCTTGGCCGAGCTGTGGAACAAGCCCCGCGTGGCCGACGCCAGCGGCCTCGCGCGTGTGATGTGGACCAACGCCGAGGGTCGGCTGGTCTGGCGCTGGGACCCCCGCAGCGTCTCGCCCGAATTTCTGAACCCGGCGTCGGAGACGGCGGCCATCGAGGCGGCGGCGGCACGGGTGCGCAGCCCCGTGGTGCTGGTCAAGGCCGAGCACAGCGAGCTGCTGACCGAGGAGGGCGTCGCCCTGTTCAGGCGACTGACGCCCCAGCTCCTCGTCACCGAGGCCAAGGGTGTCGGCCACATGTTCACCGGCGACCAGAACGACGCCTTCACCGACCAGCTGCTCGGCCACCTCAAGACCTTCGCGC
>CALMGB010000022.1 GCA_937863535.1 uncultured Caulobacteraceae bacterium
CGGAGATCACGGTGGCGGCTCGCTCAAGCTACACCACGCGTTGGGACACGACCTGCGCGTTGGGAGTGTGCTGACTTGAAGAGAACGATGGCGGCATTGGTGTTTGGAAACGGCGCGTATCCGAACGGCGACGAACTGAAGAACCCGGTTAATGACGCCGCCGATTTGGGCACGAAGTTGAAGGGATATGGCTTTAACGTGATCGTCGCGACTAATTGCAATGCAGCTGAGATGGAAAAGCAGCTTAAGACATACCGTAAGCTGCTTGAGACGCACGACATCGGCCTCTTTTTCTTTGCCGGGCACGGCATGCAGATAGAAGGCTCCAACTATCTTGTTGCGCTCGACACCGACATGGAGAGCGAGACCGATGCGAAGCACAGCTCTTTGTCGTTGGACAAGGTGGTTGACGTCATGGAAAAATCCAAGGCCGCAACGAAGATCATCGTGCTCGATGCGTGTCGCAGCAATCCATGGGAGCGCCGCTGGCATCGAAGCCCTGGGACACGTGGGCTCGCTTCGGTTTATGCACCAAAGGGCACGATCATCGGTTTCGCGACTTCGCCGGGGGAGGTGGCCTATGACGGAACTGGGAGGAACGGCACCTACACGGCTGCGCTCCTCCAGCACATCGATACGCCCGATTGCTTGATCGAGACGATGTTCAAGCGCGTGCGAAACACTGTTGCCGCCTCCAGCGCTGGAAAACAGACCTCGTGGGAGCATACGTCCTTGTCGGGCGAGTTCTATTTCAATTTAAGCCTGGGCAATCTCATTGACGAGTACGACGACACCGCGCTAGCGGACGGCCTGTTCACGCTTGAGGATGGTAAGAAATCCCACAAGATCATCGCCGGCCTGAAGACCCACGATTGGTATAAACAAAATCCGGCGCTTGCCCTTCTAGACCCTGCATCCGCGTCACGGATGGCTAAGGATAATCTGTTCGTCATCGGCCGCAATATCTACCAGGCGGCGTGCGGCGGCTCCAACGCAGCTGCCTGGTTCGCCAACGACTTCATGAACGCGACCAAAGGCTACGACACGGCAAAACGCAAGGCGATCCTCGACGGCATGCTGTTCGAGATATTCTTTGACCCTCAAGCCCAGCTCCGACCCAAAATTAAGAAGAACTATTTCAGCGAAGTATTCGAGCTGGAGCGCCACGCGGAACTCAAGGAGAGTTTTGCATTCATCGCGGAGGCACTCACCGCGGCGCGAGCCGATTTCTACGTGCTACCCGGTAAGGGGCATGACCTCGCGGTTACGGTGTCGGCAAAGAAGAAGAAGGACGGCTTGGTTGTCGACGCCGTTTACGTGGATGCAATCGACATCCTGCGGCCCGAGGAAGACGCCTGGGACAGCGAAGATGGCAAGCAATTCTACTCTCAAATCGGAGCGGCGCGCCTGAAGGAGAAGCTTACCGAGGAGCTAGTCGTGCCGGCCCGCTCGCTCAAGGTGACGTATACCCCTGCTGAGGCCGGCTTGGACGAGGAACTGCGCTTTCCGATGGGCTGGACTGTCCGCAAGTAGGGCGGCGGTTGACATCCTATTTGGGTGCGGAAGATGTGCAGGATTAGCCGCTCGCACGGGACCGTGCCACCGACTCGTTCGCGAGACTGCCTCCCGTAAACCTGCTTTGCTCGCCAACGTCCACTTGCTGTAGCGATGCCAATGTCGGTTTTGGGGGGCCGGCCATCGCGGAGCGGGCGATCGCCGCCCGCTGTCGCCAAAGTCAGCTTCGCGCAGACGAAGCAGACATACGCTTGCCGGTTCCGTACCGCTGCTCCCCAGCCTTCTCTGCCGACCCAAGAGTCCGCTCTGCGGCTGTGTGTCTCAGGCACACGTCAGGCGGACTTTATGGCCCAAGGCTGGTGACCGGGAGCGACTCCGTCCCGGCCACTGCCAAGGTCGGCTTCACGCTTAACGTCCAGCCTTCAGGATGATGCACTACCGCCCGGCCCGAAGTCTCGCCGCCAGATTGCTGTGATCGATCCCTAAGTGCCGGGCCGCCGCTCGTACGCCGCCGTGCTCGCAAACTCCGGCCCTTAATTCCTCTAGGCTGCGCTCACGCTTAGCTGTCCGAGCGCCCCTAGCCTGTTCCAGATTGTCGAGCCCGCGAGCAATCTTGTAATGTGGAACTTTGGTGTGGACGTTCTCCCCAACAGCCAGGCGCGAGACCGCTGATCGAGTCAACCCGATAGCGTCTGCAACGGGCTTGACGCCATGCTTTGCCGCTGCCTTGCGGATCGCCGTATAAAGCTCGCGCTCCTGCTTCGGACTGCGACCGTACGCGATGGTAGGGTCCTCTCGGAGGCCGAGAAAATAGATCTCTTCGAGCGCGTCGGCCTCCTTCCCGATCAGCTGGATTTCGGCCGCGATGACGTGCCGCCGCTCCGTGCGCCCGGTTTGGAGAGAACCGCCGTTGAGGAACTTGCTTTCGGCGCGCAGGTGGTACTCATCCAAAGCGTCGCAATAGGTTTGTAGCTGATCGATATGCACGGGCTGGCCCGTGTCACGGTCGAAAGCCATTGCGATCGCCGCCGCGAGATCGCCGTCAAACGGAGCAACGGGCTTGATCCTGCGGGTGACGATGGCGCCCGTAAGGGCCTCGAAATCGCTGTATGACGAGGAGCCCTCCTTTGGATGGAGCGCGTACAGGAACCCGAAGGGCTTGACCCTCTGCTCGTAGGGCCGCCCCGCATTGTACGGCTTGAACCATCGGTGCAATTCGGCGCTGGTCGCGGCATACCTGCTGACAGCGGGCCGCAGCAATGCCGGGTGGTAGTCGTACTTCAGGCCGCGGAGCCGCCTCGTGAGGGTGGCCTCTATGATCTTGTACCATAGATCATATTCCCAGCGGCGAAGACGTTCCTTCCCGGACATCAGAGAGGCCAACGGCTCGGGAACACCCTGGGCCGGGTCATCGTCCCCGTAAGGGGGCAGAAGGTGCCCTAGGCCATGCGCTGATGCCTTCCGGATTATGGGCCGACCATCCGAATCCAGATTGTAGAGGACGTAACGCTTGGACGAAATCGCCAGGCAGTAGAGCGGCACTGCGACGCCGGGCTTGTCAGAGTCGCTATTCACCTCCTCAATCTGCAAGATTGACCCGGAGAAGCCGTACGGGTTTAGAGGCGCGAACCAAGCCACGACGTCCTGAGTGCGCCGATGGAATTCGGCATCTGGCATTTGGTCTGGCTGGCATATGGCCAAGCTGTCTGTGTCGCAGAAGGCCCAGTCGAGGTCGGCGGTCGCGGCCTGGTTCTCGGCCAAAGCCAGCATCAGCCTGGCCGCACCCGTGATAAGGGTGGCGAGCAGAGGGTGGAAGTTCGGGCCTGACGTCTCCACCCGTTTCGAGCGCGTCGGGAATGGCTCCCCGTCGGGGCCGTAGATCACAACGTCCTGCGGTCGCGAATGTGACTCCACATTTCGTTGGACGTAGATGCCGTAACTCGAAGAGTTAGTGATAATCTTCAGGCTCTGTCGCACCTCCTCACGGGCCTGTTTCTCAGCTGACGATGTCGTGGCCTTCTTCAGCGCCGCCTCTTTCTGCCGAAGCTGGATCAGGCAGCGGAACAGGTCATCCTCATAGGGAGAAATAGCGCGCTGTCCCAGCAGCGAGGTGTTATTCAGCCCACGCTGCAGCGGCCCCGGTTCGAAGGCGATAGCTTCATCAATGTCCGGAGTTTTCCCGCTCAGGAATTTGGCCGCCACGATATCAGCCAAGGTATACCATAGGCCCTCCTGGGAGGTGAGGAAGTTCAGTCCGATCGTGGCTTGGTCGTTGGGTTTGTAAGGTGCTCGGACTGGAAGTAGGTCATGACCGGGCCTCAACCTAACGAGAGCAATTGGGGACGGCCATTTTTCTGGGTCTTGGAATTCGCTTGCGGTGACGTTTGCGAGCATTGAGCGCACTTCGCAAGTCGCATCCCGCGTCTCGAAGCCGTCCGCGATCATAAAACGCCACAGGCCCATCAAGGTGCAGACGGTCGGGTACATGGACATGAAGTCGGTGTGACAAACCTTTTTGGGAGTTAGCCGCCAGCGCACCTCCGTGCGCCCGCCGTAATAGCTGCTCATGATGCGACCTGTTAGGCGCGGGTCCGGCGATGGCTGGGCCTCCCGCCAGGTTTTGACACCCATCTCCTTTAGGACAGCCTTACCGATGCTGGCTTCGCTCAAGATTTTCCAGAAGGGCGCTGAAAGTCCGTAGCTTTCGTACCGCTCCTTCAGTGAGACAAAGCACTCCCAAGTAGCCTGTACATCCGTTCGCGCATAGTCGATATAGGTCTCAGTCAAACGCTCTCCGTGTGGCTCTGTACTAGCCTTCTGCGTCCCGACCTTGAGCAGCTTGGTCAAGCTTTCAAGACTGTGAGACCGAGATGTTAAAGCGGCCGCTAAGGTTCGCACGTCGCAGAAGTGCCCGCGATCGGGAGGCGTCTTCTCCGCGCGCTTTCTCCGCGATCGGCTCGTCTTCGGCTCTCCTGGAACAGTGAATTCCATAACGGACGCCTTGGCGTTGAGGTGCTTTACTTGGACGTGGGGATGCCAATTCATATCTGAGAAGGAGAAGCTGAAGCCGCCTTTCATCGTGCGTCGAAATCGGGTGGCCCGAGCGGCGTCAGCATCAAGGGCGATCCGCGAGATATCGAACGGAAGATTGAAGCCGATGATCATCGCCCCAAGATCGTATCCTCTTTTTAGGAACACCTCTGATCGGAATTCATCAATTCGTCTGGGCTTCAGAAGTCCGCGTTGCGATGAGTAAAGTTCTAATAGGCAGACCTCTTCGGGGCTAAGTTCATCATAGAAGCTTCCTTCCTCGTCGAGCTCGCCGGCTGTACGAAGCTGGTAAAAACCGAATCTAAGCCGCTGACGTGAATCTGTTGTGGTTTCACAATCAAAGATCAGTGACACTCCGCTAGGTACAGCCTGCGTCCTCCGTTCTCGCCGTTCAGTTGGTCCCGCTACGGCGTCAAGCTTAGCGGCCTCAGAGAAGGCGCGGATATGGATGGGAAGCTTTACGGGAAGCTCGGTCGTGTTGGGGTGAGACATTATGCTTTCTCCTGATTTTGCAATTCGATAGTAGCCAAAGCCACAAACTCATCAGCCTCCGCTCGTCGACGCGAGGCGAGCAGTTCAAGAAGATCGGCGTGGCCCCGAGCCTCATTTATTCGAGTGACTAAGCTAGGGTTAAAGCGAGGATGTAGAGGAGGATAGTCTTTCTGCATGTCTGAAGCCCTGTCATGACAATCAATACTGTAAAGTTGCATCGAAGAGGGACCCCGGATTTGCATCGAAGAGGGACCCCTTCA
>CALMGB010000023.1 GCA_937863535.1 uncultured Caulobacteraceae bacterium
CATCTTGCGCGTTCAGGGGCTATCGCTAGGCAAGCGGGACTATCTTGGCAGACCTCGCCTCAAAGGCTAAGCAGGCTTCCGTGACTGTCTCGTGCTCTTACGGCTCCCACATCCCCTCACCATACCCGCACTCGATCGGCAGGAGCGAGGTATCCTTGCTGTCGCGCTGCACCCCAATCAACATCTATGCCAGACGACGACGGACTCATGGTGGTGCATGAGATGTTGGCCCCAGACCGGAAGCAGTTTGTCGTTGAAGTCTCCGCCATCGCCGCGGGGCTCATGACGATCAAGGCCCCAAGAAGCAAGGTGGCTGCACCCACCCAACCCGTTTTTAATATCGCATTGCACGCCTCCGAATAGGGAAAGCGTTAAGTGAAAGGTGGACTTTGTCCCCGCCAGCGACAGGGGTGAGGGTGTACGCCTCGCTACCCTGGAGCTTGAAGACATAAGCCCTAGGGTGGCGGATGTCCGCTTCCAGGCGGAACCGGCCTGGCTTGGTTCGACCTTAAGCCGACTCCGACGAGTCAGGCTTTGGCCATCCCGCCCTGGTGGTGCTCAGATGGCGAATGGCCGCTGGGCGACAAAGGCGGCGGCTCCGTATGAGCCAGATCGCAGGCTGAGCGTTGACTTACACATGAACGAGAACCTCGAGGCCTGCACCAGACCCGAAGGGCGTCCGGGCGGAATGGTGGAACTTGTAAAGGCCTTCGATTGGGCCTCCACCCCGCTAGGCCACCGCTTGGCGTGGCCAGAGCGCCTGAAAGCTGTAACAGACCTAATTGGTGCCCATAATTTTCCCATGATCGCGCTCTGGGGACCAGACCTCATCCAAATCTACAACGACGGCTATCAAAACATCATGGGTGCGAAGCATCCATCAGGACTAGGACAGCCGACGCGCGAGTGCTGGCCAGAGGTTTGGCATATAAACGAGCCTATCTACAAGCGCGTTCTTGCGGGGGAGACGCTAACGTTTGAAGATAAAATCTATCCAATCTTCCGCGAAGGCTCAATCAAGAGTGCGTGGTTTACTCTCACTTACAGTCCCTTGCGAGATGAAGCAAACGCTGTGTCCGGCGTACTTGTTACAGTTTTCGAGACGACGGAGCGCCATCTAGCAGATACGGCGCTCCGCGAGAGTGAAATGAGGTTTCGCGCTTTCGTCACCGCAAGCTCTGACGTGGTATATCGGATGAGCCCTGATTGGCGGGAGATGCGCCAGTTGGATGGACGAGGTTTTCTGGCTGACACGATCGAGCCAAGTGGGAGCTGGATCAATCAATACATTGATCCTGGAGACGAGCCGGAGGTGACAGCCGCAATCGAGCACGCGATCCGGGATAGGTCTTTGTTCGAACTGGAACATAGAGTGCGGCGTGCCGATGGCAGTCTTGGTTGGGCGTTCTCGCGAGCTGCGCCGATCCTGGACGAGGCTGGGGAAATTTATGAGTGGCTGGGCGCGGCGAGTGACGTTACGGCACGAAAAGAAGCGGCCGAGCTTGAGCGTTTGTTACTGCATGAGCTGCAGCACCGGGTCCGCAACGTGCTCACGGTCGTGATGTCGCTCGTTAGGAGGACTGGCGACAGCAGCGCCGACGTAGCAGAATACCAAACGAACCTGTCGGGCCGTCTAGTGGCACTGACGCGCACCCAGACGCTGTTAACACGCAAGACGGCTGCTGGAGTTGATTTGCTTGAACTTGTGCATGACGAACTGCGCGCCCAAGGCGTAGACGAGAGCCGATTGAAGATATCGGGGCCCTGCCTTCAGCTTGCGCCCAAGGCCGCCGAAGTCCTGACCTTAGCGGTTCACGAGCTGGCGACGAACGCCGTCAAATACGGCGCGCTCTCCATGGCGAGCGGCCGGCTGGAAATCGACTGGCGGGCCGAGGAGAGGGAGGGCGACACTTGGTTGACCTTCGTTTGGCGCGAGTCCGGCGTGGCGATGATGGCTGATGCGCCGCGGCGGAAAGGATTCGGAACCGAACTCGTCACCCGTCGAGTCCCCTACGAACTAAGGGGTAAAGGCGTCATAGATTTTGGCCCGAACGGCGTGCATGCGACCATAACCTTCCCGCTTCTCGAAGGCGCGAGCATTCTACAAACAGACGCGGGGTCTAGCCTGACTGCGTTCGTTAAAGGCGATTAGCATGGGAACGACAGCCGAAGGTACTCTAACCGGCCTGCTGGTACTGGTTGTTGAGGATGACTTTTACGTGGCCGACGACGCCTGCGCCGCTTTACGATCCGCCGGCGCGGAGGTCATGGGACCCTGCTGCGACGCTTCAGATGGGACTCGTCTGGCAAAGACAAGGCGGCCTGACTGCGTGGTGTTGGACGTGAACCTCGGTGCAGGGCCGGCTTTCGGGCCCGCACGAAGCTTCCGCGAGCAGGGTGTGCCGTTCCTGTTCATGACCGGCTATGACGCAGAGGTCGTACCCAGTGACCTGCGGTATGTGGAGCGTCTCGAAAAGCCGGTCTCCGCTGCACACCTGATTGCCGCTGTTGCGAGGACGGGGCGACGGCCAGGGCTGCCGTTAAACGCGGATCGCTGAGCATGTCCGCTCACCACCCACAGTCCGTGTTCGAAACGTCCGCTCTCAGGCACGGCATGTAAACGAGTGTACCCTGGCAGCCGGATGGCTACGCCGTCCCGAGAGTAAGTTGGGGTAATTGCTAGGGTTGAATGCCCACGAACATCAGAAACTCCTTAAAACCAAACGCTTAGCTTTAGTTCTGGCGGTGGGAGAGGGATTCGAACCCTCGATACGGTTTCCCGTATACACACTTTCCAGGCGTGCGCCTTCAACCACTCGGCC
>CALMGB010000024.1 GCA_937863535.1 uncultured Caulobacteraceae bacterium
CCGCAGACCTGGTCGGACGCATCTCCGCCGCCGACCTGATTCGCGCCGCCGTGCCGGCCATGGGCGGCCAGGGCGGCGGCGGCAGGCCCGACTTCGCCCAGGGCGGCGCTCCAGACGGGGCGAACGCGCAGGCGGGAGTGGACGCGGTGCGGACGGTGCTGGCGGGCTGAACAGGTCTGCGGTCGCTAGGATCCCAGGCTGATCCGGCAGATCTGCGGGACGTGGTCCGAGCCGAGGTCCGGTCCTGTTTCGCAGCCTTCGACCCGCACGCCCGGACTCGTCGCCACATGGTCGATGGGCGAGCCAAGGCGCAGGCCGAACGGCGCGGCCAGCACCCGCGTCACCGGCGGCCAAAGGACCCCGTCGGCGCTCTTCAGCCCCGAGATCCTCAGGAAGGCATGGAAGTAGGGCGACCAGGGCGGAGTGTTCCAGTCTCCCAAAACCAAGGCGGGACCCTCGGAGCCGCTGCGGTCGACTTGGCCGCGACGTGTCTGGGCGATCCATTGTGCGCTGAGTTCCAGCGCATTGTTACGGTTCGCCCATTCGTCCTGCGTCTGCAGCGTGTTGGGATGGATACCGAACACCTGGAGCGGATGGTCGTCGATGTCCACGACGGCATGGATCAGGGTGCGCATGTCCGGGGTGGGCTGATAGGCCTGCGCAGATCGCATGGGCTGGCGGCTGAAGATGTCCGTGTCGCTGCGGGTGTCCTGCAGCAGGGAGGCGCGGTAGGGGAGCAGGTCGCTCAGCGTCTCAAGGGCGGGTTCCCAGCGTGGGGGCAACTCCTCCAGCACCAGGACGTCCGGATGCATCCGCCGCAGCCAGACCGCCGCGGTCCGGCTGTTCGGGTTGCTGCCGAGGCAGTTGAAGGTGATCACGGTCAACTCGTGCAGGGTTTTGACCGATCGTGGTTGGGCGTCGCCTTGGAGGGTTGGGAGCGCCAGGAGGACCGTTTCGAACGCCAGGAGTGCGAAGGCGGCCAGGATCAGGGTGGTCCGCCGGCGAACCCCACAGGCGAGCAGGACCAGAGCCGAGGCGAGTAGGGCGTAGGGCCGGAAAAGGCTGAGCACGTCGGCCGCCCAGACCCACTTGGCCAACACCCCGCTGAGGGCGAGGAGCGCGCAAAATCCGCAAAGGGCGGCGCAAGTCCAGTCCGCTACAGCAAACGGCCGGCGAGCCTTTCCGCGTACCCGCCAACGCTGCGCCGCCTTCGATGAGGACGTGGAAGCCATGTTCAGCGGCCGCCGGCGCGCCTTCGGACGGCGGCCGTCGCCGCCGCATACGCCTCCCGCACCTTCGGATATGTCCGCTCCGGCGACCACTGCATCACGTCGGTTGCGGCGGCGCCTTCGGCCAGGCGTTCGCGCATCTTGGGATTGCGCAGCAGGCGCACGGTGGCGTGGGCGGCGGCAGGAACGCTATCCACGATGATGGCGTTCTCACCGTCACCGACGATGTCCTCCAGGCCCGGCACGCGGGTCACCACGATGGCGCGGCCGCCCGCGGCGTACTGCACGATTACCCTGGGCAGGCCCTCACGCACCGAACTCAGGACGCACACGTCCGCCAGCGCGATCAGCCGCTCCGGATCGTGGCGATGGCCCAGGAAGCGGACCCGCTCGCTCCAGCCCAGGGTCTCGGCCGCGGCCCTGACGTACTCCAGTTCCGGGCCCACCCCGGCGAACAGTAGCACCGCCTCGACCGGGCAGGCCGAGGCGGCCAAGGCGTTCAGGTACTCCAGGTGACGCTTTCGCGGTTCAAAGGCGGCGAGCATCAGGATCACCGGCGGCCGCGTCTCCTTGGTGAGGCGCCGCGCCTGGGGGCCGGGAGAGAGCATCTCGCACCAGTCGTCGGGCCAGGCGGCGTTGCGAAACGTCTCCACCGGCATGGGGCTGAAGGCCACCACGTGCTGCTCCGGGCGGCCCATGCCCCGGGCCAGGCATTCCGCGCGGACGGCGGGGCTGACATCGATGAACATGTCGGTGAAACGTGCGCAGAACCGCTCCGCAATCAGATAGATCAGCCGCTTGCTTTGGCGTATCTGAACCCAGGGCAGGATGTGCACGCCGTGGATGATGACCGGCGCACGCGCCAGCCGCGCGGCGATCCGGCCGAGCACGCCGGCCTTGCTCTGGTGGGTGTGAACGACGTCGGGCCTGAGCCGGCGGAACAGCCGCACCATCTGGCGTACCGCGGCGATGTCGTGACGGGGTGCGATCTCGTGCACCAGGCTGTCCACCTGATGCAGCTCGAAGCGGCTGCGGGCGGATGCGGCTATGGTCGGCTCGTGCTCCAGCCCATGCACGATGATCACCCGGTGACCGTCCTGCTGCTGGGCCGTGGCGATGTCTAGCGTATTCTCCTCCGCGCCCGCACGGAGCAGGCGGGTGAGGACGTGGATGATCACCATCTCCGCATTCTGGTCCGCCGGAGCTTGCAAGGTCCGGCCTCTTACCGTCCAAGCAGCATCTCTCCTACGCCCGCGGGTCGGTCGGGCGAGTTTGTCACGGTAGCCGCGGGTGGGTGGTCCGGGTACATCAGAAATGCGGCCCTGGCGATGTCCTCGGCTGGCCGCTAGGGGAGAGGCGGGGCTACGCTGTTATGTCCAGGCTTTCGGCGTTCCGGTCGAACGCAGGTCCGCCCGAAGGGCTTGCGGTTGACGTTTTGACCGTCCTTCTGCAGCGTCGCTCGGCCTAAGTTGCAAGGTTTCGCTCGATGAACGTCCTGGCCAACACACCTGGGAGCGACGCCACGCCCAACCGTCAGGTGCGTGAGATGAACGCCGACGACGGACATGGGGCGGAGGTCTTCTATGGCGCCCGGCTCGATCCGCAGCGCCTGGTGGCGGTGTTCCGCGCCCATTGGTGGCTGTTCGCCCTGGTGGCGGCGGCCATCTTCCTGCTCGCGGTCGCCTACACCGTCGTGGCTCCGCGCATCTTCACCGCCACCGCGGCGGTCGTGCTCGAGGCGCCCCAGAGGCCAGGCCCGAACGGCGAACTGCAGCCGGCCCAGCCGGCCGATTCCGCCACGGTCGACACCGAGGTCCAGCTCGTCCAGTCGCGCGACATCGCCGAACAGGTGGTCAACGCGCTCAAGCTCGACCATGACGCCACCTTCTGGGCCGGCTCCCACCACAAGGCCCCGGTCGACCAGGACAAACGCCACGATGAGGCCATCGGCGTCGTCCAGAATGGATTGAAGGCCAAACGTTCGGGTCTGACCTCGGTCATCACCATCGGCTTCGCCTCGCGCGATCCGAACCTGGCGGCCCGCATCGCCAATGGCTACGCCGACCAGTACCTGATCGCCCAGAGCCAGGCCAAGCTGACCTCCAGCAAGCAGGCCGGTTCGGCGCTGAACGACAAGCTCGAGAGCCTGCGCAAGGCCGCCCTGTCCGACGCCGCCGCCCTGGCGCAATTCCGCACCTCCCACGGCCTCTACAGCACCGAAGGCACGGCGCTGAACGAGCAGGAGGCCACCAGCTACAACGAGGCGCTTTCCCAGGCCCAGGCCGACCTGACGGGCGACCAGGCGCGGCTGAACGTCGCCAAGTCGCAGCTCGCGGGCGATGCCGAGGGCGCCAAGGCCGTCGCCCTCGACAGCCCGGTCCTGCAGAACCTGCGGGCGCAGCGCTCCCAGCTCACCGCCCAGATCGCTCAGCTGGAGAACCGCTACGGCGCTCGTTATCCCGACGTGATCGCGGCGGACAAGCAGCTCGCCGACGTCAACGCCGGCATCCAGGCCGAGGTGCACCGCATCGTCTCAGACCTGCAGACCCGCGCCGAAGTCTCCCGCCAGCGGGTCGCCAGCATGCAGTCGGCCCTGGGCTCCGCCCGCGGCCGGCTGGCCGGCGGCACCACCGCTTCGGTGAACCTGGACGAGCTGCAGCGCCGCGCCGACGCCTCGCGGCAGGTCTATGAGGACTATATGGCCCGCTATCAGCAGGCCAGCGCCTCGGAAGGCACCGAGCAACCCGACGCGCGGATCACCAACCGCGCTGACGCGCCGCAGAAGCCGTCCTCGCCCAACGTGCCGCTGAACCTGGCGCTGGGCTTCATCGTGGCGGTGGGCGCAGGCGTTGGCGCAGTCTTCTCCCGCGAGGCGCTGCACTCCGGCATCGCCACCGGCGAGGACATCGAGCAGCGCCTCGGCCTGCCGCACCTGGGCTCGGTGCCGGAACTGGCCTCCGTCGCCGATCGCGAGGATCGCGACATGAGCCCGCCCGACTACCTGCTGGCCAAGCCGCTCTCGGCTTTCGGCGAGGCGGTGCGCGGCTTGCGGACCTCTTTGAAGTTCGCCGGCGGAAGCGGCGAGGGCGCCAAGATCGTCGTGCTGACCTCCGCCCTGCCGAGCGAGGGCAAGTCCACCACGGCCCTGTGCCTGGCGCGCTCGGCGGGCCAGTCCGGGGCGAAGGTGCTGCTGGTCGACTGCGACCTGCGCCGCCGCACCGTCAACAAGCTGCTGGGCCTCGAGCCCCAGGCCGGCCTGCTGGAGGTGCTGAACGGCAAGGCGCAGCTGAAGGACGTGATCCTGCTCGACGAACCGTCGGGCGCCTACATTCTGCCGCTCGCCAACTCCTCTACCTCGCCTGAGGAGGTGTTCGAGACCGCCGCCATGAACCAGCTGCTGCGCGATGCGGCGGCCGGTTTCGACATCGTGTTCCTGGACACCGCGCCCGTGCTGGCCGTGGCGGAGACACGCGTGCTGGCGGCCAAGTCGGACGCGGTGGTGTTCCTGGCCCACTGGCGCAAGACGCCCGAGAAGGCGATCATCGCCGCGCTGAAGCTTTTGGACGCCGCCGGTGCGCCGGTCGCCGGCGTAGCCCTGACCCAGGTCAACATGCTGCAGCAGGCGCGCTACGGCTATGGCGACGCCACCTACTACTACGCGGACTACAAGAAATACTACAACGCCTGAAGCTTGGCTGCTCTCCGCCGCTTGGCGAGAGGCCTGATGACGTGCTCAGGCCGCCTTGGCGGTCGGAGCGAAGGCCTGGAGCGCGGCGCCGGCGCGCTTGGGGCCCAACACGGCCATGGCGCTGCGGCCCGACCCCAGCAGGCGGCCGCCCACACGGCGCAGGTCCTCCAGAGTCGTGGCGTCGATCTGGGCGCCGAGCACTTCCGGCGGAAGCAGGTGGTCAAAAAGGTGCAGGTGGGCGGCCGCCTGCTCGGCCCGGGCGAGCGGCGACTCACGGCCCATGAACAGGTGCGCCTTCATCTGGGCCTTCGCGCGGGCGAGCTCAGGTGCGGTCGGCGCCTCGGCTTGGGCGGCGTTCTGTTCGGCGGCGCCCGGGGGGGCGGGGGGCGCATCGGCGGGGGCGCGGCGGGCGTAGACCCCTAACACGCCCACGTCCTCATAGCTCTCGCAGTAGGCGTCGATGGCGTAGGCCAGCCCCATCTCCTCGCGCACGATCTGGAACAGCCGCGACGACATTCCTCCGCCCAAGATCTCGGCGAACAGGCGCAGCGCAAAGTAGTCCGGATCGGAGGCGCCGACGCCTTCCACCAACAGCACGAGGTGGGCCTGCTCGAGCTTGCGGGCCTCTGCTTCGGCGCCGCCCACGAATCGTCCAGGCTGAGGCGACAGTCCGCCGGGGCCAGGCTGCGCGTCGGCGAACGCGGTTTCGACAAGCGCCAGCAATTCGTCCTCGTCCACGGCGCCGGCGGCCGACACCACGATCCGCTCGGGACTGTAGAGCGCGCGATGATAGTCGCCGAGCGCGGCCGTGGCGGCGCGGCCGATACTCTCCACCGTGCCCAGGATCGGGCGGCCGAGCGCCTGGCCGGGGAAGGCGTGGGCCTGGGCCAGGTCGAAGACCTTGTCGTCCGGCGCGTCGGCGGCCTCGGCGATCTCCTGGCCGATGACCGACTTCTCCTGCTCCAGGTCGGCCTCGGCCATGGTCGGACGGCGCACCAGGTCGGCCAGCACCGACATGGCTAGAGGCAGCCCGCCCGCAAGGCAGCGGACCTGGAAGCTGGTGCGCTCATAGCCGGTGGCTGCGTTGATCTGGCCGCCGGCGGATTCGACGACCTCCACGATGTCGCGGGCGCTGCGGCCGCCGGCGCCCTTGAACACCATGTGCTCCAGCAGATGCGACCAGCCGTTGCGCGCCTCGTCCTCCCAGCGCGCGCCTCCCCGGACCACGACCGACAGCGCCGAGCTCTGCAGCCCGTCCATGGGGTCGGCGACGACGCGGACGCCGTTGGAGAGGCGGTGCAGGCGTGGGCTCAAAGTGGGCGATCCTGTGCGGGCAGGTGGGCGGTCAGCTTGCGACGACGCCGCCAGCGGCGAAGCTATGCGTGGCGAAGCGGCGTATATAGGCCTTCACGGCGTCCGCGTCCGCAGGCAGCCTGTCGATCCGCTCCGGCCGGTCGAACAGGCCGTGGGCGCGGGCGTGCAGGGCGGGGTCCGCGCCGGTTGCGGTGCGCACCGCGTCCGGGAACTTGGCCGGGTGGGCGGTGGCCAGCACCACCAGGGGCGTCCCATCCATCGGGGTCCGCTTGGCGGCGGCGAGGCCCACTGCGGTGTGGGGGTCCACCAGTTCGCCGGTCTCGTTGAGCGTGGACAGGATGGTGCGGGCGGTCTCGTCCTCGCTTACCGCCTGGCCGGTGAAGCCGTCGCGCATGTAGGCCAGCGTCGAGGGCGCCAGGTCGATGGCCTTCTCCACCGCGAAGGCCTCGAAGGCCCGGGCGGTCTCCACCGCGTCTCGGCGCGAGGCCTCGAAGTAGAGCCGCTCGAAGTTGGAGGCGACCTGGATGTCCATGGCCGGGCTCTGGGTCGCCAGCACCTGGCCTTGGGCGTAGCGGCCCGTCTCGAGCGCTCGGGCCAGGATGTCGTTGCCGTTGGTGGCCACGGTGATCCCCGCCACGTCCAGTCCCATGCGGCGCGCCGCGTAGCCGGCGAAGGCGTCGCCAAAGTTGCCGGTGGGGGTGGCGAAGGCGATTGGCCGGTGCGGCGCGCCGAGGGCCACGGCGCTGGTGATGTAGTAGACCGACTGCGCCGCCACCCGCGCCCAGTTGATCGAGTTGACGCCGGACAGGTCGACGTCCGCCTTGAAGGCTTCGTCGCGGAACAGCGCCTTCACCAGGTGCTGGCAGTCGTCGAAGGTCCCGTCCACCGCGGCCACGCGCACGTTGGCGTCGCGGGTGGTGGTCATGAAGCGGCGCTGCACCTCGCTGATCTTGTCGTGGGGGAACAGCACCACGATCCGCGCATGGCGGGCGCCGCGAAAAGCTTCCACCGCCGCCCCGCCAGTGTCGCCCGAGGTCGCGCAGACGATGGTCAGGGTGCGGTCGCTTCCCGCCAGCGCCGCATCGTACAGCCGCGAGAGCAGCTGCATGGCCACGTCCTTGAAGGCGAGGGTCGGGCCGTGGAAGAGTTCCAACAGGAAGAGGTTGTCGCCGAGCTGCTTCAAGGGCGTCACGGCGGGATGGGCGAAGGTGGCGTAGGCGTCCTCGGCGAGCGCCTGGAGCTGGTCGCGGGGGAAGGCGGCGCCGGCGAAGCGCGCGATCACCTCGGTGGCGACGTCGGCATACCGGCGGCCGGCGAAGGCGGCGATCTCGGCGGCCGAGAAGGTCGGCCACTCCTCAGGGACATACAGGCCGCCGTCGGGGGCGAGGCCGGCGAGCAGGACCTGCTTGAAGTCCGCCGGAGCCGCTCGGCCGCGGGTGGAGACGTAGCGCATCCCGGTCCCGCTCAGGCCGACCGGGGGCGGCGCAGCTTGGCCACGTAGACGCCCACCAGCCCCGCCGCCAGGCCGAACCAGGTCAGGGCGTAGCAAATATGATTGTTGGGGATGTCGGTGGGGATCGCCGCCGGG
>CALMGB010000025.1 GCA_937863535.1 uncultured Caulobacteraceae bacterium
CCATCGCTCCGGCTCCGCCGGCGATCAGCAGGCCAGCGCCGGCCGCGGTCGCGCCGACCGCAGCGCCTGCGCCGAGCTGGGGCGCCCCGGACACCAGGCCAGTGGCAATGCCGGGACCGAAGATGCCAAGGCCGAGCAACGAAAGGCTGCCCAGCACGATCGCCAGGGCTTGGCTGATGTTCGGATCGGCTCCGGCCGTGGTCTGGAACTGGCTGAACAGGCCTGTGCCGATGCCGACGATCACCGCGAGCACCATGATCTTGATCCCCGAGGCGACCACGTTGCCCAGCACCTTCTCGGCCAAGAACGAGGTACGGCCCCACAGTGCGAACGGCACGAGCACGAAGCCAGCCAGCGTGGTCAG
The DNA here is from genome assembly GCA_937863535.1 of uncultured Caulobacteraceae bacterium. Taxonomy (GTDB): domain Bacteria; phylum Pseudomonadota; class Alphaproteobacteria; order Caulobacterales; family Caulobacteraceae; genus CAHJWH01. Next base: position 365 of record CALMGB010000025.1, read on the forward strand.
CTTGAACTCCAGCACGCTGACGAACAGCTGCACCGCCAGAACAAAGAAGCTGACGATGACGATGATCCAGGCGACGAACAGCACAGCGACCGTGTCAATGTTGGTGAACACAAGCGTCCGAACGGACCGTCGAGGGTGTAGGGCTGGAGCGCCTGGCGCAGCCGGTTAGTCTGGAGCAGGCCAGAAAGGCCGGTAAGGGTGCGCTCCTCCACCGGCGCGGACGCCAGCGATCCCAGCGCCGACCAGACTGCATCCTTGATCTCGGGGGTGAGCTCCACGCGCTCGTGGCCGAGCAGGCCCTGCACCCACTCCGACGCCCAGGCGCGCGTGGCCGGATCGTCGATGTCGCGCAGCGGCTGGAACGCCAGGCCGCCGTCGAGGCCGAGATCGTGGAACTCGCCGCCAAGCCCCAGCATGGCGGCGCGAACCGAGCGCCCCTTGTCGAAGACATAGATCTGGGCGTCGCTGTATTTGCGGAACTGCAGGATCAGGGTAGCCAGCAGCACCGACTTGCCGGCGCCCGTCGGCCCCGCAACCAGCGCATGCCCGACGTCGCCGACATGGGTGGTGAGCCGGAACGGCGTCGTGCCTTCGGTGCGCGTGATCAGCAGCGGCGGCCCGTCCAGATGCTCGTTGCGCTCGGGTCCGGCCCAGACGGCCGAGAGTGGCATGAGGTGAGCCAGGTTCAAGGTTGAGACGATGGGCTGGCGCACGTTGGCGTAGACGTGGCCCGGGATGGAGGAGAGCCACGCCTCCACCGCGTTGAGCGTCTCCGGCAGCGCTACGAAGCCACGTCCCTGGATGACGCGCATGACCGCCTTCTGCCGCTCGTCGGCGACACGGGCGTCCTCGTCCCAGACGGTGACGGTGGCGGTCAGGTGGCCGAAAGCGACGGCGTCGGAGCCGAGCAGCTGCAGCGCCTCGTCGGCGTCCAGCGCCTTGTTGGCGGCGTCGCTGTCGACCAGCGGGCTCTCCTGCTGGAAGATAGTTTCGCGGAGCAGGGTCACGACGCCCTTGCGCTTGGCGAACCACTGCCGCCGCAGTCGCATCAGCGCCCGCTCGGCTTCCGGCTTGTCGAGGAACAGGAAGCGGCTGACCCAGCGGTAGGAGAAGCCTAGCCGATTCATCTCGTCGAGCAGGCCTGGCCAGGTGGAGGCCGGAAAGCCGCGGATGGTCAGGGTGCGCAGGTGCGCCTGGCCCGAGACCATGATGATCTCGTCCTCAGGCGGCAGCTGCATGACCTCGCCGGGCGTGAGGAGCTGACGCGCGGTCTCCTGGCGCGAGACCATCAGGTGACCGAGCCAGGGCGAGAGCCTGTGCCCGGCATAGTTCTTCTGGGCGCGGAGTTCGGTGGCCGCGCCCAGCGCGTCGGAAATGCGCTTGGCCGTGCGCTCGTCGTTGGAGGCGAAGGCGATGCGGACGTGGCAGTTGTCCAGGATCGCGTTGTTGGGCCCGTAGGCCTTCTCGATCTGGTTCAGCGACTGGGCGATCAGGAAGGCGCGCAGTCCGTAGCCGGCCATGAAGGCCAGGGCCGACTCGAAGAAGTCCAGCCGCCCCAGGGCGGGGAACTCGTCGAGCATAAGGAGCAGCTTATGCTTGCGCGCGATCCCGTCGGAACCGTCCAGGCTCTCGGTGAGGCGGCGGCCGATCTGGTTCAGGATTAGCCGGATCAACGGTTTGGTCCGGCTGATGTCGGACGGCGGCACCACGAGGTAGAGCGAGACCGGGTGCTCGGCCGAGATCAGGTCGGCGATGCGCCAGTCGCAGCGGGAGGTTACAGCCGCGATGGTCGGATCGCGATAGAGATCCAGAAACGACATCGCGGTGGAGAGCACGCCCGAACGCTCGTTCTCCGACTTGTTCAACACCTCGCGCGCTGAGCTGGCGACCACGGGATGCACGCCCTGGTGCCCCAGGTGCGCCGTGGTCATCATCATCCGCAGCGTATGATCGAACGGGTGGGCGGGATCGGAGAGGAAGTTGGCGACGCCGCAAAGCGTCCGGTCCTGGCCAGCGTACAGGACGTGCAGGATAGCGCCGACCAGGAGCGAGTGGCTGGTCTTCTCCCAGTGGTTACGCTTCTCGATCGAGCCTTCCGGGTCCACCAAGACGTCAGCGATATTCTGGACGTCGCGCACCTCCTGCACGCCGCGGCGGACCTCCAGCAGTGGGTTGTAGGCGGCGGAACTCGGGTCGGTCGGGTTGACGTACAGGCAGTGCGAGAACCGCGAGCGCCAGCCAGCGGTCACGGTCCAGTTCTCGCCCTTGATGTCGTGAATGACGGCCGACCCAGTCCAGGACAGCAGCGTCGGCACAACCAGGCCGAGCCCCTTGCCGCTCCTGGTCGGCGCGAACGCCATGACGTGTTCGGGGCCGCCGTGCCGAAGATAGTCCTCGCCCATGCGGCCCAGAAACACGCCCGCGGGTGTCAGCAGGCCCGACCGCTTCAGGTCACGCGGGCTCGCCCAATGCGCCGAGCCGTAGGTGGTGACCCGCTTAGCCTGACGCGCCCGCCAGACCGAGCCGATGATGGCGGCCGCTGCGCCGAGCAGGCCGCCCGACGCGGCGATGAAGCCGCCGCGCACGAACACGCGGGGCGCATAGGCGTCGAACTCGAACCACCAGACGAAGAAGTTCCAGGGCCGGTAGACGGGAACGCCAAACAGCAACGTCCAGGATTGGCCGAGTTGGTCCTGGTAGCCGAGTGCGGCCGCAACATACGCGGTGGCGGCTCAGACACCCGCGAGAGCGAGCCCCAGGACCACCATGACCTGATCGACGAGAACCTTGCCCGGCGACATCCGACGCCCCTACGCCCACAGGACGGCGCCTACATCGGCACACGTCAGACGCGAGGTTCGCCATCGCTCAGGCAGAATCAAAGACGAGCTAAGTCACTGTCGAGATGTGTTAAATCTCAAATCTAACCACCTCGCACACCGGAGGACCAAGGCGTACGAGCGCGCTCCCCAGCGCTTCTCATGATTTACGTCGACTGAGATGAGTCCTGGCTGGAGTGTAGCTCGCGGGCAACGGTTCCCAGGTCAAATTCAACGAGCGCTAACACCCGCGCCGATCCTTGGCAGCTCATTTCGGTCGGATGCCGTAGGCCAGCGGCTCCCGAAAGCTGCCGTCCGTTCAAGTTGCTCGGCCCTGCCCCTGAGGCGCTTGAGATCGGCACTTGGTGGTGGGAACTGAGCGACAACCGTTACGAGACCTCGCTCCCTCAACCGTGTCCTGCGCAATTGCCGCTATAGCAATGACTGCACCCATGGTGCTGCGGCCTGGCCACATCGAACACTCAGGCCCAAGGCGCCATAGCCGAACCGAATCAGCGGGACGAAACAGGATGACCGATGTCGCTAAAGCGCATAACCCTTTTGGCGTTTGCGCTCGCGCTCTCCTGTCAGGGGTCCACCATGGCTGAGCAACCAGGTCATGTCACCGGCGTGGGCGGTGTCTTCGTCAAAAGCAAGGATCCCAAAGCTCTCGCGCAGTGGTATCGCGAGGTCCTCGGCCTCGAGGTCGCCTCGTGGGGTGGAGCGGCGATGCCCTTTGATGCTCCAGGCCATCCCCCCAAGGTGTCCTGGACGGCCTTTCCTGATTCCAGCGACTACATGAGCCCCTCGACGCGGGAGTTCATGATCAACTTCGCGGTGGATGACATGGACGCGATCCTCGCGCGCGTGGCCGCGAAGGGCGTTCCCGTCCTGAAGCGCGACGATAACGACCCCTTCGGCCGGTTCGCCTGGATCCAAGACCCCGACGGCACAAAGATCGAGCTCTGGCAGCCGAAGAAACGCTAGGCCGAAGTCCTCTGGCCTGCAGAGCGACTTCGCCGCCAAGGCGTCAAGGGTTCGTACTGGGGAACCTCGGTCGCGCCGCGCCTCGTCACGCGCAGTAGGTTTCTGTCGACCAGATGAAGCACCGCGTCCTGCACGCTGCGCTTCGAGAGCCCGGTCCGTTCCGCAAGCTGGGCATGACTAAGACGCGGCGCGCCTTCCTCGGACGCCGCCACCAAAACCAGGTAGACCAGGAAGGCGGATGCGCGGTGGTCGTGGCCGACCAGATCCCGCATGAGCGCGTCCACAACGTACGCGTCCACCATGTACTGCCTACCGCTCATCGCTATAGCACTAGGCGCGTAAGGCGGCCGCGCAAAGGGTGATCGCAAGCCGGTGCGGGATGGCGTGATGCTGAGAAGAGTCAAATATGTGGGCATTCCGACGCGGGACCAGGATCGGGCGCTGACCTTCTGGACCGAGACGATGGGCTGCATCATCGCTACAGATCGCCTTATCGGAGAAAAGCGCTGGATCGAACTCACCACCCCCGGTGCTCAAACCGGTTGCTGTTGTTGACGCCGGAGGGACACGAGAACCGGGTCGGAACTTTCTTCAACGGCTCCTTTGGATGTGACGATGTGCAATACACCTACGATAAGCTTGTTGCGCGAGGCGTGGAGTTCCTTGGCCCTCCGGAAAAGAGACCGTTCCCCCACGTCTATATCAAGGACCCGGATGGCAACACCTTCTTCTTGTCGAGCCGCTAGGCGCGGTGACTGATGGGATTGCCTAATCCCTCCTGAACTAATTGGCTGGCGCTGCGAACTCATGCGCTCTGATCCGCCAGGGAGAACCTTTAGGGCGGGGAGGTCCGCAACCTACCCAACGGCGGCTCTGGTGAGCTCCGCTGTCGGGCGTTAGCCACGTGGCCGAAAATGGCCGCTGCTGCCCGACAGCTACGCGCCCAAACTGCGCCATTTAGGACCCGGACTTCGACGCCCGAAACCCGCCGTCCGTTCGGCCGAGCAGGAGCAGCGACAGCCGCGATGGGCGGCTAATCCCATGAGTCTCGGATACTTGCCTCTTCCGCAGGCCCGATGTAGCTGACGCCAGTCGCGAAAACGGTGATCAGTCGAGCTCTTCGCTCCGACGATCATCGCGCATAGGTCGGTCCGGCATCTGCCGACCCGGCCAGCGTTTCCAAACCGAACGTCCGACCATCCGTCGGTCGTCGGCGTCGAATAGCGTCAGCCCCGCTGGCGCTAGGCATGGAGCGCAAGCTTGCAGAACGAGATCGCGATCATCGGGGCGGGGCTGGGCGGCCTCACATTGGCTCGAGTGTTACAGGTACATGGAGTCGCCGCGACGATCTATGAGGGCGAGGCTGCGTCGACAGCACGCGCGCAAGGTGGTCTGCTCGACATCCATAAGGCGACCGGTCAGTCCGCGCTCGACTCCGCTGGCTTGTTCGACGCGTTCCTCGCTCTTGTCCGCCCGGGAGAGGACGCCAAGCGGGTCGTCGACAAGCATGGCGCGGAGCTGTTCGACCAGCCCGGCAATCTAGGCTCCGAGCGCCCCGAAGTGGATCGGGGCGAACTGCGCCGCATGCTCATCGCTTCGCTTACGCCCGAGACGATCAGGTGGGGCCACAGGGTCACTTCCATCACCGCGACCTCAGGCGGCCGCCATGAAGTCCGCTTCGCCAACGGCGCTGCCACCGCCGCCCATCTGATCGTCGGCGCCGATGGAGCTTGCCCGCCATGACCAGCGCCGCCGACCGGGGCATGGCGAAAACTCCTACACATCGTTCTGCTCCAGGCTGTCGAGCACAGTCTCCGGGGCGACGTCCCGCTTCAGTTCAGAAAGCTCTTCAGCTTGTCCATCGGGCAAGCCAAGGTGGGTGGCGATGGCGGAGGTGAGCTGAATCAGGCGTGTAATCTCGTGTTCCGCTAGAAGGTTGATTTGGAGGTCGAGGTCGGAACGCTTGTCGGCGGCTGCGGAGGCGCGGTTCTGGCTGATGAGCACGAAGGTAGAGAGGAAGATGGCTTCGACCGAAGCGGCTGTTGCCAGGATGACAAACGACTTGTCGAATTGCGGCGCGCCCGGGAGCACACCCACGTTCGCGGACACCCAGGCGATAAGGATCACCAGGTGGACGTAGACGAAGGTCATGCTTCCGGTGAAGGCGGTCACCGCCTGAGCCAGCTTCTCTTGGCTGCTCGACCGGCTCTCCTCCGCCCGCGCCCGGGCCTTGAGGGCTGCAATGTTGCGGGTGAGCGCCGAACTCAGCCCTTTTGGCTCGGGCGGCGGAACGGTCGGGCTCTTTGAGGACGTCGCCACTGGATTTCCTCGTCTCGCCGTGGTGCGCATCTAGATCTGCAGGCGAGACGTTAGCAACTTGGGCATACAGCCCATAGAGCTCCAGCATCTGCCGTAGCCGATCGCCGGCGTCCGGCTGGACGCTCCCAGAGGCTGATTCATGACGGCTTGCACGCGCTCGATCTTCGAATAGCCAAGCTTCTTCATTCGTCAGCCTTGAGGTCATTGTGCAGTGCGGTCGCGGCGATAGCCGCAGTACCCATAGCCACCGATATCTAATCAAGTCCGGGCACAATGTCGCCAGCTGCGTAGACGGCTTTCGTAGACGTTCTTTGATCTTCGTCAACTCTTATCAGGCTATCTGCATCCAGACTGAGACCAAGCTGCTGGGCGAGGCGGTTGCCTGGCGCAGATCCCAAGGCGGAATACATCGTGTCACAGTAAACATCTTCGTCGCCACATTGAATCGTGACGCGGTCCTCGAAATGAATGGAGCTCATTGGACAGGGCAAAGCGCGAATGTCGGCCTTTTTCAAGCGGGCGTTATCATCGGCCTCAGTCATCGGAGAGCCCTCAACGCGCACGTATATGACTTCATCGGTGTAGGTCTTGAGGAACAACGCCTCTTGGATGGCGCCAGGGCGATTGCCGAGCACGGCCACGGACTTTCCGATCACCTCGTAGCCATCACAGATCGGGCAGTAACGCAGTTGTCCGGCCTGGAGCGCACTCTTGTGCGTCGCCGCGTCGATGTCAGGGCTATGGTTCACGACGCCGGTGCAGAGCATCAGCGCCCTGGTGGTCACGGACCTTTCCCCAAGCTCCACCTTAAGAGGTGGACCCTCCTCGAGCACTGTGAGTTCGTGGGATACAAACGCCGCTCCAAATCTGGCGGCCTGCTTGGCCATATCAGCCATGAGCTCTGCTCCAGCAACGCCGGCCGGATAACCAGAATGGTTGTGGGAGCACGGGATCTCGCGAGCTCTTCCCTTACCGGCATCCACCACCAGCACCCGTCGTCGAAATCGTGCGAGATATATCGCTGCCGTCAGGCCAGCTGGACCACATCCCACAACGACCGCGTCATAGTCCTCCATGGTGCTCCGCTTTCATCCTAGCGCGTCTCAGCTCACGACGGAGAGTGGAAGGCGAATGGTGAAGGTCGAGCCGTTCTCACCGGCCGCGGTTGCAAGCGTTCCTCCGAGCTGACGCACGAAGGCGTCGACGAAGCGAGAACCCATTCCAGAGCCTCCGGCTTGCGGGCTCTTCCCTAGTCCGACCCCATCGTCCGCAACGCTCAGGGCGACCTCGCCGTCGCGCCGCTCAAAGCTGATACTGACGCGCCCGCGCCCAGCCGGAAACGCGTACTTGATGGCGTTCGTGGCCAGCTCGTTGACCACCAAGCCAACGGGCACCGCTTGATCAGGGCCGATCTCGAACTGCTCTGCCTCGACGACGATTTCGATGCCCGACGTCTCTCCTAAAAGGCTTGCACGCAGGCTCGCCGCGATACCTTCAAGGTATTCCCGAACCGGTACCGGTCCCAGCGACGCTGAGCGGGAGATCACGTCGTAAAGGTGTGCTACCGCTCCGATGCGGGCCTGCATCGCCTCGTAGCCGCCGATGCACGCTTCGGCCGCACCCCTGATTTCGTAAGCCACGAACGAGGTGATGATCTGCAGGCTGTTCTTGATGCGGTGCGCCAGTTCGGCCGCCAGCAGATCGCGGTGCCGCTCCAGCAACCGCGCCTCGGTCACGTCCTCAAACACGAGCAGCAGGCGGGTGACGTGGTTGCCGGGCCGGAATACCTTGCGCGCATTCAGCCTGAAGATGCGACGGCCCAGAGGACCGAAGTCATCCTCGATTTCGTAGCCGTCGAACGCCGCCTCATCCGGCACGACGCCGGTCAGGAGCTTGCGCAGCGCCGGCACGTCCCACTGCCCCTCGCCGAGATCTCGGAGCGGCCTGCCGACCACCTGGTCAGCCTCGACCCCGAATATCCCGAGGAAGGAGCGGCTTGCCATGGCGACAGTCATGTTCCCCTCGAGAACGACCAACGGGTCGCGCACGGTGTCGACGATGCTGCCGGCCAGCCGCCAGGCACGGTCGACCTCGTCTTGGGCCATTCGCGCGGCGGTGACATCGTCCGCGGAAAGGAGGAGAAAGGGAACGTGGTTGCCAGGGCGGCAGACCTTGCGGGCGCTGATGCGAAGAACCCGCCCGGCGAGCGAACCCCGCTCACACGTGATCTCCTCCTCGTCGATCACGCCATCCTCCGCGACGATCCTGCGCAGCCGCGGGGCCAGTGCATCGATCAAGCAGTGACCCACCTCGAAGTCGGCCAGCGGGCGGTCGAGGGGCTCATCGACGTCCACCTTGAAGAGCTTGCGCCCTGCCCGGTTCAAGGAGCGGAGGACCAGCTCTGGGGTGAGCACCAGAAGGGCGCTCGAGATGGTTTCGACGAGGTCGTTTGCCGAGACTTCAATCATGGCGGTTCTCGAACGTCGGTACTGTCACACCCCTAACCAGCCGGAAGCGCCAGCAC
>CALMGB010000026.1:0-6177 GCA_937863535.1 uncultured Caulobacteraceae bacterium
AAGATCTACATCATCGACGAGGTGCACATGCACTCGAAGCAGGCCTTCAACCGCCTGCTGAAGACGCTCGAGCAGCCGCCGGACCACGTCAAATTCCTGTTCGCGACGACCGACATCGAGAAGGTGCCGCTGACCATCCAGGCCTTCACTGGACAGACCCTGTCGCAGCTGAACGTCACCACGCTCGACGATCTGCTGAAGTACACGCCCAACGTCACCTACGGTAACAACGGGCCCGGCCAAGGCAACATCTTCATCCGAGGCCTGAGCGCCGGTTTCGCCGGCAACCAGTCCAGCGCCACCGTGGGCAACTTCCCCAACGTCGCCGTCTATCTCGACGACCAGTCCTTCCAGTTTCCATCGCGCAACGTCGATATCTATGTGGCCGACATGGCCCGGGTGGAGGTGCTGGAGGGTCCGCAGGGCACTCTGTTCGGGGGCGGGGCGGAAGCGGGTGCAGTGCGCTACATCACCAACAAGCCCAATCCCTCCAAGTACGAGGCCAACGCCGAGGGCAGCTTCGGCGGCACCAGCGGCGGGGCCGAGAACAGCAGCGTCAACGCCACGCTGAACGTCCCGGTGATTCAGGACAAGCTGGCCATTCGGGCGGTGGTCTATGACGAGCGCCGCGGCGGCTACATTGATAACGTCCCCAGCAGCTTCAACCGTTCCAACAGTGACAACGGCAACTACTATTTCGGCATTCCCTCCACCAACGGTGTGTGCCCCAACCACCTGCCGGCGGCAGGCGCCAACGGGTGCTCGCCCCCCGGCGCACCCTCGATCAACAATGCTTCCATCGCGCAGAAGGACCAGAACCCCACCACCTATCAGGGCGGGCGCATCTCGGCCCTCTATGACATCAATAAAGATTGGAACGTGCTAATCCAGCAGAGCTTCCAGGACCTGGACGCCGAGGGCCTGTACGCCGAGTACCCCACGGGATCGGACTTCCAGCCGCTGCAGGCGCTGCAGGTCACCTCGTTTACGCCATCCTACGACAAGGCCCGCTTCGAGAACACCTCGTGGCCCCTGAACGGCAAGGTAGGCCCCCTGCACGCCGTCTATACCGGCGGCTATCTCGACCGCCACATCTCCCAGCAGATGGAATACACCAACTATTCTCGGACCGGCGGCGGCATCTACTACCAGTGCTCGGGCGGAGGCGCCGGCAGCAGCCTGCTGGGCGCGGGCAAGGGACAGCCCATCACCTGCTACTCTCCGCAGGGCTATTGGCAGGATACGGTCAAGAACACCCACCTCACCCAGGAAGCCCGCATCAGCACGCCGGACGACTGGCGCATCCGCGGCATCGCCGGCGTCTATTATGAGAACTTCAAGATCTACGACGTCCAAAACTTCAACTACAAGACCATCCCGGCCTGCAGCGCCGCCAACCTTGCGACGGCGCAGGCCGGCGGTCCGATCTGCCTCGCGGACGTGACCACCGCGCCTGGCTCCACCGCCAACGACCCCGGCATCCGCGGCGACTCCACCGCCTTCGGCGAGGACACCCAGCGCGGCTACGCACAGACCGCCGCCTTCGGGTCCATCGACATCGACATCATCCCTAACGTGCTGACCATCACCGGCGGAACGCGTTATTTCAACTACCGTGAATTCGAAGTGGGCTCGCAGTATTCGACTGGAGCCGAATGCGAGAACGTGCCCAACGGCGATTGCGCCGGCGGCGTGGTCAACATCAACGCCAACAACGACCACGTCGGCTATCACGGCTTCAAGAGCCGGGCAAACATCACCTATCACTTCACGCCGAACACGCTGTTCTACTACACCTTCTCCCAGGGCTTCAGGCCCGGCGGCTTCAATCGCTCAGTGAGTGATGTGGCCAAGGGTCCCGATGGCGTGGCGCAATACATCAAGCCCAACGGCTATGCGCCCGACTCCTTGACCAACAACGAGATCGGCGTGAAGACCGAGCTGTTCGAGCATCGGCTGCAGTTGAACCTGTCGGCCTACGACATGGACTGGGACAACGTGCAGTTCGGGTTCTTCAACCCCACCGAACTCGGCAACACCACCTTCGGCACCAATGGCCCCAGCTACAACATCAAGGGCGTGGAGGCCCAGGTCGTCGGCCGGGTCTTCGACGGGCTGACCGTGCAGGGCTCGGCCACCTATGACGACGACAAACAGTCGAACTCGCCATCCCTGATCGACAACAACCCGGCGTCGGTCAACTATGGCAAGCCCATCACCCAGGTCATCCAGACCGGCGTGGGCCTTGTGCCCTTCACCAACCCCTTCGGCACCATCGGCTCCACGCCGGCCTTCTCGCCGAAGTTCCAGGGCAATCTGCGGGGCCGCTACGACCGTCAGGTCGGCGAGTACAAGGCCTATGGCTCGCTGGGCGCCAGCTACACCGGCAGCATGTACAACGAGCCGGCGACCTATACGTCGGGCGCCGGCGTGGTGATCCCCTCCACAACCATCCTGCGCTACCTGCAGGCGGCCTACGTGACCGAGGACGCCCAGATCGGCATCGGCAAGGACCACTGGTACGCCCAGCTGTTCGTCAACAACCTGCTGGACTCCCACGCCAGCACCTTCACCTCCTCGGCCCAGTTCATCAAGTCGGAGGTGCCGATCCGCCCGCGCACCTTCGGCCTGAAGATCGGGGCCAGCTTCTGAACCGTCTAGCGGCTAGGATGAAGGGTGGTCGGCGACGGCCGCCCTTTCCGGCTCGGACCCCATGACACTGATTGCCGCTCTCGAAACCAGGCCGCCTTTGGTGGAGCTGGAATTGGCCCGGCTGAGGGGACTACAGAAGGCCGGGCGCCATGCGGAGGCCCTGGGTTCGGCGCAGTCGCTGCTTGGTGACTTGCCGCAGAACCGCGACCTGCTGCTAGTCGCAGCGACCAGCCTGCGCCACCTGCTGCGCCTAACCGAAGCCCTGGCGACGCTGGACGGGCTTGAGCAGCTGCAACCGCGCTTCAGCCGGCTGCACCAGGAGCGCGGCCTGTGCCGGGTAGCTTTGAAGGACGCGATGGGAGCCATCGAGGCGTTGCTGCTCGCGGTTAACCTGAACCCGGCCCTGCCGACCGCCTGGAGCATGCTGGAAGGGCTGTACCGTCTGACCGGGGATGCGCCGAACGCCGCCACCGCCGGCGAGCACCTCGCCACGCTGAAGCGCCAGCCGTCGGAGGTGGTCAGCGCCACGGCGCTGTTCCACGACGGCGACCTCGGCCCCGCGGAGCAGATCGTCCGCGCCTACCTGCTGCAGCACGGCGACCATCTGGAAGCGATGCGGCTGCTGGCCCGCATCGGCATGGCCCGCGACGTGCTGGACGACGCCGAGGTGCTGCTGGCGGCGGTGCTGGAGCTGGCCCCCGACTACCAGGCGGCGCGCTACGATTACGCCCAGACGCTGGTGCAGCGGCACAAGTATGTCGAGGCGCGGGTGCAGACCGCGCGCCTGCTTGAGCTTGAACCCGCCAGCCTGGACTACCGCTCCCTGGCCGCCACCACCGCCGTGGGGCTGGGCGAGCAGGACATGGCCATCGCGCTCTACAGCGCGATGCTGGCCGATCGGCCTGACGATCCGGACGTGCACCTATGGCTGGCCCACGCCCTGAAGACGGTGGGCCGCACCTCCGAGGCCGTGAACGCCTATCGCGCGGCGGCGGCGGCGCGGCCGGATTTCGGCGACGCCTACTGGAGCCTCGCCAACCTAAAATCCTATCGCTTCAGCGACGAAGAGATCGCTCGGATGCGCGCCGAGGAGGCCTCGCCCTTCACCGCCCCAGCCGACCGCCACCATCTCTGTTTCGCGCTGGGCAAAGCGCTGGAGGATCGCGCCGAGACGGCGGAGTCCTGGCGCTGTTACGCCCGGGGCAACGCCTTGAAGCGGTCGGAAAGCCGCTATCGCCCTGAGATCATCGAAACCAATACGACCAGGCAGATCAAGGTTTGCACGACCGCGTTCTTCTCGCGCCGTGCTGGCTGGGGCGCGCCGGCCCGCGATCCGATCTTCATCCTGGGCCTGCCGCGATCGGGCTCGACCCTGCTGGAGCAGATCCTCGCCTCCCACTCCCAGGTGGAAGGTACGCAGGAATTGGCCGACATCCAGAGGATAGTGCTGGAGCTGCAGGGTCGTGACCTGGACCTCGACGATCCCCGCTATCCGGGCCTTCTGGCCGACATGACCGGGGACGATTTCGCCCGGCTGGGCGCCAGGTACATGGCCGACACGCAGGTCTACAGGACCGGCAAGCCCCTCTTCATCGACAAGATGCCCAACAACTTTCGCCACATCGGGCTGATCCACCTGATGCTGCCCAACGCCACGATCATCGACGCTCGGCGCGACCCGATGTCGTGCTGCTTCAGCAACCTGAAGCAGCTGTTCGCCCAGGGCCAGGAGTTCGCCTACAGCATCGAGGACATCGCGCGCTACTACCGCACCTATATGGAGCTGATGCGCCATTGGGACGAGGTGCTTCCCGGCCGCGTCCTTCGCGTGCAACACGAAGACGTGGTCGCCGACCTGGAGGGCAGTGTTCGACGGATGCTCGACCACTGCGGGCTGCCGTTCGAGCCCGCCTGCGTCGAGTTCCACAAGACCCGGCGCAGCGTACGCACCCCCAGCTCCGAGCAGGTGCGCCAGCCGATCTTCCGCGACGGGCTGGACCAATGGAGGCTGTACGAGCGGTGGCTGGAGCCGCTCGAAACCGCCCTGGGCGACGCGCTGACCCGCTATCGCGAGTAGGCCGCACAGCTCGTCGCCAAACCGTCACGCCACGCCGCTACGCCCACCTCAGCCTTGGAGATCGACCGTGCGCCTTGATCGACGCGACACCCTGAAGCTGCTGGGCGCCGGGGCGCCCACCTTGGCCATGGCCGGGTCTGCGGCCGCGCGGACGGGCGCGGTGCAGTTCCTGCACGGCGTCGCGAGCGGCGATCCCCTAACCGACCGGGTGATGTTGTGGACCCGCGCCACGCCCGAGGGCGATCTGGCCGGAGGCGCCGTCGGCCTGCGCTGGGTGGTGGCCACCGACGACCAGCTCGACCATGTCGTGGCGCGGGGCGAGGTGAGCACGGGTTTGGAGCGGGACTACACCGTCAAGGTGGATGTCGGCGGCCTGAAGCCCGGCCAGGACTACTGGTACGCCTTCCATGACGGCTCGCTGCGGTCGCCCGTCGGCCGTTTCAAGACCCTGCCGGCCGGCCATGTCGAAGACGTGGTGCTGGCCTTCGTCACCTGCGCCCTCTACCCCAACGGCTACTTCAACGCCTACGACCACATCTCCCGGTCCGAGCGGCTGGACGCGGTGGTGGAGCTCGGCGACTATATCTACGAGTACGGGGCCAAGCCCGACGACTACGGCATGGACAACGGGATCAAGCTCGGCCGCCTGCCAGAGCCCGCCCATGACCTGGTCAGCTTGGCCGATTACCGCACCCGCTATGCCCAGTACCGCCGCGATCCCGACCTCCAGGCCGCCCATGCGCGGGCGGCCTGGATCTGCGTGTGGGACGACCACGAGGTCTGCAACGACACCTGGAAGGGCGGCGCCGAGAACCACCACGAGAAGACCGAAGGCGCCTTCCAGGACCGCAAGGCCAACGCCATGCGCGCCTATTTCGAGTGGATGCCGATCCGCGAGCCCGCGCCGGGGATGGCGCGCGAGGCCATCTACCGCAGCTTCGACTTCGGCGACCTGGCCAGCCTGACCATGCTGGAGAGCCGGCTGCTGGCCCGCTCCTACCAGCTGGAGTTCGAGCGCGCCGGCGACATCCCCTTCGTCCTCTACGAGGCCACGGCGCCCGGCCAGCGCCGCCGGGTCACCGATCCGCAGACCATGGCCGCGGTCATGGCCCGCACGCCCGAGGGCGGCCCGCCGCCTGCGCCCTATGTCATGGGCCCCGACGTGGGGGCGATCAGCCGCTATATCTCCGACCCGAACCGCCAGATGCTCGGGCCGGAGCAGGAGGGGTGGCTGCAGTCGACCCTAGCGGCCTCCGCCAAGGCCGGACAGCCCTGGCAGCTGGTCGGCAACCAGGTGATCATGGGCCGCTGCCAGTTTCCCAAGGTCGCGCCGCTGATCGGCGAGGCTGGCGTCGCGGCGCTGCTGGCCAAGCTGCCGGAGGCCCGCCGCAAGGAGGCCTCGGAGCTGATCGAGCTGTCCCGCTACGACATGCCCTTCGATCTGGACG
>CALMGB010000026.1:6187-8374 GCA_937863535.1 uncultured Caulobacteraceae bacterium
GGATGGGACGGCTACCCGGCCGCCCGCGCCCGCATGGACGCGATCTTCCAGGGCGCGGGCGGCGGCAACGCCATCGTGGTCTCCGGCGACAGCCATGCCTTCTGGGTCAACCAGCTGCACGACTCGGCCAGCGCCCAGCGTGTCGCGCTGGAGTTTGGGACCAGCGCCATTACCAGCCCCTCCATCGGCGACGGCGCTGGCGGCTCCCAGCTCGGCCCGGTGTTCATGCAGCAGAACCCAGAGGTCGCCTTCTGCGACCAATTGGCCAAGGGCTATGTTCGCCTGACCCTGCGCCATGACCAGGCGCTGGGCGAACTGGTGCAGGTTCAGATCGACGCCAAGCCCTACGCCTCCAGCGTCCTGGCGGCTTGGCGGCTCCGGCCAACCCCTGGGGTGGGCGTGGGGCAGGTCGAGCGTGCCTAGAGCGGGGCTCCTTTAGATGGAACCGTAGCCGGAGTTGACGAGGTAGTTTGCGCACTCGCTTGGGCTGAAGAGGTCCAGGAGCTGGGCGGCTTTTCGCCAGGTGGTTTCGACGTCGCGAGGCTGGTCTCGTCTCATCAGGTGCTTGAGCTTTGCCAAAACCTGCTCGATGGAATTGAGATCGGGGCTGTAGCGGGAGCAGGAAGATCAGGTGCGCGCCTCGGGCCCCGATCGCGGCGCGGGCGGCTTTGCCCTTATGGCTGCCGAGATTGTCCATGGCGACCACATCGCCTGGCGACAGCGTGGGAGCGAGAACCGCCTGAACGTAGAGCCGGAACAGCTCGCCGTTGATCGGGCCGTCGATCACCCATGGTGCGTCGATGCGGTCGGGGCGCAGGGCGGCGATGAAGGCGAGGGTCTTCCAGTGGCCGTAGGCGCATAGCCCTTCAGACGCTGTCCGCTCGGTCCCCGGCCGCACAGGGGCGCCATGTTAGTCTTCACCCACGCCTCTTCGATGAACACCAGGCGCGAGGGTACGATCCGGCCCTGGTAAGCCTTCCAGCGCTCACGCCTACGGGCGACGTCAGGACGGGTCTGCTCCTGGGGCGGCCGGGCTTTCTAAAGCTGGGCCCCTCGGCGTGAAGGAACACCCACACCGCCCGCGGCGCAGTCTTGATCCCCCGCTCGACCACTTCCGCCGTCAGACCTCGCAACGTGACCGGGCCTGAGGCGACGCGCTCGCGCAGCTACTCGGCGCACCCGCCCGAAAGCGTGCAGGCCTTGTAGCCGCCGATCTGAGCCGGCGCCAAAGAGCCGGTCTCCCGCTCATGGCGTACCCACTTCGAGATGCACGAAGGACTGGTCCGCAGCGCCGCCGCGATCTTTCGGTGCGCTCGCCCGCTGCCTTGCGCCTCAGCGCCCGTGACCGAAGATCGTGGTGAGGCGCTTCTAACGCTGCGCTCGGCCGTGACGAGGGACACCGAAGAGGAGCAGAACACCGCCTCAGGGAAACCCTGGCGCAAGACACGAGCGTGCTCGGGCGCGTCAAGGCGACCTGCTTGCCGCTGGCAAGCCTGCGGCCCGACCTTGACCCGCGCCTTCCGCACGGCGGCTGACCGGAGGGTGGAGCTCGCCCGCGTAGCGGGTCGCCTTGACCGCCGCGCACGGCGGCCCGCCCACCGCCCCTTACTCCGACACACCCTACCCCAGCGGCCGCCTCACCCGCAGCGCGGTGATCTGGTTGCGCTGCCGCCGCAGCACCTGGAACCGGTGCCCGTGGAAGATGAAGGTCTGGCCCGGGTCCGGGATCATCTGGGCGTCGTGGATGACCAGGCCGGCCACCGTCACCCACTCGTCGTCGGGCAGGTTCCAGTCGAAGGCGCGGTTCAGGTCGCGGATGGCGACCGACCCGTCCACGTTCACCGACCCGTCGGGCTGGCGGCGCACGCCCTCCACCGTATCGTCGTGCTCGTCCTCGATCTCGCCGACGATCTCCTCCAGGATGTCCTCCAGCGTCACCAGGCCCCGCAGCGCCCCGTACTCGTCCACGATCAGGGCGAAGTGGTTGCGCTGTTTCAGGAAGGCCTGAAGCTGGTCCTTCAGGTTGGTGGTGTCGGGGATGAACCAGGGCGCGGTGGCCACCGACGAGATGTCGATGGCGTCGAGGTCGCCGCCCGCCGCCTGCATGGCCCGGGCCAGATCCTTGGCGTGCAGTACGCCCACGATGTTGTCGGGCTCGCCGCGGTAGAGGGGGAGGCGGGTATAGGG
>CALMGB010000027.1 GCA_937863535.1 uncultured Caulobacteraceae bacterium
GTCTATGACGCCGACCGCATCGAGGACGTGGTGGCCAAGGTGAAGGCCTCGGCCAGGGAACAAGGCCTCTCCGACACCATCGCCGAGCCCCTGTGGCGCGTACTGGTGGAACTCTGCATCGGCTATGAGATGGAGATTTGGGACCAGCTACACGCCTGATTCGGCGGCTCTGCGCACTGGAGCGGCGAGGCGGGGTCCCGGGGCCTCCCCGAGCTCACCCCCTGTCGAGCATGTCGACGTAGCCACGCAGCAGCGCTGCAACGTAGCGACGGCAGGCGGTGCGGCGCAGGTGGTCGTGGAAGAAGCGCCGGCCAGCGCGCGCCAGGCGGGCGTAGCGGCGCGGACGCGCTTCGCTGTCGGCGACCACAGCCTCGACGTCGCCCTCGGCGGAGATGGGCACGAATTGGACCCATGGCTCCAGGCCCTTAAAATAGAAGAGTTCGTAGTCGGACTCGTAGCGCAGCAGCGTGCTGTTGCTGTGCAGGGCGATGGCCACGCGGGAGCACGTCGCGCCATTGCCGTCGATCGACAGGATGTGGCGATGGCGCAGCTGGTCCGGCCAGGAGATGAAGGCGTCCCCGAACCCCATCGCCCGAACCGCCGCAGCCGTCTCTTCCGAATCGCACTGAACCACGTTGGGCAGCCTGAAGATCACCTGGGGACTGGTCTTGAAGGCGTGGGCGGCGCGGAGCCGCGGCGTGGCGAGCGCCTGGACCTTGTCCAGGGTCAGCGTCTCGCCCGTGGTCGATCCGACGAAGATCGCCTGATTGCGCTTGTCCCGGTAGCGGCCTCGGTCGCGCCAATGCCGATGTTCGAAGTAGTCGAACTCGAGCAGGTCGATGTCGGGCAGCAGGAGGTTCGTTTCGTGACGCCGCTTCTGGAAGGCGAACAGGGGCAGGCCGGGGCAGGTGGGCGGGAGGTCGCTGACGTCGATGGCCAGGGCGAAATCCCGTCTCACGCCACCCCCGTACAGGCTGGCCTGCAGCAGCTCGCGATAGGACTGCGCCCGGCTGTTCACCATCTCCACGATCGCCGTCTCGGCGTTTGGACCGACTTCGGCGGCCGTCTTGGGCCGGCAGGTCACCGCGCCGCCGCGGACATCGTAGCGGAACAGGGCCCCGGGCTGGTCCGCCGCCAGATCGATGGCCGCACCGACACCCGCGTGGGTCAGGCCCTGGCCGCGCCAGGGCGCGAGTTCGAGGGCGGCCCAGGCCTGGGGAGAGCCGATAGGCGCACCCCTCACGCGGACAGCATGGGCGAGGACCGGAGCGACGGCGCGAAGGGGTTCGGAACGCCCCCGCTTGGCATAGCAGATTGATTCGAAAGCATTCGTCGGTGCAGGAGGCGAGCCTCGATCATGTCACGGGCGACGCCGGGGCGCCAGCGAGTCGCTCACATGCCTGGCGACGTCAGCCTGGAAGGCGTCGCCAAGGTGGTGGCGGCCGCTTCACTCTGCGTGCAACAATCCCAAGATATCGCATCACATTAGGCCGTGCTCGCCTCTACGAAGTCCGCGAGCGGTCTGCACGAGCCATGCTTCCTGGCTGACGAGAGGGACTGAGATGAGCACCGACGTCTCCGTCGAGCCGATGGGTCCGGCCGTCGAGAAGCCCCGCCATACTCGGCGCGAAGTGATTTACCGCCACACCTTCCTGGTGCGGGTGAACCATTGGATCAATGCGCTCGTCATCTTCCTGATGATCGGATCGGGGTTGAACATCTTCGGGGCGCATCCAAGGCTGTACTGGGGTGAGAAGGGCGATGCGTCCGATCCGGCCATCGCTTCGATCGGGGCGCGGATGGGCCCGCACGGCGCCCTGCACGGCGTCACGCACATCGGCGCCAAGACGTTCGACACCACCGGCGTGCTCGGCGCATCGATGAGCCACGGCCACATGGTCGGGCTCGCCTGGCCGTCCTGGATCATCCTGCCGGGGTTCCAGGACCTGGCCGACGCACGCCACTGGCACTTCTTCTTCGCCTGGGTGCTGATCTTCAACGGGGTAGCCTACCTGGCATGGTCGCTGGCCATCCGGCATGTGCAGCGCGACCTTTGGCCCACCTGGAAGGACATCGGGTTGCTCCCTCGCTCGGTATGGGAGCATGTGAGGAACAAGCACCCCACTGGCGAGGAGGCGAAGCGCTACAACGTGCTTCAGAAGCTGGCCTATCTGGGCCTGATCGCCCTGGTGCTCGGCATGGTGGGCACGGGGCTGACCATGTCGCCGGGGATCGACGCCTTCGCACCCTGGCTGCTCGACCTGTTCGGCGGCCGGCAGTCGGCCCGCACGCTGCACTTCGTCTTTGCCTCCGGGATCGTGCTGTTCATCGTCGTTCACGTGGCGGAGGTCTTCCTGGCCGGCCCGATCAACGAGACCCGCTCCATCGTCACCGGGAACTACCACGTGCCGCCGGACCGAACGGCCAAGGTCCAGCAAGCCAAGGAGCGCGGCTGAGATGGCGCGGCTCACACGCCGCGCGGCGTTGGCGGGCGGGCTGACGGGCTCGGGTCTGCTGCTGGCCGGATGCTCCCAGACGATCCACGCGGACCAGCTGACCGGGGCTGCAGCCTTCCAGCACGTGCTGGACTACGGCGCGGACTGGACGCTGCATACCCAGCGCTTCCTGCTCGGCGGCGGCGCGCTGGCACGAGAATACAGGCCCTCGGACATCTCGCGCGGCTTCAAGGCCAACGGCACGCTGAACCCAGACTATCCCGCCTACAACCAAGCGGTCAGCGAAGCTTTCGCCAACTGGAAACTGGTGATCGACGGCATGGTCGCCCGGCCCTTGTCGCTGAGCCTGACGCAGCTGCGGCGCCTGCCCGCCCGCACCCAGATCACCCGGCACGACTGCGTGGAGGGCTGGAGCGCCATCGGCGGCTGGACCGGCGTGCCGCTGGGCCTGCTGCTCAAGGCCGCCCGGCTCCAGGCCGGCGCCAGGTACGCTGTGTTCTACTGCGCCGACAACCTGGACGGGGAGCCCGCCAAGGGCGGCGCGCAGGCGCCGGGCCAGTACTACGAGAGCCTCGACCTGGCGGACGCCTTCCACCCCCAGACGCTGATTGCCTACGCCATGAACGGCCAGCCGCTTGCCGTGCCGCATGGGGCGCCGCTGCGGCTGCGGGTGGAGCGCCAGCTCGGCTACAAGCACGCCAAGTACCTCCAGCGAATCTCGCTCACAGACACGCTCGCCGGCATCAACGGCGGCAAGGGCGGCTATTGGGAAGATCGCGGATACGAGTGGTACGCCGGCATGTGAGACATCCCACACCCCGAAAAGAAGGACGCCTGATGACCTCGATCTTGCTCCACCTCCGGCTTGGTGTGGCCGTGGCTGCCTGCATGCTCACCGGTAAGCCCGCCCTGGCCGCCGACGCCGCCCATCCAGAGGTGGTTGAGCTGTTCCAGAGCCAGGGCTGCTCCTCCTGTCCGCCGGCCAACGCCAACGTGCTGGCCATCTCCGATCGGCCGGAGGTGCTCACCCTGTCCTGGCAGGTGACCTACTGGGACCAGCTCGGCTGGAAGGACACTTTCGGCAGTCCCGCCTTCACCGCGCGCCAGTGGGACTACGCCCACGCCTTCCACCGCGCCGAGGTCGCCACTCCGGAAGTCGTCGTGAACGGCCGCGCCGACATCGTGGGCTCTAACCGGGGCGATCTCAACGCCCTCCTCCGCCGCGCGGATCGCGGCGACGGAGGGCCAAAGGTTGAGATCAACGGCGATCACGTAACCTTAACGGGGGTGTATCCCCAACGTGTCGGCTTCCCCGATGTCGTGCTCCTGGTCCGCTACGACCCCAGCATCGTCCAGGTGGCCATCCAGCGCGGCGAGAACGGTGGCCAGACCTTGCCCCACAAAAACGTGGTGCACGAGGTATTGCGGCTCGGTGACTGGCGCGGCGGCGAGCAAACTTACGTGTTGCCCGTCGCGGGACGAGGCGGGTTGAAAACTGCAATCCTTGTCGAGACCGCCCCTGGGGGCCCGATCTTGGCCGCAGCCCACACCTAAAATCTGGAGACGCATCGGCCGCCTCAGCGCCGTATGTGGTCCCGGAATGAGGTGGTGCGGGTCGACCTTGAAGGCTGACGGGTCTTTGGTCCAGGCTTCGCAGATGGCCTGGTAGGATGGTCCGCTCGCGCCATTTGACGACTGTCTTCGGGCTCAAGCCAACAGACCGTCTGAGCCTCCGGCGGCTGCAGTTCAGCCCGCGCCACCGCTGCGAAGCGGAGTGCATCCCGCTGGCGGCGCTTCTGCGCTCGATAAGCCACGCCGCTGCCGAACGTCCAGCGAGGGGCTACGAACCCGCGGCTGCGGGATGCGCGCCAGCCTTCTCCTCAGCCGCGAGACCGCCGCATACGGCGTCAATCAGCAACTCGCGGGCGCGGTCCACAACCTCCTCCAGATGCCGAGTCTCGGCCAGGGAGCGTCGCGCCAGGCTGATAAGGTCCTCGCGTGTCGGCATGTTCGGCAGGTGCAACGCCGCCAATGCCTCAACCGGTTGAAGACGGGCTCGCGTTATGGCGGCCATGAGCGGGACCAGATCCGACGCCTCGGTTCCTTGCCTGATGGCGTTCACGATGTGCTCGGGGCGTAGCAGGAGGACAAGCTGTTCCGAGGCCCGCTCCAAGACCCGGCGCCCCACGCGGTGTTCGTTCCGCAGGATCGCGTGGGTAGGTTGCTTGAAGTCCCACACCAGACCGGCCTTCTCCAGCAGCCAGAGCAGGTAGAAGGTCGCATCGTACTCCCACCACCGAAAGCCCTGGCGCACGCTGCTCTGGTGGGCGTGGTGGTTGTTGTGCCAGCCCTCTCCCATGGTGAAGATCGCCAGGAGCCAGTTGTTGCGCGACTGGTGGCCGGTCAGGTAGCGACGGGGGCGGTGCAGGTGCGCCAGGGAGTTGATGCAGAAGGTGGCGTGCCAGACAAGCACCGTGCTCCAGAGTAAACGGACCACGACGCCAGACCAGCCTGCGATCAGGTACGAGGCCACACCCACGATCACAGCGGGCGCGAGTTCTAGACGGTGGAGGAACATCAATTCCGGGTAGCGGGTGAGATCGGCGACACCGGTCAGGTCCGGCTTGCCGTTCGAACGGTCGAAGATCCAGCCCACGTGGCTGTACATGAACCCTCGGTGGAGGGCGGAGTGGGTGTCGTGTGGCGTGTCCGAGTGCAGGTGGTGGCGCCGGTGCATGGAGGCCCACCAGAGCACGCTGCTCTGCGCGCTGGACTGGGCCAAAAAGGCGAGGACGAACTGGCCGACGCGAGACGTCGCGAAGGCGCGGTGGGAGAAATAGCGATGGTAGCCGGCGCCGATCCCGAAGATCCGCACCCAGTACAGCACGGCGCATAGTGCGAGGGCTCGCCAAGTCACGCCGGACCAGACCACGGCCAAGCAGGAGACGTGGACCAGAATAAAGGGAATCGCCGCAGGATAGACGATGTCGGCGTGCTTGGCCGATCGGACCGATGGATGGGCCACTTTACAAAATCCTATAGAGGCTGAGCAAGCATGAAGCGGCGCCCGGCGCTTACACTCGTCTTCGTGGAGCGATACGCGTGGACAGCCGAGTCCGAGCTCTCACCGCACAAAACCCCCATCGGCGAGGCATTTACTCGCAGATGGGAGGATAATAAACCGCGATTTGAAAGAAATTAACATGGATTGGCCGCGGGCTTTTTGGATAGGTTATCCGTCTGAGACAGCGTAGCGATTTCTCGGCGCTCGTTGGCCCGCACAGGTCTTCAGCCCGGCCCTAACTTCCCCAAGGGTTAGGCTCCAACGAGCGTTGGATGCCAGGCGCACCGCATCGGAGATTTACCCCGCCATGCCGATCGTCACCGTTCCACGTCTCCTCCTATCGCTCGTCTCGCTGATCATCCTGGGCGCCGCGATCTATCTGCTCTGGTCATGGGGCCATGGCTACGAGCTCAGGCTGGCCGACGGCTCCGCCCGTCATGTCCACGGCGCGCCGTGGAAGCTCTATACGGCGCTGGGGCTAATCACCTGGTCGCTCCTGGGGCGCTTTGTGGTCCTCCTCTGCATTCCGGCGGGACAGGACGAGCCACGCGAGGAGCGGACATCGGGCAAGGTGGTCACCGCGCCTGATGGTTCGGCTCTCCACGTCGAAACTTTCGGCGGCGGGGACGCGCCGACGCTCGTCCTGACCCATGGTTGGGGCCTCAACTCCACCGCCTGGTGGTACACGCGGCACGCCTTGCAGGGTCGGTTCCGTCTTGTGACCTGGGACCTTCCGGGTCTCGGCCGGTCCAGGCCCCCCACCGACGGCAAGTTCACTATCGACCGGTTCGCGGAAGCGCTGGGTGCGGTGGTGGAATTCGCCGGTTCGGGCCCCGTGATCCTGGTCGGCCACAGCATCGGCGGCATGGCCACCCAGACCTTCTGGCGCGCCTGCCCGGAGGCGGTGAAGGCGAGAGTCGCAGGCGTAGTGCTGGTGGACACGACCTACGAGGATCCTATCTGCACCATGTGGCTGAGCCCTTTGTGGCGCGCGCTCCGCTGGCCGCTGATCGAGCCCCTATGCTGGTTGACCATCGCGCTATCTCCCCTCGTGTGGTTGTCGAGCTGGCAGAGTTATCTCAGCGGCTCGAGCCAGATCGCCATGCGCCTGACCGGCTTCGGTCGGCACGCCACCCGCGGGCAGATCGACTTCACCGCGCGCCTGGCCTGCAAAGGATCGCCGGGCGTACAGGCGAAGGGAAACCTCGCCATGTTTCGCTGGAACGCGACGGAAGTCGCCGCCGCGCTGCCGGTTCCATTGCTGGTGCTTGCAGGCGATCGTGACATCGTGACCCTTCCCAAGGCCAGCGAAGCCATCGCCGAACGGGCGCCGGAGGGACGCCTGATCCGAGTGGCGGGCGCCGGTCACATGGGCTTCATGGAGCGGGCGAGTACCTACGATGAAGCGATCGCCGCCTTCGCCTACCAAGTCTTCGCCGTGCCGACGAAAGCCTCAGCGGCCAAGCTCTGAGTCTCTCCAGACCTTCCACTTGCGCCGCGCCGGAACGGCATTGCCACCTTGAAGCGTTGCCGCCGCGGTGGACCTTGAGGCCATGCTGGCGGTTCTACAGTCTTTGGTTCTGTCGTGGCCGTATCCGTCTCCTCTTTGACGCTCGCCGCAGACCCGTTTTAGTTGTCGCATGTGTGCAACTGGAGGGGCTTTAAGGCCTCAGAGCGTTCCATCATCGCGCGGGCGATTATCCTCATTGGACAGTATGCGACCGGCCATACCCATAAACAGCAGAGCTGACACGATCCAGCTATGCAGCCCGGGTTTAGAAAGGGTGCTGGAGGTTGACGCCTCGCGGACGGCAGCGACCTCTAACTTCCTGTGGGTCCAGCGCCGGATGCTCAGAGCGGCGGTTCGGTCACCGCAACGCCCTGCGCCCGCAGCCGGTCCAGTGCACCGCCCTTCTGGACCAGCGCCGCCAGCCGCAGCACGGCCACGGTGACCCCGGGCGCACCCAGGGCGGACCGGAGCGCCTCGGTCGTGTCGTCGGTGCTCCGGTCGCCTATCCGGCGGCCCGTGGGGGTATGGAGAAAGACGACCAGGGGCGTCTCCGCGGGGCTCAGATTGGCCCGCACGGTCTTGAGGTCTCCGACGGCCCAGGCGCGGCCGGCCGCAGCCACATGGTCGAGGCCGAAGTTCACGCCGGTCGTCGCCTCCGCGAGAGCGGCCTCGCTCTGGTCCTCAGGCAGGCCGACCAGCTCGTCGAGCACGCCGCCCGCCTTGTAGGAGGCGACGCGCCCCACCTTGACATGCTTGTCCCGGGCGATTCGGGAGACGGTTCTGAACGGCTCGGCCATATCGACGCCCCGGGAGCGGACGAAGTCGATCTCCAGAAAGAGCGCGGCCCAGGCGGGCTTGTCATGGCGTGACGTGCTCGGATCGCGCCCGAGCCGCGCCAGGGTCGCACGGTAGCTCCCATCCAGCGCGGGCGGCAGCGCGGCGTCCAGCGTGGCGCCTCTGGGCAAGTGCGAGCGGGCCAGGGCGCGCAGCGCCTCGAAAACGCCGCCATAGCCCTCGGGCGGAAGCAGGACGCGGTCGGCGCCCTGGATGACCCGGGCCAGGGGCGCGCTGTTCCAAGCGAGGCCCTTGGGCATCGGCTCGATCTCGCCGAGGACCCAGACCGTGGACGCGCCCCTGACCAGCTTCCACAGACGCGGGCTCGGTGCAGTCACGGTCACGGTATCGGCCACGGACCACTCCGGCTCGGGTGAGGCTTGGGACGGAAGCGCCGCTGGCCGTTGGGAACTCGCTGTGGCCAGACCCAGAATGCCCATCAGGGCCGCGGCTTTCATGCTGATCCTCGATGCGCGGGCGGTCAGCTGGGTCGATCCCCAACGTGCAGACAAAGCGCCGCCAAGGCTT
The DNA here is from genome assembly GCA_937863535.1 of uncultured Caulobacteraceae bacterium. GTDB lineage: Bacteria > Pseudomonadota > Alphaproteobacteria > Caulobacterales > Caulobacteraceae > CAHJWH01. The sequence goes on from CALMGB010000027.1 coordinate 8,393, forward strand.
AGGCTGCTAAATGGGAGCGCGGCGAGGGATCAAACGACCCCGCCTGCCTCTCAGCCGCCGTGGTGTGCGAGATTCAAGATCACGCCGATGAGCGCCCCGATCAGCAACGCCACGGTGGCCAGAGCCTGTATCCCGAAGCCGGTCGACCGGGTGGCGGGATCCTTGGCGTAGGCGCGGGCGTAGACGACCCTGCCGACGATCCACACAAGCCCGAGGGCGGCCGCAAGGCGAGGTTCGGCATAGAGAGCGAACAGCCACAGGCATGGCAGGTAGATGACCAGCCCCTCCAGTGTGTTGGCCTGCACCCTCACCAGGCGCTCGAACTCCGGATGGCCGGTCATGGCCGGAGCGGCGACGCCGTAGCGCGCCCGCCCGCGCCCCACCTGAACGAGCGTGGCGACGTAGACGATCAGCGACAAGACGGTGACGAGTGCGACCCAGCCGTTCATACGCCCCCCCAAAGTCTACAGCTTCGCATACGCTAGACGCAGCGGTGAAGCTTGGCGAGCCACAATGCCGTGCGACGACGCGCTCCGCTCGACCCTGCAAGACCGGGGAGGCTCCGTTGATCGGCGATTTCGTTGACCTGTCCCCCCTTCTCACGTAGACACGCGACCCTTCGGCGCCGTCCCTGATCGCGCCCTCCACCGCCACGACCCCGGCCCGCTAGACGCGGGGCTCATCCGGACGAGGGCGGCGAGGCCCCCCGTCGACGTGATCGTCCACGGGGGTCGCGGGTGCTTGCGCGCCGGGTGGGCTCGGGCTGGATACGGCGCGACCGAGAGGCGTGCATGTTCGAGAGCTTAGGCGACAGGCTGACGACCGTCTTCGACCGGATGACCGGTCGCGGCGTGCTGTCGCCCGCCGACATCGACGAGGCGTTGCGCGAAGTCCGGCTGGCCCTGCTCGATGCCGACGTGGCGCTGCCGGCCGTTAAGGACTTCATCGCCAAGGCCCGTGACCTCGCCACCGGCGAGGACGTGCTGCGCGCGGTGAAGCCCTCCGAGCAGGTGGTCAAGATCGTCCATGACGGTCTGGTGGACATGCTGGGCGGGGACCAGCCGGTCGGCTTGAACCTGAACGCCACGCCCCCGGTCGTCGTGATGATGGCGGGCCTCCAGGGCTCGGGCAAGACCACCACGTCGGGCAAGCTGGCCGCGCGCCTACGCAATTACGACCGCAAGCGGGTGCTGATGGCCTCGCTCGACACCCGCCGCCCCGCCGCCATGGAGCAGCTGGCGACGCTGGGCAAGCAGGTCGAGGTGGATGTGCTGCCGATCATGGCCGGCCAGTCCGCCCCCGACATCACCCGCCGCGCCCTCAACGCCGCCCGGCTCGGCGGCTTCGACGTTCTGATCCTGGATACCGCCGGCCGCACGACGCTTGACGAACAGATGATGGGCGAGGCGGCGGAGATCGCCCGCATCGCCGCGCCGCAGGAAATCCTGCTGGTGGCCGACGCCCTCACCGGCCAGGACGCGGTGCGCACCGCCAAGGCCTTCCACGACCGCCTGCCGCTGACCGGCATGGTGCTGACCAGGACCGACGGCGACTCCCGCGGAGGTGCGGCGCTGTCCATGCGTCACGTGACGGGGCTGCCGATCAAGTATCTCGGCGCGGGTGAGAAGCTCGACGCGCTGGAGGTGTTCGACGCGAACCGCGTGGCCGGGCGCATCCTCGGCTCCGGCGACATCGTGGCCCTGGTGGAGAAGGCCGCCGCCGACTTCGACCAAGCCAAGACCGAGAAGATGGCCAGGCGTCTCGCCAAGGGCCAGTTCGATCTCGACGACCTCGCCGACCAGCTCCGACAAATGAAGAAGATGGGCGGCATGCAGGGCATCCTGGGCATGCTGCCGGGCGTCGCCAAGGTGAAGAAGCAGATCGCCGAGGCCGGCATCGACGACAAGGTGTTCGATCGCCAAGTGGCGATCATCACCTCCATGACCAAGCTGGAGCGCCGCAAGCCCGACATTCTGAACGCCTCGCGCAAGCGCCGCATCGCCAAGGGCGCAGGCGTGGAGGTGATGGACCTGAACAGGCTGCTTAAGCAGCACCGCCAGATGGCCGACGCCTTTAAGATGATGAGCCGCGGCGGGGGAAAGAACATGGCCGCCATGGCCCAGGCGCTCGGCATGGGCGGCGGCGGCCCCGGGAGCGGGATGCCCAAGGGCTTCACGCCGCCCGGCGGGACGATGGGGGCCATGAAGGGCTCTCCGCTCGGCGGCGGTCCGGGCGGCGGGGTGAACCTGGACATGCTGAAGACGCTCGGGGCTGGCCGGCTACCGGAAGGCCTGGGAGAAGAGACCGAGATGCCGGCCGGCCTCGCCGACATGATGAAGGGGCTTGGAGCCGGCGGCCTGCCGGGCGGGCTGGGCGGACTGCCGGGGCTCGGCCGCGGCCTGCCTGGGCCGAAGAAGAAGTGAACTCGAACATCTGACTTCACCTCATCCTGAGCCTGTCGAAGCACGAGGCATGAGGCCGAATGTGAACCGAACAACCATTTTAAAGGACCAACCAAAATGCTGAAGATCCGTCTCGCCCGTGGCGGCGCCAAGAAGCGCCCCTACTATTCCATCGTCATCGCCGACAGCCACGCGGCCCGCGATGGCCGCTTCATCGAGAAAGTGGGCACGTTCAATCCGCTGCTGGCCAAGGACCACCCCGAGCGCTTCACCCTGAAGACCGAGAGGGTGCAGGAGTGGCTGTCCAAGGGCGCCCAGCCCACCGACCGCGTGGCCCGATTCCTGTCCACCCAGGGCATGGTCGAGTGGAAACACGGGAACAACCCCAACAAGGGCAAGCCCGGCAAGAAGGCCGAGGAACGCTCTGCCGAGCGCGTCCAGCGCGAAGCCGACCGCGCCGAAGCGGCCGCCGCCGCCGCCGCTGCGCCGCCCGCGCCCGTCGAAGAGCCCGTCGCCGAGACGGCCGAAGCCTAGTGGCTCCTTCCCCCTTGATGGGGGAAGGCTGGGATGGGGGTGACAGCACGACGCCGGCCGTTCGGCGGCGTTCCCGCTCCCACCTCCATCTGGACACGCGGCGCTGTCATCCCCACCCTAGCCTCCCTCATCAAAGGGGAGGGCTATGACGCGCATCCTCGTCGGCCGGGTGGCTGGCGCGTTTGGCGTGCGGGGCGAGGTCCGCATCACCGCCTATACCGAAGATCCGCTCGCCCTGCTCCGCTACCGCGTGCTGACCCACGAGGACGGCGCGCCCGCCCTGACCCTGCAGACCGCCCGTGCGGTGAAGGGCGCAGTGATCGGGCGGGCGACGGAGGTCTCAAGCAAGGAGGCCGCCGACGCGCTTCGAGGCCTGCGCCTCTACGTGCCGCGCGAGGCGCTGCCGCCGCCCGAGGAGGACGAGTTCTACCTCGCCGACCTGATCGGCCTGGAGGCGGCCACGCCGGATGGCGCGCCCCTCGGCAAGGTCAAGGCCTTGCACAATTTCGGCGCGGGCGACGTGCTGGAGCTCGACCCCGGCCGGGGTCGTCCCACCCGCCTGATCCCCTTCACGCGGGACGCCGTCCCGGATGTGCAGCTCGCCGAGCGACGCATCGTCGTGATCCCCCCGGCGGAGGTCGGGGAGCGCGAACCCGACGTCGAACAATCGCCGCAAGCGGAGTAGAGCTGTCGGCCATGCGCCTGCTCCGCCGCCTCGCCGCTTCCGTCCTGCTCGCCGTCACGCTGGCCGCCTGCGCCACCGTGCCGAAGTTCGAGGCGGCCGGTGACATCCACGCCTTCCTGGTGGCGATCCGCGACGGCGACCGCGAGAGCTTCGACGCCCACGTCGACCGGCAGGCGCTGAAGGTCCAGTTGAAGTCCCGCCTGATCGCCGAACAGGCGCAGACCCACGGGAACGCCAGCTGGCAGGCGCTCGGCGCAGTGCTCGCCGGGCCGCTGGTGGACGTCGGCGTGGACGCGCTGGTGCAGCCCGCAACCTTCCGCGCCGTGGCGATCCGGCTGGGCTATTCCCCCGATCAACCAATCCCCAACCGCCTGCAGATCGACGCCTTCCTGCGCGTCATAGGCGACGGGTCGGTCTGCGTGGTGACCCGGAGGGACGGCGACTGCACCCTGGTGTTCCACAACGAGGACGGGGTCTGGCGACTGGTCGGCTACGAAGGCGACCTCGGCCGGCTGAACCGCGGCAAGCTGGGCTGAGCCCTGCCTGCGGACGCGCTCAGGCCGCCAGTCCTGCGCTCTGCAGCATCTGGCGCACACGATCCATTTCGCCGGGCTGGGCGGCGGCGAGTTCGGCGCGGACACCCGCGTCGCGGACCAGCTTCAGCACCTCCGCCCGGGCGCGGGTCGTCACCGGGCCGAACGGGACCGAGTCGCCGCTGGCCAAGCGCAGCAACAGCAGCAGCCGGTGCGCCGCGCCGCCCGGCGCCCGGGCGATGGAAGCGATCAGGTGGGACTTGATCTCGACCGCGTCGGCGACCGCGCCGAGCTTGGCGGCCACCTCGCCCCGCTCCTCCGGCTCCAGGCCGGCGCGGGCGAGGCTCCTCTGCAGCTCGGCCAGCTGCGCCAGCTTGGCTGCGGGGCTCTCGGCGCCGGCGCGAAGGTCGCGCTCGAAGCGAAGCGAGCCCACCGCCGCCTTCAGCCAGGCCCCCGCCGCGCGCTTGTTGGCCGCGCCCACCACGTTCTCGGCCAGCCGCACCAGGGCCTGGGCCTCGCCGATCGCCCCGCCGCCGCACTGCTCCACATAGGTCTGCACGAAGTCCGCGCCGACGAGACGGCGGGACCGGTCCACAAAGGCGGCCTGCACGTCGTCCGCCGAGGCGATCCGCGGGCTCAGGATCAGCAGGCGCGCCAAGGCTCTCAACGTATGGATTTCGGCGGTGGGATCGTCGGGATGAAGCCGGCGGGGACCATGTAATTCGGCCAGGATGCGTCGCCCCAGAGCCGCGCGCACCGCCTCGAAGGCCGGCTCCTCCAGCCAGCGCGCCAGACGCGCGGCCTCGGGCGCCACCGGCGGGATCGCCCGGGCGAGGCCCGGATCGCTCCGCGCCAGCGCCTCCACAACCTCCGGTGCGACCAGGCGCACCATCAGGGCCAGGCTGCCGCCGAGGTCCGGCGAGCCGCCCAGGAACTCCGCCAGCACCGCCCGGCCGCCGAGGATCTCCGCCAGGGGCTGTTCGATCACCTGGAGCAGCAGGCTCCGCCCGGGCGTCTCGCCCGCGCTCTCGGCGATGTCGAGCAGACGGGTGATCTTGGCCGTCCAGCCCATCTCGGCGGCGAGGACGCCGGCGACGGTCGCGCCCAGCACGTAGGCCGGATCGGACGCCTCCTGCGCACGGCGCAGGCAGGCGGCCAGGCCGTCGCGGCCGAGGTTGGGGAAGACGCCCTTGCGCCCGTCGCCGAGCAGACGCGCGACGGCGGCCTCCACCAGCTTCTGGTAGCGGCGGATGATCTCGTGGGTGGAGGCGCCGGTCGCCTGGGCCTCCGGGATCGCCACCTTCTGGACGGCGTGCTGCAGCTCCAGGCCCGCGGCGTCCAGCCGCTCGACGAGGTCGGGCCGGTGCAGCAGCTCGAAGGCGGTGGCGTTCTGGCGCACCAGCCAGCCCTCCAGCAGGCGCGCGATCCGCTCGCGGGCGTGGAGGGAGTAGAGATCCGACGGACTGACGCACAGGGGCGCGGTGCTTTCCTCGCTGGCGCGCCCCTTCCGACGCGGCGGCTCCAAGTCGCCCTTCGACAGGATCACCACGCTGGCGTAGCGGCCAGACGCCTGGCGAGACTCCTTGGTGACCTTGACGCCGACCGCGCGGGTCTCGTTCAACGCATCCCCGGCGCACTGCAGCGCCTGCAGACGCGCTTCCGTCGCCAGCTCTAGCGACCAGCCGGACGCGACAGTACGCCGGATGAAGACTTCGTAATGTACCGGCTCTTCAGCCAAAACCGTTCTCCACATCGTACAATGTGTCGGTTTCGGCTTAAATTTGCCTGAAGGGGATGGGCTGAAGCACAGCTTGCGGACGGATCACGAACGGATCACCTTCAAAGCATGGCGAAGATCACGCTCATCGACGACGACGAGAACATCACTACGTCGGTATCGCTCGCGCTGGAAAGCCACGGCCATGAGGTCAAGGCTTTCCACGACGGCGTCTCGGGCCTCCAGGCGCTGGAGAGCGATCCGCCGGACGTGGTGATCCTGGACGTGAAGATGCCGCGGATGGACGGGATGGAGGTGCTGCGGCGGCTCCGCCAGACCTCCGACATCCCGGTGATCATGCTGACGTCGAAGGACGAGGAGATCGATGAAATCCTGGGTTTCAACCTCGGCGCCGACGACTACATGCATAAGCCCTTCTCCCAGCGCCTGCTGATCGAGCGGGTGAAGGCGGTGCTGCGACGAGCCCGGGCGGACGCGGAAGAGGATCCCGATACCCCACCCACCGCCGCCCAGGCCGCAGCCGCCGCTGCGGCCAAGCCGCTGAAGCGGGGCAAGCTGACACTGGACCCCCAGCGCCACGACTGCCTGTGGGAAGGTAGGGCTGTGAAGCTGACGGTGACCGAGTTCCTGCTGCTGCAGTCGCTGGCCCAGCGCCCTGGCTTTGTGAAGAGCCGCGACAACCTGATGGACGCCGCCTATGACGATCAGGTCTATGTGGACGACCGCACCATCGACAGCCACGTCAAGCGCATGCGCAAGAAGTTCCGCGTGGTCGACCCCGAGTTCGACGCCATTGAGACGCTGTACGGTGTGGGGTACCGGTATCGCGAGACGTAGGCGCCTTCTCCTCACCGGCAGGGCGATCGCATTCAGCTTTCCCTCCCCCTCGAAGGGGGAGGGCCCGCGCAATTCCGGTGGACACGACGTTCTTCCCTCGTTGAAGGCCAGGACTCGCGAGTTCCTTGAGGGAGCGCAGTGGAGGCGGCGGTAGCGGCGCAGCGCCGAACCGGGCAGAACGACCTCACCGCCCACCGCCGCCGGCTCGGCATGGGCGGGTCGCGGCTCGGTCGGCTGATCCTGGGGCTGAACCTGCTCGGCCTGGCGATCCTGGTGGTCGGCGCGCTGGTGCTGAACGAGTTCAGCCGGGGCCTGGTGCAGGCGCGCATCGACAGCCTGTCCACCCAGGCCCAGCTCATCTCCTACGTCATCGTCAAGGCGGCCACGACCGGCGACCCCGAACCCGCCTTGGACGCCGACGCCGCGCGCGAAATCCTGGAGCTGCTGGCCATCCCGCGCACCGAGCACGCGCGCCTCTACGACGCCCGCGGCAGGCTGATCGCAGATACCGACGTGATCGCCGACAAGGTGACCGAGGGGCCGCTGCCACCGGCCGGACGCGCAGGTCATCCGCCCTTCCAGTGGCCCTGGTCACCGTTCTACCATCGCGCCGAGCGTGAGGCCCGCGCCCACACAGCCGAGCAGGCCGAGGTGGCGCAGGCCCTGACCGGGCGTCCGGTCGCCCAGGTCCGTTCGGCCGAGGGCGGAGGACGGCTGGTCAGCGTGTCGGTGCCGATCCAGCACGTGCAGGCGGTGTTGGGCGACCTGACCATCGAGGCGGGCGACGTGGACCAGATCGTGGCCAAGCAGCGCACAGCCCTCGTTCCCTTCATCCTGATCGCGGTGGCGGCGGTGCTGAGCTCCTCGATCCTGCTGAACGGGGCGGTGGCCGAGCCAATTCGGCGGCTGGCCCGGGCCGCCGACAGCGTGCGCCTCTCCCAGGCCCGCGCCATCTCGCTGCCCGACATGGCCGAGCGGCAGGACGAGGTGGGTGACCTCACCCGCTCGCTGGGCGCCATGACCGACGCGCTCACCACCCGCATGGACGCCATCGAACGCTTCGCCGCCGATGTCAGCCACGAGATCAAGAATCCCCTGACCTCCATGCGCTCGGCCCTGGAGACCATGGAGATGCTGCCGCCAGGCGCCGGGCGCGACCGGCTGGCTTCGGTGCTGGCGGCGGACGTGAAGCGGCTCGACCGGCTGATCACCGACATATCCAACGCCTCGCGCCTGGATGCGGAGCTGTCGAGGGACAACCCGCGCACCCTGGACCTGGCGAGGTTCCTGGCTGATGTGGTGGGGCTCTATGACGTCCAGGCGGAGGCCGCAGCGGTGAGCCTCGTCCTCGCCGATCCCGCCGCCTCATACCGCGTGGCCGGGCGCGAGGGACCGCTCGGGCAGGTGTTCCGCAATCTGGTGGACAACGCCCGCTCCTTCAGCCCGCCCGGCGCCGAGGTGCGGGTGCGGCTCAGCCCCCTGAGGCGGGAGGGTGCGGCTCTGGTGGTGGCCGAGGTGGAGGATGCCGGCCCGGGCATTCCCGCCGACAATCTGGAGAGCATCTTCAACCGCTTCTACACCAACCGGCCCAAGGGCCAGGCTCCTGGCGGCTCGGCCTTCGGCGGCCATTCGGGCCTGGGCCTCTCCATAGCGCGCCAGATCGTGGAGGCGCACGGAGGACGCATCTCGGCCATCAACCGGGTGGGGCCCGACGGTGCGGTCCAGGGTGCAAGCTTCCTGGTTGAGCTGCCGGCTGCGCGGGCGTGAGCGTCGGGGCGTACCCGTCTGTCCTGCACGCCACGCTGATCGCGGCGCGCCGTCGCGGGCGCTGGTGCGGAGTGCTGCTGCAGGGAGCCTCGGGCGCGGGCAAAAGCGATCTGGCGCTGCGCGCGCTCGCGGCCGGCTGGCGGCTGGCGGCCGATGACCGGGTGCGCGTCTGGGCCAGCGGAGGCGCCCTGTATGGAGCCGCGCCCACCACCCTGGCCGGCCTGATCGAGGTGCGGGGCGTGGGCGTTAGGCCGGAGCCCACCCTGTCCTTCGCCCGCCTGGTGCTCGCGGTGGAGGCCGCCACGCCATCCGAACCAGCGGAGCGGATGCCGGCGCCGATGCGTCTCGAACTGTTCGGGATGTCGCTGCCAAGCCTGCGTCTGGCGCTGCGCCAGCCCTCGGCCCCGGCCTGTCTGGAACGCGCGCTGGACGCTGCGCTGCGGCGCGAGCTTTGACAGGGCCCGAAGCCAAGGTATCTAACGGGCTGCACAGGCGCAGGGCTGACGGACGTTCCGGCAGGCCTTGCGCAAGGGGAAGGCATGATCGGGCTGGTGATCGTCACCCACGGCCGGCTCGCCGAGGAGTTCGTCTCGGCGATGGAGCATGTGGTGGGCCCGCAGACCGCGGTCCGCGCCATTTGCATCGGGCCGGACGACGACATGGAGCGCCGCCGCCGCGAGATCGTCGAGGCCGCGAAGGCGGTGGATGGCGGCGGCGGCGTGATCCTGCTCACCGACATGTTCGGCGGCACGCCGTCCAACCTGGCTATCTCGGCCATGGACGAGGCCCATGCCGAGGTGATCGCCGGGCTGAACCTGCCCATGCTGATCAAGCTGGCCAGCATCCGCGGGCGCGAGGACCTGCCGACCTGCGTCGCCTACGCCCAGCAGGCCGGACGCAAGTACATCTCGGTGGCGTCCTACGTGCTGGCGGGTGAGAAGTGATCCCGGCGCTGTCCCGCACCGTGGAGATCGTCAACGCGCGGGGGCTGCACGCCCGCGCCTCGGCCAAGTTCGTCAAGGCCGCCGCCCAGTACGACGCCGAGGTCCGCGTCACCCGCGAGGGCCAGACCGTGGACGCCCAGTCGATCATGGGTCTGATGATGCTGGGGGCGGGACCGGGCTCGCAGCTGGAGATCAGCGCCGAGGGCGCGGAGGCGCGGGCGGCGCTGGAGGGCCTCTGCCAGCTGATCGCCGACCGCTTCGACGAGGAGCGCTGACTCTCCCCTCCCCCCATCAAGGGGGGGAGGGTTCTTGTCGCAGGGATGATGGGCTAGGACAGCCCACTCATGACCCTGCACATCCACGACACCCTGCGCCGCGCGAAGGTGGCGTTCGCGCCCCTCGATCCCGCCCGCGTGACGCTCTACGTCTGCGGACCCACCGTCTACAGCTACGCCCACGTCGGCAACGCCCGCCCGGCGGTGGTGTTCGACGTGCTGTTCCGCCTGCTCCGCCACGCCTATGGCGAAGGCGAGGTCATCTACGCGCGCAACATCACCGACGTGGACGACAAGATCGCCGCCGCCGCGGAGCGCGAGGGCGTGGACATCTCCGCCATCACCTCCAGGTTCGCCGCCGTCTACGAGGCCGACATGGCCGCGCTCGGCGTGCTGAAGCCGACGCTGGAACCCCGCGCCACCGCCCACGTCCCGCAGATGATCGAGATGATCGCCACCCTGGTGGAACGCGGCCACGCCTACGAGGCCGAGGGCAACGTGCTGTTCGACGTGTCGAGCTTCCCCGACTACGGCGCCCTCTCCGGCCGCACCCTGGAGGACCTGCAGGCCGGCGCGCGGGTCGAAGTGGCCGCCTACAAGCGCCACCCGGCCGACTTCACCCTGTGGAAGCCGTCCAAGCCCGGCGAGCCGATGTGGGACAGCCCCTGGGGACAGGGGCGCCCGGGCTGGCACATCGAGTGCTCGGCCATGATCGAGGCGGAGCTGGGTTTCCCCATCGACATCCACGGCGGTGGCCACGACCTGATCTTCCCCCATCACGAGAACGAAATCGCGCAGGGGTGCTGCGCCCAGGCGGGCGCGGCCGGCTACGCCCGCTACTGGATGCACAACGGCTTCCTGACGCTGGAAGCCGAGAAGATGTCCAAGAGCCTCGGCAACGTGCTGCTGGTGCACGACCTCGTCGAGCAGGTCCCGGGCGAGGTGGTTCGCTGGGCGCTGCTGTCGGCCCACTACCGCGCGCCGCTGGACTGGACGGGCGAGCTGCTGGAGCAGTCGCGGCGCACCTTGGATCGTCTCTACGACGCGCTCAGGTTCCTGTCGGAACTTGATCCAGCCAAGACGTCCGCCAACCTCGCCGCGGAGCCTCACCAGGGTGTTCTCCAAGCCTTGGACGATGACCTGAATACGCCCTTGGCGCTCAGCCTGTTCGGCAACTACGTCAAAGACGTTCGTCTCAGCGTGCAGAACTCCCGCACGGCGCGAGAGAACGTGGCCGAGGCGCTCGCCAAGATCGCTGTCACCGGCCGTCTGCTCGGCTTCCTGCAAACCGACGCGGAGACCTGGTTCAAGGGCGAGGCGGATGCAGACCTGAGCGAGCAGGTGGAAGCCCTGATCGCGCAGCGCGGCGAAGCTCGGAGGGCCAAGGACTGGCCTGAGGCCGACCGCCTGCGCGGACAACTGGCGGCGTTGAACGTGGAGGTGCTGGACGGTCCCGGCGGGACGGCGAGCTGGCGGCTGAAGGGCTGAGGCGGACAGGCCGGCCCTCAGTTCGCGGCGATGGCGGTGTTCAGCCGTATCGGCGTGTGGAAGGCACGGCCCAGGCGGCGGCGCACGACCTTCAGCAACGGCCGCTCGAGACAGGCATAGACCAGCACGCCGAGCGCCACCGCCACGACAATGCTCAGCAGCCGCCTCAGGGCGTGATCGTGCAGGTGGGCGTGGTGCGCCTCAAGGAACCCGAACACGGCGCCGACGCCGTCGAAGGCGAACTGCTGGCACAGGTAGATGGCGAACGAGGCGTCGCCGAAGACCTTCAGGCCGCGACTGCGGGGCAGCCGGCCCTGGCGCTCCACGATCAGCCCGGCGCTGACGATCACCACGCAAACGGCGGCATAGACGAGGTCATGGAAGATCAGGGCCAGCGCCAGCATCGCGCCGGCGATGGCCAGGCTGTAGAGCACTTGGCCCGGCAGGCGGTTGTTCTTCAGGCTCATGCCGAACACCGAGCCCAGCAGGGCGCCGGCCAGGAACTCCACCTGCAGCGGGTTGGTGTAGGTGGCCGCGATCGCGCCGTGGTGAGGCAGCACGCGGCCCAGCAGCACGATGGGCAGGAGGGTCAGGGCGAGTGCGGACGTTCGGAAGCGCACGGGCAGGTACAGGAAGACCGCGAACAACAGGTAGAAGACCATCTCGTAGTTCAGCGTCCAGCCGAGCAGCAGGGTCGGCCAGAGATGGCCGTTGGGGCTATAGGCCGGGATGAACAGCAGCGACTTTAGAAGCAGCAGCGGGTCGGACGAACAGCCGTAGAGTGGCAGTTTCAGGCTCACCGCCGCAAAGGCCAGGAGCGTCGCCAGCCAGTAGAGCGGCGCGATGCGGGCCAGCCGGTCCAGCAGGAAGCGCCTGGGACCTATCGCCTGCTCCTCGGTGAGGCTGAAGATGATGAAGCCGCTGATGACGAAAAAGAGGTCGACCCCGTGCGCGCCCACCCCGAACGCCGAGAGCCCGCCGAGCTGATGCGAGATCACCACCGCGACGGCGGCGACGGCGCGAAAATACTGAACGGAGAAGATCACAGGCGCCGGGCGGCGCATCTGTCGGCAAGGCTGGACTCCGTCCGTCGTCAGGCTGGCGCTTCCGCGCGACTGAAACATGACGGTCCGGCCAAGTCGATCAAGCCCCCCCGCACCGCCTGCTCGCAGCCCGAGCGACACCTCGCAGCGTCCTTCGAGACGCCTCCTGCGGACGCTCCTCAGGATCATGAAGGGTTGGGAGTCCACGAACGCTCATCATGCTGGGGAGCGAGCTTGCTCGCGTCTCGAGCCCGCAGCGCCGTCGACCCTCATTGTCAGACGGGCGCTCAGCCGCCGCCGAAGCGTATCGCCCATTCGGCGAGCTGGACGTCGTCGATCTTGCGGAACAGCACCTCCGGGGCGCGGACCGCCGTGCCGGGCGCTACCCGCGACAGTTCCGCCGCCACGTCGCTTCCGGGCCATTGGGTGGGCGCCGCCTGCCCCAGCGCCTCGGCGATCACCGCCGCGCTGGTGGGGATGAAGGGCGCCGCCAGCCGGGCGAACAGGGCGGCGAGGTTCAGGGCGGTGCGCACCACCACGCCCGCGCGCCCCCGGTCGGTCTTCACCGCGGTCCAGGGCGCAGCTTCCGCCAGGTACTCGTTGCCGAGCACCCAGATGGCTCGCAGCGCCTGGGCCGACTTCCGGATCTCGATGGCCTCGAAGCTGGCCGTCAGATCCGCCAAGCGCGCGGCGAGGTCGGCGTGGAGCCTGGCCTCCAGCGGCCCGTCCGCGCCGCCCTCCGGGGTCACGCCGTCGAAGCGGGTCTCGCAGAACTTCAGGATGCGGTTGACGAAGTTGCCGAGCACGTCGGCCAGGTCCTTGTTCACCGCGGTCGCAAACTGCTCCCAGGTGAAGGCGGTGTCGGACCCCTCCGGCGAGTTGGCCAGAAGATACCAGCGCCACGCGTCGGCGGGCAGCAGCTCCAGCGCCTGATCCATGAAAACGCCGCGGCCCTGGGAGGTCGAGAACTTGCCGCCGTACCAGTTAAGCCAGTTGAAGCTCTTCAGCAGGTCCACCGTCTTCCACGGCTCGCGCGAGCCCAGCAGGGTGGCCGGGAAGTTGACGCTGTGGAAGGCGACGTTGTCCTTGCCCATGAACTGGACGTAGCGGACATCGCCCGCGCCCTCGTCCAGCCGCCACCAGCGCCTCCAGTCGGCGCCCGTGGCGTCCGCCCACTCCCGCGTGGCGCCGATATATTCGATCGGCGCGTCGAACCAGACGTAGAACACCTTGTGCTCGAAGCCCGGCCGCGCCACGCCCTCATAGGCGACGGGGACCCCCCAGGTCAGGTCACGCGTGACGCCGCGGTCGATCAGGCCCTCGTCCAGGTGCTTGTAGGCGATGGAGCGGGTCAGCATCGGCCAGTCGGCCTTGCTGTCCACCCAGGCGCGGATGTCCTCGGCCAGCGCCGACTGGCGGACGTAGAGGTGATTGGTGTCGCGCACCTCGAGATCGCGCGAGCCCGAGATGGTGGAGTAGGGCTCGATCAGCTCCACGGGGTCGAGCAGGCTGCCGCAGTTGTCGCACTGGTCGCCGCGCGCCTTGGGGAAGGCGCAGACGGGGCAGGTCCCCTCCACGTAGCGGTCCGGCAGGAAGCGGCCGTCGGTGCGCGAATAGACCATGCGGTCGGTGCGCTCCTCGACGTAGCCGTTCTGTTCCAGCACATGGGCGAAGTGCTGGGTCAGCTCCCGGTTCTGCGGGCTGGAGGAGCGGCCGAACCAGTCGAAGGACAGGGCGTAGGCGTCGCTGATCGCGGTCTGGGCGGCGTGCTGCTCCACACAGTAGGTGGCGACGTCCTGGCCCGCCGCGGCCGCTGCGAGCTCGGCGGGGGTGCCGTGCTCGTCGGTGGCGCAGACGTAGAGCACCTCGTGGCCGCACGCCCGCTGAAAGCGCGCATAGGCGTCCGCCGGCAGCATGGACCCGGCCAGGTTGCCCAGGTGCTTGATCCCGTTGATGTAGGGCAGGGCCGAGGTGATCAGTATGCGCGCCATGCGGTCTCTCGTGGTCGAAGCCGCCATATAGGCGAAAGGCGGCCGCGGAGTCGCGCGCCTCCAGCCTTGCGGGATCGCCGTTCGGCCCTGCCGTCGGCCTCCGAGAACCCCTTGGACCGGGCGACGTTCTTGGGCTGCGCGGCGGCCGGCCCTGCGTGGTACGGCTTGCGCGGCGACACGCCAGCTCACGAAAGTCCTATCGAATGGCCAAATACAGGATCGGCATCATCGGCTACGGGAAGATCGCCCACGACCAGCACGCGCCGGCGATCGCCAGCTCCCCCAACTTCGAGCTGGTGGCGATCTCGAACGGCGGGGACGCCGTCGCGCCCGCAGGCGCGAAGGCGTTCGCCGGTTACGCCGACATGCTGAAGCAGGTCGCAGACCTCGATGCGGTGGCGATCTGCACGCCGCCGGGACCCCGTCGGACCATCGCCAGCGACTGTCTCGCCGCCGGCAAGAACGTCCTGCTTGAAAAGCCGCCGGCCGGGACCGTCACCGAAGTCACCGACATCGCGCTCGCCGCCAAGGCCGCCGGCAAGGTCGCGTTCGCCACCTACCACGCCCAGCACAACGCCGCCGTGAAGCGCGCGGCGGACAAACTGGCCGGCAAACAGGTCCAGTCCCTGCAGGTGACCTGGAAGGAAGACATCCGGCGCTGGCATCCGGGGCAGGACTGGATCCTCGCCGCCGGAGGATTCGGCATCTTCGATCCCGGCATCAACGCCCTGTCGATCCTCACCCGCATCATGCCCGAGCCGGTCTTCATCGAGACGGCGAACCTGTACTTTCCCGCCAACCGCCAGGCCCCCATCGCCGCAGACCTCACCCTGGGCACCGGCTTCCATGAGGGCGAGCAGCTGAAGGCCAACTTCGACTGGCGCCAGACCGGACCCCAGACCTGGGAGATCGACATCGAGACCGTCGACGGGCTGAAGCTGAAGCTCAGCGACGGGGGCGCAAGGCTCGAAACCGACGGCGAGCCGCCCTTTGTGGGGCCTCCGGACGAGTATCCCGACATCTATCGGGAGTTCGGGGCCTTGCTGGACCAGTCCCAGTCCAAGGTCGAGGCTGCGCCGTTCCAGCTCGTCGCCGACGCCTTCATGCTGGGCGCCCGAACCCAGGTGGACGCCTTCGAGTTCTGAATGCAGAGGCGCGCGAGCCTGGGTCCCTTGAAGCGCCCGACCGCGTTCAGGGCGCAGAGGGCGCGCGCCTCCGCCGGCCGGTCGAGGTGGTGCTTGTGCGTCTCTGACGGGCGGCGGTGCGGCGCGGTCGTGCTGGTCATGACGACGCTCACGGCCTGCGCGGCTGGATCACCGGTCAGGGTGACGGCGGCGGCCGGCCGCTCGCCACCCCCGGCGGCGCGGATCCTCGCCACCCGCCTCGCATCGCTGGGCCGATCCTTCCACGGGCGCGTCGGGATCGCCGTCGAGGACGTCTCGCAAGAGTGGAGCGTCAGCTACGACGGCGCCCGCTTCTACCCGCAGCAGAGCGTCAGCAAGCTCTGCACGGCCATCGCGGTGCTCGGCGCGGTCGACGCTGGCCGACTGCAGCTGACCGATCCCGTGCTCGTGCGGCGCGAGGACATGAGCGTGTTCCACCAGCCGATCCAGGCGCGCCTCACCGATGCCGGTTTCCAGACCGATGTCGGGGACCTGCTGATTGACGCGATCGCCGACAGCGACAACGCCGCGGACGACATCCTCATCCGCAAGGTCGGCGGCTCGGAGGCGGTGCAGGCCGCCGTGTCGGCTCGCGAGCTCGGGGACATCCGCTGTGGCCCGGAAGAACACCTCCTGGAGAGTCGGATCGCGGGGCTGGCCTGGCGGCCCGACTACGCCTTTGGCCAGGCCTTCTGGACCGCGCGTGACGCCCTCGATCCGGCTCTGCGCGCGCGCAAGCTGCAGGCCTATCTCGACGATCCCGAAGACGGGGCGACGCCGCTGGCCCTGGCTCACCTGCTGGCGCGCCTCAAGCGCGGCGAGCTGCTGTCGGCGGCGTCCACCGAGCGGCTGCTGGCGACCATGGCCTTGACACGCACCGGGCCCAAGCGGCTGCCGGCAGGGCTGGGGCCGGGTTGGACCATCGCCCACAAGACCGGCACGGGCCAGGACCTCGGAACTCTCGCCACCGGCAACAATGATGTCGGCCTGGTCACGGCGCCGGATGGCCGCAGCTTCGCCGTCGTGGTGATGATCGCCAGCACGCACGAACCGGTGCCGGAGCGCCAGCGTCTGATGGCCGCGGTCGCCGGATTTGTCGTGGAGGCTCATGACGAGACCGATGCAGCCGAGCTGCGTCCTGCCCTGAGCCAGAGGGCCGGGCGCCCTGGCCAGACGGAGGCCATCCGCTCTGATCAAGCTCCGACGGCCTGAGGGCGATGTCGCCTGACCCTCCCCTCACAGCCATTCCGCCGCTTCAGTCGATGCGGCTCAACCGACGCTCATCGCCGCCAGTTCGATCCCGTTGGGATCGGTGAAGTGGAACCGGCGGCCGCCGGGAAAGGCGAAGATCGGCTTGGTGACGACGCCGCCCGCGTTTTCAACGGCGGCCCGGGCGGCTTCCAGGTCCTCGACCTCGATGACGGCGAGCGTCGCCCGGGTCGCCTCGCCCATGTCGGCCTGAAGTCCCAGGTCGACGTCGCCCGTCATCGTGCAGGCGTAGGTCGACCCGAAAGCCGTCAGCTCCCAGCCGAACGCCTTGGCGTAGAACGCTTTCGCCTTCCCGATGTCGCGGGACGGCAGTTCGACGAAGTTGATGCGGGCCATCTCAGGGCCTCCTCGGCGGCTTGCGAGGGCGTACGACGGGCGCCGCGAGGCCCGTCGTGCTCCGAACGATCCATGTCCTGAGCTCGTCGGCTTTGGACCACATGCTTTCCGGTACGACGACGTAGGATTTGCTCGGCGGCTGGTCGGGCTCGTACTGCAGCGGCTTGGCGCCTTCGACGGACAGCAGCGCCGCCCGATCATCGCCCGACAACTTGAGGGCGAGCCCCACGTCCGACAGGGAGGCGAAGACCTTGCCTGTCGCATAGCCCATGATGCCGCCGAACATGGGCCGGAAAGCGAGCTCCAGGTCTGGCGGAGCCGCCCTCTCCAGCGCGATCTGCAAGGCCTTTGGGTCGTGCGCCATGAAGACCTTCGTCACTCTTCCGCTGTGTGCAAGGCCGATTGTGGCGCGCTCACGCGACCGGCCTTCGGCGCCTTTCGGATAAACTTAGACCTCCAACCCCACCGGTGTAACCTGCTGAGCAGGCAAGGAGCGGGGGCGCATGGCGGGGATCAGTCTGGCGATCATCGATGGAACGGGCGATTGGACCTCCTGCCGG
The DNA here is from genome assembly GCA_937863535.1 of uncultured Caulobacteraceae bacterium. GTDB lineage: Bacteria > Pseudomonadota > Alphaproteobacteria > Caulobacterales > Caulobacteraceae > CAHJWH01. The sequence goes on from CALMGB010000027.1 coordinate 25,958, forward strand.
CGTTAGGTCAGCGCGACCGCTGCGACCTTGGAGCTGTTGAACGGGAACTCCGAAAGTCGGAGCAGTGGGCGAAGGCGTCTAGACGGGTTCGACAATGACGGGATGCGCCCAGGGTGGTGATCGATCGGGCTCTGGTCTGCGGCATGGGCTGGTCGCCCGGCTTCGCCCGTCCCGCAAACCCGGAGGAGAACGCCTTTGAGCACCCCCCTCAGGTCGCGCCGTGAACGCGTAGGCGAGGCCTTCTCCCTGCCGGCGATGGTCAGGGCTCGCGACCTGACCTTTGAAGCGGTCCGACGCGTCGCCGAGACCGTCCATCCCGGAATGACGGAGGGGCGGGCGCACGTCCTCACCCAGGAGATCCTTGAGGCCATGGGCATGGAGCGCCTTTGGCACAGGAACATCGTCCGCTTCGGGCCTGGCACGCTGAAAACCTTCCGCGGCGGCTTCCAGCCGGATTACGTGCTGCAAGCCGACGACATCTTCTACGTCGACCTGGGCGTCGTCTGGGACGGGCATGAGGGCGACGCTGGCGACACCTTCGTCGTGGGCGGCGACCCCGAGATGCATGCCTGCGCGGAAGCGGCGCGGACGCTCTGGCGCGCCGTGGCTTCGCGATGGCGTCATGACGAACTGAGCGGCGACGCCCTCTACCGTTACGCCGTCGAGCAGGCGAACAGCATGGGATGGACGCTGAACTGGGAGGTGAAAGGCCACCGCGTCAGCGACTTTCCCCACGCCATCTACAAGGCTGGCGCGCTCGCCGACTTCGAGGCTGCGCCCAAGACGGGCTTGTGGATCCTGGAGATCCAGATTTCCCACACCACCCGACCATTCGGCGCCTTCTACGAAGATCTTCTGATAGAGGCTCCGGCGGCCTAGCCGACGGTGATGCCCGGTTTGGGGCGCGAGTGATGACCAACGATCCGTCGCTGGGGCAGCCGCCCGCTGCAAGCCGCGCCGAAGCGGTGATTGCGCCCACGCTTCAGCGAAACATGAGCGGGGCCGGCGCGCTTTTCATCACCCTGTCATGCCTGTCGCCGAGCATAGGCGTCTTCATCGTCGGCTCTGATGTGATCAAGCAGGCCGGCACAGGCGTGTTCCTGTGCTTCTCGGCGGCGGTCGTCCTGGGCGTCGCCATGGCCGCGGTCTATGGCGAGCTTGCCTCGGCCTTCCCGGAAACGGGCGGCGAGTACACCATTCTCCGCCGCGCGCTTGGACCGCCCTGGGGCTTCGCGGTGCTGGGTCTCAACCTGCTCGGCTTCAGCATCGCGCAAGCCTTGTCCGGCTTTGGAGTGGCCACCTACCTGGCGGCGGTCTGGCCCGGCCTGCCGGTGGCGCCCCTGGCTGCGATGCTGGTCGTCCTGGTCACGGCGACAGCCGTGCTGAACATCCGGGTGAGCGCGGCCGTCACGGGAGCCTTCCTGGCGATCGAGATCCTGGCGCTGGCGGTCCTGGCGGGCCTGGGCCTGCTGCATCCGCACCGCTCTGCGGCAGCCCTGGTGCATCCTCTCGCCATCACCGCCGGCGGAGGTCTCGGCGCCCCGAACCTGGCCGTTCTCGGAGCTGCGACCGCTGGAGCCATCTACGCCTTCAACGGCTATGGCGCGGTCGTCTTCCTCGGCGAGGAGCTGCGCGAGGCGCCGAGGCGCATCGCTCAGGTCGTCTTCTTGGCGTTGGGAGCCGCGGTGGTCACCGAGCTCACGCCCCTCGCAGGCGTGCTCGTCGGCGTCCCCGACCTGCAAGCACTTATGGCCGCGCAGGCTCCGATCCCGGCTGCGATCGCCCGACTGGCCGGCCCAGTCGTCGCCCGCGCCATGAGCCTGGGGGTCGCCCTGGCGATCTTCAACGCCATGATCGCCGTCGCCCTGATGGCGGGGCGGCAACTGTTCAGCACAGGTCGCGACGGGCTCTGGCCCAAGCCGGTGAACGCCGCCCTGGCGCGGCTCCATCCTCGCTTCGGATCCCCGTGGGTCGCCACCATCGTCATGGGAGCGTTCGGCTTGCTGGCCTGCTCCGTCGATCCGCACATACTGGTGCTCATCCTGGGCAACGGCAACGTGGCCATCTATGCCGGGCTCTGCGTAGCCGCGCTGGCGGGGCGACGATCGGGAGTCACCCGCCATGCCGGATTCCGGATGCCTTTGTTCCCGCTCCCTCCCCTGTTCGGTCTTGCATTTCTAGCAGGCGTGGTCGGCTTTGACCTCGTTGACCCCGCCGGCCGCAGCGGGCTGGCGGCCACCGCGATCGCCATCGCCGTCTCGCTCGCCTACTGGGTTCTCACGTCACGCAGGGCGGCCCGTGCGCCGACGGTCTAGGCGGACCGGGCGCCCGGGGCCGCCATCGGCCTTTTTCCAAATCCAGACGAGCCTGAGCGGCGGAGGCGGTGCGACATCTTGGAGGCGTCCTCCCGGTTGCCGCTGACCAGGCGGCAGGCCAATCTGGCCTGCGGCGGCCGACCGGCCGCTGCGCCGCCTTTGCCGTTTGTGGACCCGCTTTGAGCAAGAGTCACATCAAGCCTGCAGCTTGCACACGCCGTCGCATCCTGCAGGGATCGTTCGCCTCGCTGGCGCTGGGTCCGCTGGCGAGCCGGGCGTGCGCCGCGGAGACCGACGCCGTGGTCG
>CALMGB010000028.1 GCA_937863535.1 uncultured Caulobacteraceae bacterium
GCTGTCGAGCACCTTCTTCTCGCCGGCCTTGCTGAAGTCGACGGTAAGCTTGTTGCCCTCGACGCCGACCACCTGGCCGGGTCCGAACTTCTGATGGAACACCTTGTCTCCGCTCTTGAAATCGCTGCCAGCTGCGGACGGGTCGGAGGTCGCGACCAGCCGGCCTTCGCCTTCAATTACCGAAGTCCGGCCTTTCGCTCGGGACATGCCGAAGCGGTCCGACGGCGGGGTGGTGGGGGTGAAGCCGCTGCGTTCCTGCGCGCGCTTCCAGCCGGGCGAGGTGTAGCTGGAGGCGAAGGCCGGGGCGTCGTCAAAGCGGCTCTTGGCCTCCATCATGCCGGGACCGCCGCCATAGTAGCCGGTCTCGCTGGTAGCCTCGACGCTGGTGGGGGGTAGTTCGTCCACGAAGCGGGACGGAAGCTGGGAGGTCCAGCGGCCGTAGACCTGACGGTTGGCGGCGAAGGAGATGCGGGCCTGCTCGCGCGCCCGGGTGACGCCGACGTAGGCCAGGCGGCGCTCCTCCTCCAGGCCCTTCTCCCCCTTCTCGTCCATGGAGCGCTGGGAGGGGAAGACGCCTTCCTCCCAGCCGGGCAGGAAGACCAGGGGGAACTCCAGCCCTTTGGCGGAGTGCAGCGTCATGATCTGCACGCTGTCGGAGCCCGCGCCCCGGTCCAGGTCCATGACCAGGCTGACGTGCTCCAGATAGGCCGTCAGGGTGTCGAACTGGGCCATGGACTGGACCAGCTCCTTCAGGTTGTCGAGCCGGCCCTGCGACTGCGGCCCGCGGTCGGCGCGCACCATGTCGGTGTAGCCGCTCTCCTCCAGCACCGTCTCCATCAGCTCGGCGTGGCGCACCGTCTGGGCCAGGGTGCGCCAGCGGTCCACGTCGCGGATGAAGTTGGATAAAGCCGTACGGGTCCGGGCGGGCAGCTCGTCTGTCTGCACCACGCCGCGGGCGGCCAGGGAGGCGGACAGCTCGTGTTTGCGGGCGACGGCGACCAGCTTCTGCACGCTGGTCTCACCGACGCCGCGCTTGGGCTGGTTGACGATGCGCTCGAAGGCGAGGTCGTCGTCCTCCGAGTTGATCAGGCGCAGGTAGGCGTGGGCGTCCCTGATCTCCGCCCGCTCGAAGAAGCGCGGGCCGCCGACCACCGTGTAGGGGATCTGCAGCAGCACGAACCGCTCTTCGAAGCTGCGCATCTGGAAGGAGGCGCGCACCAGCACAGCGGCGTCGCGGTAGCGGCCCCCCGCCTTTTTCCAGCGCTCGATCTCGTCGCCGATCATGCGGGCCTCAGCCTCGCCGTCCCAGACGCCTGAGACGCGGACCTTGTCGCCACCCTCCGCCTCGGTCCAGAGCGTCTTGCCGAGCCGGCCCTTGTTGGTGGCGATCAGGCCTGAGGCGGCCTTCAGGATGTGCGAGGTGGAGCGGTAGTTGCGCTCAAGTCGAACCACCTGAGCGCCGGGGAAGTCGCGCTCGAAGCGCAGGATGTTGTCCACCTCCGCGCCGCGCCAGCCATAGATGGACTGGTCGTCGTCGCCGACGCAGCAGACGTTGCGCCGGCCCTGGGCCAGCAGGCGCAGCCACAGGTACTGGGCGACGTTGGTGTCCTGGTACTCGTCCACCAGCAGGTAGCGGAAGCGCTCCTGGAAAGCGGCAAGCACGTCCGGGTGGCCGGTGAAGATGGTCAGGTTGTGCAGCAGCAGGTCGCCGAAGTCGCAGGCGTTCAGGGTGCGCAACCGATCCTGGTATTGTCTGTACAGCACCACGCCCTTGCCGTTGGCGAAGGTCTCGCCCTCGGCCGGCGGGGTCTTCTCCGGCGTCAGGCCCTTGTTCTTCCAGCCGTCGATCAGGCCGGAGAGGTGGCGGGGCGTCCAGCGCTTGAGGTCGAGGTTTGCGGCCTCGATCAGCTGCTTCAGCACCCGCTGCTGGTCGTCGTCGTCCAGGATGGTGAAGCTCGACTTCAGCCCAACCAGTTCGGCGTGGCGGCGCAGGATCTGGGCGGCGACGGAGTGGAAGGTGCCGAGCCAGCGCAGGCCCTCGGCCTGGCCGCCGATCAGGTGGCCGATGCGTTCGCGCATCTCGCGAGCCGCCTTGTTGGTGAAGGTGACGACCAGCAGCTCCCACGGCCGGGCACGGTTAGTGTTCAGGATGTGGGCCAGGCGGGTGGTCAGCACCGGCGTCTTGCCGGTGCCGGCGCCGGCCAGCACCAGCACCGGGCCTTCCGTCGCCTCCACCGCGGCTCGTTGCTCGGGGTTCAGGCCGGCGAGGTAGTCGGCGATGGGCGGATCGACCCGGGCGAGGTCGGAGATTCGGGGCGCGGGCAGGGGGGCGGACACGAGCGATTCCTGGTTACCGGAACGAATGTAGCACGCGTGGGCCTGGACTTAAGGGGCGAGGAACCTCGGCTGTGACCGTCCGTTCCCGTCCGGCGCTGAAATGCCGAGGAGCCTGATGACCGAGCCGCAGCCCAATCCGAGGGTCTCCAACAAGATTTCTCCCCTCGCGGTGATCGTCGTCATCATTCTGATCGGCATCGTAATCGTGGCCTTCGTGAAGCGCCACGGCCACCACGAGACCCCGGGCGGCATGCGTGCGCCCATGGCGGCTCCGGTCAGCACCATCATGCCCCAGCAGCCCAACCTGCCGAACGGGATGGCCCCTCGCGCTCCCACTAACGACTCCGTCGAAGCATCGCCTACCGGCAACGAAGATGGGAATCCCATCGGGACGGGCCTGGGCAACGGCGTCCATTAGCGGCGCGTCAGGCGCGCCCGGCGGTCGAGCGCGCCCAGGCCAGCGCCGCGACCCGGCAGGCCGAGGCGAGGGGCCGGCCTTCCCGGCTTTCGTCAAGGCTGCGGACCAGTTCTGCGAGGCCCGAGCCTTGCGCCGCCGCCATCTCATGCAACGC
>CALMGB010000029.1 GCA_937863535.1 uncultured Caulobacteraceae bacterium
CTTTCGATTACCCACAACCGGCTGAACGCCGCGGGCAGTTGACGCGGCGGGGTTGCTCCTGAGGAATCCGGTGTGATTCTGTCCTGGGCTCCGAATCACCGCCGGGGCCGCGATGGGCACGACAACGACAGCCGACCTGGATGGCGGCGGCTCTTTAGTGACGCTTAGCGGGAATTGGATGGACCGGGAGCTCGCGGGCTGCCAGCTTCCAGATGAGCGCCTGGCCAAGAGGCTTCGGCAGATCTTTGATCAGCTGGGGAATGCGATGGGAGAGGCGATCCCCCGAGCTTGTCAGGACTGGGCGAACACCAAAGCCGCCTACCGTTTCTTCTCCAATCATCGAGTCGATGAGGATGCAATCCTGAAGGGGCACTTTAAGGCCACGCGGGACCGGTTCGCGGCGACGGCGGGGCCGGTCCTGGTTCTTCAGGACACGACGGAGTTCACCTACCAGCGCGAGAAGCCCGAGCTGATCGGCCTCACAAACAGCGTGAACAGCGGGAAGGATAAGGAAGGCCGGCTGCGCCATCACGCCATCTGTGGTCTGCTCATGCATTCCAGCTTGGCGGTGACCGTCGATGGAACGCCGCTGGGGATGACGGCGGTGAAGTTCTGGGACACGAGACAAGTTCAAGGGCACGGCCGCACTCAAGCGCAAGATCAACCCGACGCGCATCCCCATAGAAACGAAGGAAAGCTACCGCTGGCTTGAGAACCTTCGTCAGTCGACGGCTTTGTTAAGGGCGCCGGGGCGTTGCGTTCACGTCGGCGACCGGGAAAGCGACATCTACGAGCTTTTCTGCACAGCCGCCGAGCTTGGAACGAGGTTCCTGGTGCGCGTGCAAACTAATCGCCTCGCTGGCGACGGGGATCACACCGTCTACGAGGAGCTGATCGGCGAGCCGCCGCAGGCGGTCCATACCGTCACAACACGCGATTCGAGAGGCGAACCCGCCAAGGTCACGCTCGATGTCACCTACAAGACCCTCGACGTCCGTCCCCCGATCGGGAAGCAGAAGCGCTATCCAGGCCTCAAGGTGACGTACATCTGGGCTCGTGAGCGGGCCGAACCGGTCGGCCGATCGCGCGTAGACTGGAAGCTCATCACCAACCTCCCGGTCGAGACCGCTCAGGCTGCGACAGAAAAGCTATCCTGGTACGCAATGCGCTGGAAAATAGAAGTATTCCACAAGATCCTGAAGTCGGGCTGCAAGGCGGAAGAGGCCAAACTGCGCACCGCAGATCGGCTCGTCAAATTGCTCGCCGTATTCTGCATCCTAAGTTGGCGAGTGTTCTGGGTGACCATGAGTAGTCGATCATCGCCGGAAGCGCCGCCTGAGACGGCCCTGACGACGGTGGAAATCAAAGTGCTTGACCGCTTGGCGCCTGACAAGCTGCGAGACCGCGACTTGCCCGCTGGAATAGGACGTTACGCGGTGAAGATCGCCCGACTGGGCGGCTACCTCGCCCGCAGCCGTGACCCGCCCCCCGGCAACATCGTAATGTGGCGCGGCCTCTCCAGGCTCACCGACATCATGCTGGGCCTCACCATTGCCGGCGAGCTTGTGGGTAATTGAAAGGATCACCG
>CALMGB010000030.1 GCA_937863535.1 uncultured Caulobacteraceae bacterium
GGATCGCACACCGGCGCAAACACCGCGGACCGCGTGCCGATGACGACCCGCGCCACGCCCAGATCGAGCGCGGCGCGCACCGTCTTCGCCCGCGGCCCGGCGGATGGGCCGGTCATGCTGATCGGCGAAGGCCCCGGCGCCGAGGAGGACCAGCGGGGCGAGCCCTTCGTCGGCCGCTCCGGCCAGCTGCTGGACCGCATCCTGGCCGCCGCAGGCCTGGAGGGCCGGGTGTTCATCACCAATACGGTCTTCTGGCGCCCGTCCGCCGACCGCACCCCTTCCCCGGCCGAGCAGGCCATCTGCCTGCCCTTCGTGGAACGCGCCATCGCCCTGGTGAAGCCCCGCGTCCTGCTGCTCGCCGGGGGCGCCTCGGCCAAGCACCTGCTGCGCCGGAACGAGGGCGTCCTCAGCCTGCGCGGCCGCTGGTTCGACTGGACGCCGGAGGGGGGCGGCGAGCCCATCCCCGCCCTGCCGATCCTGCATCCGGCCTTCCTGCTGCGACAACCCGCCGCAAAGGCGCATGCGTGGCAGGACGTCCTGACGCTTCTGTCAAGGCTTGATCGGTTAACCTAGCTCGGTCACCGTCGACCTGGCTTGATTACGGACCCCCAGCTGATCTGGGACCACGTGCACCTCGCACCCCACGCGTAGAGTTCTTCGGGGCGAGCGGCCGAGCGGAAGGCGGCTTCATGGCGATAGCGAGACCTGGCGCTCTGGGGCGCCCGTGCGCGCGGTCCTGGATCGCCGCCGCAGTCTTCGCCCTCGCCGCCGCTTGCCAAGCCCCCGCCGCCCTGGCGAGCACACCCGCTACCGCGCCCATCGACGCGTCGCTGAAAGTGCTGAGTCCCACCGACGCCCAGCACTATGGCGAGGCCTTCGCCGCCATGCATCGTGGCGACTTCGCCACCGCGAGCGCGCTGGCGGGCTCGGTCGCCGACCCCTGCCTGAGGGGGCGGCTACAGGCGGCCCGCTTGCTGAACCCCGACTACCGCGCCTCCTACGCCGAGCTCAGCGGCTGGATGCTGGCCAACGCGGACCTGCCCGAAGCCCAGCGCGTCTACGACCTGGCCCTGAAACGCAAGCCGACCTCAGCGCCCGCACCCCGTCAGCCGCTGTCCGCCGCCGCAGACGTTCCGAGCGCGGTGAGCCTGGGTGAACGCGTTTCGCGCAGCCTGCAGGCGCGTCCCGCGGCCGAGAGCCGCGGACAGGCGGCCGCGCGTGAAGCCTTCTACGCCGGCGACATGGACCGCGCCTACGCCATGGGCGAAAGCTCCGGCGAGCGCTGGATCGCCGGCCTCTCGGCCATGCGGCTGAAGCGCTACCCTGAGGCGCTCGCTGCGCTGGAGCCCCTCTCCGCCGACGTGCGCCAGAGCCCCTGGACCCGTTCAGGCGCCGCCTACTGGGGCGCCCGTGCGGCGCTCGCGGCGGGCGAGGCGGACCACGCCCGCGCCCTGCTCAAGGTCGCCGCCCGCTCGCCGGACACCTTCTACGGCCTGATCGCCGCGCGCGAGCTGGACCGGCTCTCGGTCAAGGCGCCCAAGGCCGACGCCATCGCCGACCTGCTGGACGCCACGGGGCTGGACCCCGCCGCCAATTCGGCCTTCGTCCACGTCGACCCCGCCGCCCGCAGGGCCGCCGCCCTGATCCAGATCGGCCTGCCCCTGGAGGCGGGCGAGGAACTGCGTAACGCCATGGCCTCCGCCAACGAGGCGCAGCGGCCCAAGCTCACCGCCCTGGCCATCGCCCTGAACGCGCCGCTGGGCGGCCCTGACCCGGCCAAGGCCGGCTGGGCGCGCTTCGATGTCGGCTCCTTCCCCACGCCCGTACTGACGCCCGCGGGCGGCTTCGTCATCGACAAAGCCCTCGTCTACGCCCTGGTCCGCCAGGAGAGCCGGTTCAACCCCAACGCCGCCAGCGGGTCGGCGTACGGCCTGATGCAGCTGACCGCAGAGACCGCGGCGCGGCTCGCCGGCGACGAGCGGCTACGCCACAATCCGTCGGCGCTGCGCGACCCCGCCCTGAACCTCAAGCTCGGCCAAGCCTACGTGGCCAAGCTGCTAGGTTCGGTGCAGGGCGACGTGTTGAAGGCGGTGGCCTCCTACAACAGCGGCCCGGGCGTGGTGCAGAAGCTCGCCGCCAAGATGGGCGGGGACGCCGATTCATTGATGCTGGTGGAGAGCATGCCGAGCGGCCAGACGCGGGACTACGTCCAGCGGGTGATGGCCTACTACTGGACCTACCGCCAGATATTCGGCCTGGACACCGAAACCCTGGGCGCCGCCAACCCTGGCGGCAAGGCGGTGAGCGTCGCCGCTTTTTAGGGTCAGAGCAGGAGGCAGGCCCCTCGCCGTCGGCCTTAGGCCCACCACTTCGTTCTTGTTCCGTTCCGACGGCGTGCTAGGCTGCCGCCATGCCGACGCTGGTCCACTCCCTGCACGGCCGGGGCGCCAAGTCCAACGCCTCGGGCCGCTATGAAGCCCTGAGCACCCAGGCCTTCGACGACGGCTGGGAGCCGGACGAGCCTGCGCCGACCAAGCTCGCAACCACGCTCACGGCGGAAGACGCCCGGGTGATCCTGACGCGCAACGACAGCCCCGACATCAGCTTCGACCGCACGATCAATCCCTATCGAGGCTGCGAGCACGGCTGCATCTACTGCTACGCCCGCCCGGCACATGCCTATATGGGCCTCTCGCCCGGTGTGGATTTCGAGACCAGGCTCTTCTTCAAGCCCGACGCGGCGCGCCTGCTGGAGCGCGAGCTGTCCGCCAAGGCCTACGCCTGCAGGCCGGTGCACATCGGCGGCAACACCGACCCCTACCAGCCGGCCGAGAAGGGCCTGCGCGTCACCCGCGGGGTGCTGGAGGTGCTGGAGCGGTTCAGCCATCCCTTCAGCATCATCACCAAGTCGGCCCTGATCGTGCGCGACGCCGACATCCTGGCGCGGATGGGCCAGGCGGGCTTGGCGCGCGCCTTCGTCTCCATCACCACCCTGAACCGCAAGCTCGCCCGTTCCATGGAGCCTCGCGCCGCCACGCCAGGCCGCAGGCTGGACGCGGTGCGGGCCCTTGCTGAGGCGGGCGCGGTGGTGGGCGTGCTGTTCGCCCCGGTGATCCCAGGGCTGAACGACCATGAACTGGAGAGCGTGCTGGAGCAGGCCAAGGCGGCCGGGGCGTCCAGCGCCAGCTATGTCGTCCTGCGCCTACCGCTGGAGATCAAGGACCTTTTCCGCGAGTGGCTGCAGGCTGAACGCCCCGACCGGGCGGGACGGGTGATGTCGCTGGTGCGCCAGATGCGCGGCGGCAAGGACTACGACCCCGACTGGGCGCAGCGGATGAAGGGCTCCGGTCCTATCGCCGACCTGATCCGCCAGCGGTATCGACGCGCCTGCGCGTCGCTCGGCCTGGTCAGCGAGCGCACGCCGCTCCGCACCGACCTGTTCCGGCGGCCGGACAAGCCGGGCGACCAGATGGACATGTTCGCCGCCGGCCGCTGACCGCCGCAGCGCGACCTTGATCCCTCCGCCGCCGTCTGGTCTGGAAGCGCCATGCCGCAAGCCGCACCAAAGCCGCCTGAACCCAAGGCTTCGCCCCAGCTGGAGCAGCTGGAAGCCCTGGAGGTGCGGCTGCGCTGGCTGTCGTCCTGGATGATCCACAGCGCCAACCACCTGCGCGAGAGCCGCGACGGGCTGAAGGTCGGCGGCCACCAGGCTTCTTGCGCCTCCATGACCACGATCATGGCGGCGCTCTACTTCACGGCGCTGCGCCCCAATGACAAGGTCGCGGTGAAGCCCCACGCCAGCCCCGTCCTGCACGCCCTCCACTACCTGCTGGGCCAACAGAGCCTGGACCAGCTGCAGCGTTTCCGGGGCCTGGGCGGCGCGCAGAGCTATCCCTCCCGCACCAAGGACAAGATCCCCGTCGACTTCTCCACCGGCTCGGTGGGGCTGGGCGTCGCGATCACCGCCTTCGCGAGTCTGGTGCAGGACTACCTGATCGCCCACGGCCAGCTGGCCGAGGCGGACGCCGGGCGCATGATCGCCCTGATGGGCGATGCGGAGCTGGACGAGGGCAACATCTACGAAGCCCTCATCGAAGGCTACAAGCACGCCATCCGCAACTGCTGGTGGATCGTCGACTATAACCGCCAGTCGCTGGACGCCACCACCGCCGACCGGATGTTCAACCGGTTCGACGACATCTTCCGGACTTGCGGCTGGCGAGTGGCGACGCTGAAGCACGGCAAGCTGCAGCTCGAAGCCTTCGCGGAGCCCGGCGGCAAGGCGCTGCGCACCTGGATCGACACCTGCTCCAACGCCGATTTCGCCGCCCTCACCTACCAGGGCGGCGCGGCCTGGCGGACGCGGCTGCTGCGCGATCTGGAGGATGACGAGGCCGCAGCCCGGCTGATCGGCGCGCGAGACGACGAAGCGCTCGCCGCCCTGATGACCAATCTCGGCGGCCACTGCCTGCAGACCCTGGTGGAGGCCTTCGCGGCCGCCGACGACGAGACGCCCACCCTGTTCATCGCCTACACGGTGAAGGGCTACGGCCTCCCCTTCGCCGGCCACAAGGACAACCATTCGGGGCTTATGACGCCGACCCAGATCGGCCAGCTCCGCGACTCTCTCGGCATCGCGG
>CALMGB010000031.1 GCA_937863535.1 uncultured Caulobacteraceae bacterium
GGCCCTGGCCGCGCGCCTCCAGGCCGCCGGCCTCACGCCTCCCGACCTGGCCGAGCTGACCGCCACGCCGACGGCCAGGCGAGCGCTGGAGCAGGTGTTGAAGCAGGGCCTGGCGGTGCGCACCGTCGACCAGGTGCAGAAGCGCGAGCTGGTCTTCCACCGTGACGCCGTCGCGGAGGCGCGAACCCGCCTGGACGCCCATCTCGCGCCTCCCGGGGTGACGGTCGGCGAGGCGGGCGCGCTGCTCGGCATGACCCGCAAGTACAGCGTGCCCCTGCTGGAATATCTGGACGCCACCCGGTTCACCCGGCGCCTGGGCGACCGGCGCGTGCTTGGCCCCGCGAGCCTCGGTCCCGCGGGCCTCGGTCCTGCGGGCCTTGGCCAGGCCGCCGGGGACTGATAGCCCGGACGGCGGAGGCGATCGGGGTCTGGTGGCCCTCCTGGTCCTCAAAACCAGCGGCCCGCCAACAGCGGGTGGTGGGTTCGATTCCCATCCGCCTCCGCCGGACGCGGATCGCCACCGGCGCGGCCCCTTTATATCGTGAGGCTGAGGGCTCGCCGCAGCCGCAGCTGCCTTAAATCATAAACAAAGGATAGAGTCTCGCTCATTCGCCTTGTTCGGCATCTTGAAGAAAGGAACTTAATGCCGCGGCGAAGCTTGGTTCAACAGCTAAATTCCTGGCTGGTTATATTAGGGGTCTCAAATGTTAGGCTTGAAGCCACGCGTCCTAGGTCTTTGCGCAGCCCTACTCCTCACGAGTTCTGGACTCGCCTATGCTCAGAATTCTACCGATGCCAGCGCGACAGGCATGTCGGCCGGAGCAAACACGAGCACCGCGGATCCGGGCATGTCCGCATCCGGGACCAACAGCGTCTCCACAGCGACCACCCCCACGCCTTCCACGCCCGACGCGACCGCCGCGCCGGTCACGACCACCACGACGGAGCGGCACGGCTTCGACCTCGGCTGGCTCGGACTCTTGGGACTTCTGGGTCTGCTCGGCCTGCGCAAGCGCAAGGCGGACGTCCTGGTCTCCGGGCAAGGACCCGCAACGACGACGCGGCCCTAGAGGGTTTGGACCGGTGGGCGGCTGAACTGCACACCGGACCACCTCCGCTCCAGCACGCACCGAACTCGTCGCTGTCTGGGCGTTTAACGCCGCGCTGGAACACCGGCGAGACTTCCCGTCTTGTGTCGCCAGGAGACCGCCCTCATGACGCTCGACGCCTCGACCTTCATCGCCGCCCTGAACGGCCTCGAACAGTCTGGAGACGCTCAAAGGATCGCCAATCTGTTCAGTGATGACGCCCGTGTCTCGAATCCGCTGATGACGGAGACGGGCCGGGAGGGCGCTGCGAGGTTCTGGAGCGCCTATCGCTCAGCCTTCAGCCGCATCGCCTCGAGTTTCACCTCAATCCTGGAGCAGGACGGGCGGATTTGCCTGGAGTGGACGAGCGCGGGCGAGATCGAGGGCGAGGAGGTTAGCTACGAAGGCGTCAGCATCCTGGAGGTGGGCGAGGGCGGCGTCTCGGCCTTCCGCACCTACTTCGACCCCACTCGGCTGAGCGCCCCTCGCCCGGCGCAGGCTTGAGCGCGCGGAACTGCAGCATGTCGCGGGTCATGATGCTGGTGGGTAAGCAGGGCGCCACGCTGGCGGAGACGCGGCTCGGCGGCGAAGGCCCGGCGGCGGACCAGATCGCCGAGGCCCAGCTGCGGGATGAAGCGCTGACGTCAGGCTTCACAGACGACGAGGTCGCCAAGGCGCGCCGAGTTGTCGTGGACGACTTCAAGGGCTGAGCCGGTCGAGTAGAGAGTTACTTCGTCGTGGCCTCGGACGGAACATCAGGGCCAGGCGGCGCGTCTCCCCTTCCAGGAGGCCCCATGCCCGATCCCATTCGCTTCGACATCAGACGCCACGATTCGCTCTGGACCCTGACCCGTGAGGACACGCCGGAGGGCGAATACAGCCATCTCGACCGGGCGACCCACGACGCGGTCGGTCGCGCCCGCGAGCTGCAGGATACCGGGACGCCCGCCCAGGTCTTCGTGCACGCCGAAGACAAGGCCATCCAGATCGACATCTACCCCGAACCCGAAAACCCCGATTTGGCGGACAACGCGGCGGCGTTCACCAGGACGGCTCCGCTGTAAGGCGGCCGGACCCCCCGCGGCCCAGCCGGTTCACACGGCTTGACGGTGGCGCTACGGTGCGGGGATGGACGACTTCGAGATCCTGCGCCGCGCCCACGTGCTGCTCGGCCAGTACGGCTTCGAAGCCGAGCAGGAACAGATCGGCAAGGCGGTGCGCATCATCACCGCCACCGCTAAGCGGCTGGGCGTCACCACTGGCGAAAAGGCGCGCATCGCCAGCGGCTCCCAGGGCGAGCGACTGAAGATGCTGCGTGAGCGCACCGGGCGCACGCGCTCCCAGCTGGCGGAGCTGTGCGGGGTAAACATGAGCACCGTGCGCGCCCACGAGAACGGCGAGCACAACATCCCGGATGAAGCCGCCCGCGCCTACGCCCAGGCGCTGGGCGTGACGCCGGCGATGATCCTGTTCGGAGCGGACTGACCCCTCTCCCCGAGCGTGGGGAAGTCCCTATCTGGGCAGGTTTTCCGGCTGGCTGAAGCGGAAGCTGACGTCCGGGCGGCGGGCGGAGTCTTCGCCGACAGCGAGCGCCGCGACGCGCAGGGTGGCGCTGCCGGCGATGGCGAACACGGCTGCGAGGTCGGAGAGGGCGGCCTTGGCCTTGGGATCGGAAACCAGGTGGCTGGCGGCGTGCAGGCCCATGGGGAGCAGGATGCCGAGCCCCTCCACGCCGATCTGCTCGATTCGGCCCCACTTCGTCTCCAGCACCTCACCGACGCCCTTCTTCTCCACCTCGTGGTGGTGGGCGACGGTGGCGGCGAGTTCGACGGCCAGGGCGCCGCCGAGGATCAGGTTCAGGGCGTCGCGCGTCGCCTCGTCCTGCTCGCCGATCACCAGCGACGCCGCGCCGGAGGCGATGGACGAAGCGCCGAAGCGCACCGCCAGGGAGCGCGGCGCGGCGGCCCAGTACGGCGTGCTCGTCGCCGCCAGAAGCGAGGCCGTGTAGACCGACAGGCCTGCGCCGGTGATTGCGGAAGGGGCGCTCCCCCATCGCGCCACGGGCTTCAGCCAGCCTGCGCCCGGCAGGACGTCGGTGAGAAACTGCGCCGCGGCGCCCAGCATGGAGCTCGGGATGAAGGCGGTGAGGATCCAGGTGCCGACGGACATGGGCGATGTGCCCTTGGCGATCCGCCACATGTTGTAGAAGCGCTGAGGCGTGTGCAGGTCCCAGATCAGCAGCAGGGCGCCGAGGGTGGGCGCCAGCGTCGCCACGTAACGCCCGCGCCGACCGACGCCGTACCCGAGCCTGCCCCTGACCGCCTCCGCCAGCGTGCCGACGATGGCCGCGCCGCCGGACAGCCCCGCCAGGAAGATGTAGCCGCCGACCACGTAGTTGTTGAACGGCGCAGCCTTGAGCTGGGAGCGGCCGTAATAGGTCGGGCCCTTCCACTTGCTGGGCTGGCTCCCTTGCGAAGTGGTTTCGACGTAGGGGCGCAGCTCCTTCTTGTCGAAGCCGCTACCATAGCTCGGGCCTATGACTTCGGTCCGGCTGCGAGCCTTGGTGTCATCGTCCATGGCGCGGCGCGTCCTGAGAGAAGGCGGCGACGGCGCCCAGCGCCAGGACCGCCACGGCCATCAGCCCGGCGGCCAGGGCCGGCTTCACCCGGTTGGACGGGCGGGTGGGAGCGGCGGGCAGGTTGTAGGCCTCGGGCCGGTCGGTGAGCAGGAAGAAGGCGTTCAGATACTGCATGTCCCCGGTCGAGCCCGGGTCGCCGGGCGCGCCGTAGGTGTAGGCGGTGGCGACGCCGCGGGCGTGATCGACGAGCTGACGCTCGACATCGCCCCCGTCCTGCTCGGGTCGGGCGAGCGCATCTTCGACGGGGCGACGGCCTTCGAGTTCGAGCCCGTCGAGGTGCTGCACTCGCCGCTGACCACCCACATCCGCTACCGCCGCGCCCGCTGACCCGGGCGGCGCTTGATGGGGTGCTCAACGCCGCCGGACTGCCCGTTTCGCGTCCGCCCACTCCGGGACGGGTTACGCTCAACCGCGTGGCCAGATCCGCCGCGCCGAGGTGTTCCGGCGGACCGAAGCGCACCGTGGTGGTGCCGGTGGACACGCGAGTCTCGTCCTCCACGACGACGGCGCGCATCGTGGCCCATTCGGCCTGGGCGGCGTTGGCGAGGTTGAGCACGGTGCCGGGACCGGTGGGCGTGTCGCCCGCGCGGCGTTCCACCAGCACGACGCTGCCGCTGTGCAGCGGCGCGGCGTGGGCCGCGTAGAGC
>CALMGB010000032.1 GCA_937863535.1 uncultured Caulobacteraceae bacterium
CGGAGGGCAGGTCCTGGGTGAACTGGGCGGTGAAGTTCTCCAGCCGCGCCTGCTGCCAGCCCGGCTGCAGGCTGGCCCACCACTCAGGATCGGTGCGGCTGTTGTCTCGCGCGTCGACGGAGGAAGGCGTCCGCTGGAACAGGTCGAGATGCTGCGCCGCCTTGGCGAGCGGCGGTACGCACTGGATGCTGGTCGCGCCGGTGCCGATCACGCCCACCCGCTTGTCGCCGAGCCGATCCATCGGCGTCGTCTCGCTCCCGCCCGTATAGGCGTAGTCCCAGCGGCTGGTATGGAAGCTGTGGCCTGTGAAGGTCTCGATGCCAGGGATGGCAGGCAGCTTTGGGCGGTTCAGCGGCCCCGTGGTGAGCACCACGAAACGAGCCGCGATGTGGTCGCCCCGGTCGGTCTTGGCCGCCCAGCGCGAGGCGCCCGCCTCCCAAACCAGGGACTTCACCTGGGTGGAAAAGGCCGTCTTGTCATAGAGGCCATAACGCTCGGCGATGCGGCGGCAATGGGCCCTGATCTCCGGGGCCTTCGAATAACGTTCCACCGGCATGTAGCCGGTCTCTTCCAGCAGCGGAAAGTAGATGTAGGACTCGATATCGCAGGCCGCGTTGGGGTAGCGGTTCCAGTACCAGGCGCCACCGAAGTCGCTGCCCGACTCTACGATGCGCACATGTTCCACCCCGGCCTCGCGCAGCCGTGCGGCGGTGAGCAGGCCGCCGAAGCCGCCGCCGACCACCAGCACGTCCACGTCCTCGTGCAGCGCGACGCGCTCGACCCGCTGGCCATAGGGGTCGTCCAGCAGGTGAGAGAAGCCCTGCTCGACGTCCAGGTAGCGGCGCTCCCCGGCGTCGGCGGGCGTACGACGGTCACGTTCCTCGCGGTAGCGCGCCCGGAGCGCCTCCACGTCGAGGGCCGGGGGCGGAGATGTCGTCTCAGTCATGTCGGTCGGCGTGTCCTGGAGCGGGTTCGGTCCGAGCTGCGGCGGAGGGCGGAGCCAGCCGCTGCTGCTCAGCAGGCTCCCGACGGCGCTGGCTCCTCCACACCTAGAACTTGGCCCGCAGCGTCGCGCCGAAGGTGCGCGGCGCGCCCAGGAAGGCGTCCACGAGCCCGGTGGCGTCGCTGGGTGCGTTCTGGCCCGGCGCATTGAAGCTGGACTGCACGTAGTAGGTGTTGAACATGTTCTCCACGAAGAACTCCACGTCGAAAGCGCGGTTCTCCGGGCCGAAGACGATACGGCCATCGGTGACGGTGTAGGCGGCCTGCAGCTTGCGCGGATCCTCGTCGGAGCCGCTGCTGTAGTTGGAGTTGTACTTGGCTCCGAGGTTCAGGCGCGCATAGAGCTCTCGCGGAAGGTGATAGGTGTAGGTCGCCTCGATCGACGCGGAATACTGCGGCGCGAACGGCAGGCGCTCACCGGGCGTGCCGAGATAGCCGGAGCTCAGGAGCGCGCCGGTGTCGCTGTGGGAGAAGCGGGTGTTGGCGATGGTCAGGCCGCCTTGGAAGTTGAGGTCGCGCGTAGGGCGGTAAAGGAAGTCGGTATCGACGCCCTTGCTGTAGACGTAGGGCAGGGAGTCCACAACGAACACCAGGCCGTTGTAGGTGTTGTCCTGAAAGTTTGAGAACTTCTCGTAGAACAGCGTCCCATTCAGCAGCAGCTTGCGATCCAGCAGGGTCGTCTTGGCGCCAACCTCGGCGGAGTCGGAATACTCCGGCTTGAAGAAGGTGTTGGTGACAGCATTGGTGGCCACCACCAGGCCGTTGGGGGCGCCGTTCACCGTAGGGCAGGGGCCGTCCACTGACGGGCCGCCGGCGTTGGGGCAGCTGATCCGGTCCAGGTTGAAGCCGCCCGCCTTGAAGCCCTTGGCGTAGGAGATGTAGGTCAGCAGCTCGGGGCTCCATCGATATACGCCCTTGACCGTGCCCGAGGTGTTGGAGGTCGACTCCGCCTGGTGGTTGGCGAAGTTGTTGAACGCCGACTCCGCGATGGGCAGGCAGGCCGTGTTCAGCAGCGATTGGCCAAGGCTGCGGCCCAGCGCGGTGTTGATAATGGCGTCACACGCTCCACCGACCGAGGGATTCGTGTTCTGGTTCAGGCTGTTATCGACCTTGTTGTCGATGGTGTAGCGGGCGCCGATGTTGACGTCGAACTTGCGGGTGAAGTGATAGGTTTCGTTGGTGAACAGCGAGTAGGTGTCGGTCCTCTGCCGATACTGGTCGACGTCGCCCTGCCCGGCCGGATACTGCGCGTTCGGGCCGAAGAAGAGCTGTAGGGCGGTGGGGATCGGGGCTCCCAGCGCCGAGGCGCTGATGTCCTCGTTGATCAACGGGTTGTAGCCCGTCCCGAACAGGAGCTGTTCGTTTTCCCGCAGGTATTCGTTGGCGTAGAAGCCGCCGACCAGGAAGTCGAGCTTCTGGAACGTGCCCGCGAAGCGCAGCTCCTGGCTGAAGTCCTGGAACTGCTCGCTGTTCTCGTCGCCGCTGGTGCGGTCGAGGATGTCGAGATTGGTGAAGTCCGGATCCTGGGAGGTGTAGAGCTTCCAGTTGCGGTAGGCGGTGATGGAGGTCAGGCTGCCGTTCAACTGCGGCACCTTGTAGTCGACCTGCACGGAGACGCCTTCGTCGACGTTGTCTTCCGGATCGTTCTGGTCGGCGTAGGCGACGCGGTTATACGGATTGGGCGTCTGCGGCTCGCCGCCATAGGCGCCCGCCAGGCCGGCCACGAGCGCCTGGGTGTTCAACGCGCCCGTCGCCGGGCCGAACGGCTGGCTCTCGCGATAGACCACGGCCAGACAGCAGTCCTCGTCGCGGTGGGTGTAGTCGCCGATGACCCGGACCGAAAGGTTGTTGTTGGGCTTGTAGAGCAGCTGGAGCCGGGCTGTGTAGAAGTCCTGGTTCTGGTCGTCGTCCCGGGTGCGCGGACCCGGGCCGGTCACCACGGACTGGAACCCGTCGCGCTGGCGATCGGCGAAGTAGAAGCTGCCCGCGAGCTGGTCGCCCAGCAGCGGACCATGCACCTCGGCCGAGCCGCCGATGGCGTTGTAGTTGCCGGCGGTCAACTCCGCCGCGCCGCCGTAGGTGAAGGTCGGCTCGGCGGTGGTGATGTTGATCACGCCCGCAGATGTCGACTTGCCGAACAGGGTGCCCTGAGGGCCTTTCAGCACCTCGATCTGGTCCACGTCGCCGAGGTCGTTGAAGCCCACGCCGTTTCTGGGCCGGTAGACGCCGTCGATGACGATGCCGACGGAGGGCTCGAGCCCCGGGTTGTCGCCCACGGTGCCGATGCCGCGGATGCGGGCGGTGGTGGTTGCGTCAGAGGTGTCCGAGGTCACCGTCAGGCCAGGCACGACCCTTTGCAGGTCCTTGACGTCCTGGATGCCGCTATCTTGCAGCAACTGCCTGTTGACGACGGTCACGACGACGGGAACGTCCTGCAGGTTCTCCTTCCGCTTCTGAGCGGTCACCACGATGGTGTCGACGGTGAACGGTGACGAGGTCGTCTCGCCGCCCGCTGCGGCCGGGGCGGTTGGGCCCGGCGCGGTGGTGCTCTGCGAGGCCGCCACGCCTGTTGTTCCCGGAGAGGACGTACCTGCGCCGGCGGGGCCCGGTTGGGTTGAATCCTGCGCTTGGGCCAGCTGGACGGAAAACGTTGTCGCAGCCAGGGCCAGGATCGATGCGGTCGTCCGCAAACGTAGGCGTGTGGGCATGCAGTTCCCCCGTGTCCGAGCAGCTTTGAATGTGCCACTCTGTTTGTGGCGCCAAGCTACCCTCAATCCGCCATCTGTCGCAAGCCTAATGACACCGGTTCATGTCAGTTTCGAGGTCATGGCTAGACGCGGCGCACTTGCAGCCGCCGTCTTCTGAGGCCACACAAGCCTTATGCAGCAAGACGTAGTCGTGACCCGAAAGATCGGCGGCAAGACCGTCGAAGAACGACGATCCGAGCGATGGCGGCGGCTGATCGACGCGGCCGTGAAGGTCTATGGCGAGCGCGGCTACCGCAATTCCACCGTCAAGGCGGTCTGCGATTCAGCGGGCCTGACAGAGCGCTATTTCTATGAATCCTTCTCCAACAGCGAGGATCTGCTCTGCGCCTGTTTCCAGGAGGCGGCTGACAGGCTGCTGATGCGGGTCCGCCGGGCCGGCTTGCAGGGCGGCGGCGCGCCGATGGAGCGCGTGCGAGCGGGGGTGCTGGAATACCTGCGCCATCTGCAGGCGGAGCCCGCGGCTGCGCGCGTTTTCCTGATCGAGATGTCCAGCGTGAGCGCCAGGGCCGACGCGCTCGTCTCCGCCAGCCTCGACCGCTTCGCCGCTCTGCTGGTGGATTTCCTGGCCAGCGGGCCTGGAGACCACGTCGAGCCGCCCCGACTGCTCCTGCGTGGCGCGATCGGCGGCGGCCTCCACGTGGCCCAGGCCTGGACGAGCAGCGGCTATGCCGAGCCGGTGGGCTCCGTCGCCGATACGATCTTGCAGATCTACGGACTGGTGGCGGCTCACATACCCGGTGGTGTTCCGCAGGCCCCCATGCGCGCCTCGGCGCCGTTCCGCTCCCGAAAGCGCGTGGCCGCCAATACCGAGTGATGCTAGAGGCGGACAACCCGCCTTGTCATCGCGTGCGGGAGCAGGGAGTCAACGATGTCCATTCTGCAAGAGCCCGCGCAGGCCCTCGCCGCCGGCGAGGACGCTATAGCGATCGCAGAGCTCAAGTCAGCCTTCGACGTCCAACGCAAGGCCTTCGCCGCTGACCGTAGCCCAAGTCTTGAAGTAAGACGCGAGCGCGTCGGGCGGATCGCGCCGATGATGCTGGCCAATCGCGAGAAGATCAGCGCCGCCCTCGCCAAAGACTTCGGAGCCCACCCGGCGGGGGCTGCCGACCTCATCGAGACGTTGGGCGTGGTGGGGCGCGTTCAGTACGTGCTGGAGAACCTGGAGGCCTGGATGGCGCCGCAGGTGCGAGCGACCGACCCGGCCATGCTTGGGACCGCCCACGCCTACATCGAAAGCCAGCCCAAGGGCGTGGTGGGCAACATGATCCCCTGGAACTTCCCCTTCGACATCGGCGTGGGGCCCATGATCGAGATGCTGGCCGCGGGCAACCGGGTTATCCTGAAGCCGTCGGAGTACGTTCCCGCCTGCGCCGCCCTGCTGCGCGAGATGGTCGCCCAGCACTTCAGCCCCGACCTCGTCTATGTGGCCGTCGGCGGGCTGGAGCTGGCGCGCGCCTTCGCCGAGACGCCCTTCGACCATCTGCTCTACACGGGTAGCCCTGGCGTCGGCCGCGAGGTCATGGCCGCCGCCGCCCGCAACCTGACGCCCGTGACGCTGGAGCTAGGCGGCAAATGTCCGGCCGTCGTCTTGCCAGGCGCGACCGACGCGGAGACCATCAAGACCATCCTGGGAACGAAGATGGTCAAGAACGGCCAGATGTGCGTGTCCGTCGACTATGCACTTCTGCCTCGGGCCGACCTCGAACGCTTCGTCGATCTCGCGCAGACCTTCATGGGCGAGGCCGCTCCGGACTACGCCAACGGATCCGACTGCACAGGCATCATCACGCCTCGCCACCTCGACCGGCAGGAGGAGTTGCTGCAGGAGGCGCGGGAGGGGCAGAGCCGCATCGTGACGCTGGGACCGGACGTGCAGGCCGACCGCACCACTCGCCGCATGCCGATGCGGCTGGTGCTCGACCCCGATCCGAAGCTCCGGATCATGAAGGAGGAGATCTTCGGGCCCATTCTGCCGCTGGTGCCCTACGACGATGTGGAAAGCGCGCTCGCCTTA
The DNA here is from genome assembly GCA_937863535.1 of uncultured Caulobacteraceae bacterium. GTDB lineage: Bacteria > Pseudomonadota > Alphaproteobacteria > Caulobacterales > Caulobacteraceae > CAHJWH01. The sequence goes on from CALMGB010000032.1 coordinate 5,785, forward strand.
ATCAACGCCGGCGAGCGACCGCTCGGCCTGTATGTCTTCGGCCAGGATCAGGCC
>CALMGB010000033.1 GCA_937863535.1 uncultured Caulobacteraceae bacterium
GGCGCCGTTGCGGCCGCCACGGCTGAGGTCCGCATGGTGAGGATCGCGCTCATCGCCAGCGGCTTCGCCGACTACTCGCTGGAGCTGGCGGGCGCCCTGGCTGTGAACCATCGGGTGCTGGTCCTGGCCGACGCGGAGGCCCTGGCTAGGGAACGGGCGCAAGCGCCCTCTCCAGCCAGCGTAGAGGTCCGCCGCTTCAGCCAGGCAGGCCTGCTGCGCCGGTGGAGCGCCGTGACCGCCCTCACCGCGGCGCTGGCGCGGTGGCGGCCGGACGCGATCCTCGCCCACGAACACCCGCATCCGCACCTGAGCGCCCTGCTGCGCCTGGCGGGGCGCATCGCTCCCCTGGGCCTGATCGTCCACGATCCCGAGCCGCACCCGGGTCGCGACAGCGCGTTCGCCCAGCGCCGGGCTCGCGACATCGCCCTCCAACGCGGCCTGGCCGACCACCTCTTCGCCCACGGGCCGACCTGCACGGCGAGCCTGGAGCGTATGACCGGCCGCACGGTCACAGCCCTGGCCCATGGTCCGATCCTGCGGCCGGCCGCGCCGCCACGCGCGCCGCCCAAGCGGGGTGGCGTTCTGATGTTCGGTCGCATGGAGCATTACAAAGGCTTGGACATCCTGCTCCAGGCCGCGCGCAGGCTCGATGCGCAGGGCGTCGCCTTCAGCCTGGATGTGCGCGGCGCCGGCCCCGAGCTCGACCGGCTGCAGGCCGGGTTCCGCGCCCTTCCCGCCTGCACCGTCACACCCCACCACGCTCACCGCTGTGACCTGCTGCAGGCGCTGGCGGCCTGTGACGTAGTGGTCGCTCCCTATCTCCACGCCAGCGCCAGCGGAGTCGCCGCGGCCGCGCTCGCCAGCGGCCGGGGGATCGTGGCCTCGGCAACGGGCGGACTGCGGGACGCGGTGCAGCCCGGGGTCAACGGGGTGCTCGTGCCCCCCGGCGATCCAGGCGCGCTGGCCGACGGCCTGTTCACAGCCCTGAAGAGCTGCGACCAGCTTGGCCGCGGGTCGCTGAGCCTGGCCGAGGGCCCGTTCGCCTGGCGCCACGCCGCCGGGGCGGTCGTCGCCGCCTTTGACGGCCACCTTCGTCGGGCGCAGGTGGCGTGACCCGGGGACGGGACGCCGGCCTCTATGCAGGCGGCCTGCTATTCCAGCAGGTGACGGCCTTCGGGGTCGGCGTGGCGGCGGCGCGCTGGCTCGGGCCGCAGGGGTATGGACAGGTAAGCCTGGCGCGGGCGATCTACGGGGTCGCGGTGATCCTGGCGCCGCTGGGCCTGGACCTGTCGCTCCTGCGCCACCTGGGCCAGAGCGGCGCCAGCCGGGCCGCCAAGCTGGCGCAGGTCCAAGGGCTCAGGCGGCTTACCCTCGCGGTGAACCTGGCGGTGTTCGCCGGCATGGCCTTGGTGGGCGCTCCCTGGCTGCAGACCCACCTCTATCGGCAGCCGGGCTTCGCGCTCGACCTCACGATCGCCTTCGCCGCCCTGCCCTTCGCCGCCGACCTGGCGGTGCTCACCGCCGCCTGCCGGGCGCTCGAACGGGTGGCGCAGGCGTCGCTGGCCTCGCTCTACCTGCAGACCGCCGTGCGGACAGCGGCGTTGGGCGCGCTGCTCGCGCTGGGCCTTGGCGCCCGAGGCGTGCTGGCGGCCACCGTCATCGGCGTCGCGGCGGCCGACCTCGCGCTCGGCGCGCTCCTGGCCCGAGGGGTGCGTCCCTCCGGGGCGGAGCCGACGGCGGCTTCCGATCGCGGCCCCGTCCCGAACCTGTCGGGCTACAGCGGCTGGATGGCGGCGATGCTGCTGACCTACGGCGGGCTGAAGCTCGTGGACGTGCTGGTGCTGGGCCACTTCCGGCCGGCGCGTGAGGTCGGCGACTATGCGGCGGTGAGCGCGATCGCCCAGCTGATCTGCCTCTATCCCACCGCGCTGAGCCAGACGCTGGGCCCCACGGTGGCGCGCCTGTACGCCGCGGGAGACCGCGCCGGCGTACGGCGCGAACTCGGTCGCTATCTTCGCCTCTCGTCGCTGACCTGCTCGCCGCTGCTGGCGGCCTTGGCCGTGTTCGGGCCCTGGCTCGACCTGGTCTTCGGCCGTCGCTTTCACTTCGACCCCTGGCTCTGTTTCGCCCTCGCCTCTGGCGCCTATGTCAGCGGGGTGCTCGGGCCGATGTCGGTCTCGCTCAGCATGACCGGCCGCCATAGGCTGGAGTTCGCGATCCTGCTCACCGGCGCGCTGGCGAGCCTGGCCGCCTGCGTCCTGCTCGCGCCGAGGTGGGGCGGCGCCGGCGTGGCGTTCGCCACCCTGGGCGGGTACCTGCTGGTGAACGGCGCGCGGGCGGCGGTGTCGGCGCGGGTCATGGGCGGGATCGACATGGCGTGGGCGGACTTGGTCGCCCCCCTCGCCTGCCTGCTGCTGGCCCTGGCCTGGCGCGGCTTGGCTGAGCGGTTCGGCGCCCACGACTGGCCGACGGCCCTGCTGACGGCGGCCGGTCTTCTCGCCAGCTATCTCATCCTCTATGGCGTCACACTGCTCTCCGCCGAGGAGACGGCGCAGCTGCGTGCGCTCAGCCGTCGCCGGTGGCGTTCAGGCGCTGGCGCAGCTCCTTCCCGCTCTTGAAGAACGGGGCGGCCTTGGCCTTCACCTCCACCGCCTCGCCGGTGCGGGGATTGCGGCCCGAGCGTGCCGGGCGGGCGCGGACAGAGAAGGCGCCGAAACCGCGGAGCTCCACCCGGCCGCCTTCGGCCAGGGCGTCGCACATGCCGTCCAGGATCACCGCCACGACGCGTTCCACGTCCCGCTGGGTCAGGTGAGGGTTCTCCTCGGCCAGCCGGGTAATCAGTTCGGACCTTATCATCTGAGCCCCGTTCCCCGGGATCAGCATGAGCGAAAGCCGCCGCCGCCTCAAGCCGACGGCGTTAAGCTTTGGGTATGGCGCGACAAAAAACCCCGCGTGGTTGACCACGCGGGGCTGATCGACGGTTTCAACCTGCAACTTCCAGGAT
>CALMGB010000034.1 GCA_937863535.1 uncultured Caulobacteraceae bacterium
ACATCAGAGCGTCACGGGCGAAGCCGCTGTCGGCGCGCAGGATGATCTTCACCTTGGGCCAGCGCTTACGGATCAGGCCGGTGATGCGCGCCACCTCTTCGACCGAGCCGGCGGCGGCGTCGATGTCGGCCTTCCTCAGCTTGGCGCAAAGCAGGTCCTGACCACAGAAGATGTAGAGCGGCAGGTAGCAGTAGCGATCATAGTAGCCGTGGAAGAAGCGGCCCTCCTGGTGGCCGTGGATCGGATCGTCGGTGGCGTCCGGGTCCAAGATGATCGGCTCGGAAGGCTTGCGCCTGCCATTCAGAAAGAGCTCGACGAACAGGTCTTCGATGGCCCTGGGGTCATGGCTGATCTTGCGGTAGCGGTGCTCGCCGGATGGCGCATGCTCCAGCCGGTTCAGCGTGCTCTTGCCTGACGGGGGCGCGGTCAACCTCCCCAGGAGCGCGCCGAGCAGGGGATCGTGGCGAAGCTGGTCATGGTCGACCAGGTCCTCGTAGCCCAGGCATAAGCCGGACGCCCGCTGACCCAGCGGGGTGCGCACGTCATGCACCACCCAGGTCGGATCGCGACCGTCCGTGACGCAGCGGGCGACGCGATCCAGCAGGCCTATGGCCTTGTCGGTGGCCGACAGCAGCACCGCGCCCGCGTCTGTCGTCAGCCGCCGAAAGCGCCCACAACTTTACGCCCGCAGGCCTCTCCCAAATCCAGCGAATCCAGGACACAGTGTTGGGGCATAGGGAACTCCTGCGAACGGGCATCTCTTTGTTATAGAAGACCCCCTGATTCTCAGCCCCTATGCGACCCACTTTGGTGAGAAATCCGGGTTAGCATTACAGTTGCGCGGGCTCTTGACCTCTGAGTCCCTGGGTCACCATGATTTGGAGGGTCATGGATGGCTGGCGCGGCAATCGAGACGACGCTGGAGTTGTGGGCGTCCTCACTTCGGGAGGTGAAGGCGCGGATACGGCCGCTGTTCGCCCAGGAGCGGGCGGCGGTGTCCGGCCTGATCGTGGCGGTCGGCGTGGGCCTACTTGCCTACACAGTCTTCTCGCCCCTGCTGGAAACGGCATGGGGGCCGGTCCGGGCCTGGACCGCCACGCGCGAAGGCCATCAGCTTTATGGCCTGCCCTATGGCTGGCAGATCCTTGTTCCGGCTTATCTGACCTTCACTGAGGCCGTTGTCGGCGCCTTCCTTGTGGCGGCGGCTGTCTCCAACCGCATTCCGGTCAAGCCGAAGTGGGCGTGGCTTGGGCTGGTTGGACTTATCTTCGCCCTACGCGGTGTGTTCTTCAGCTGCTTCACGGAAATCCCGATCTCGGGTCTGCCCGCCCCCGTGACGATCCTGAGCGTCGGGCAGTTTGCGCTGGAGAGCTTATGCCTCGCCGTCGTCGTCGCGTCGGCCTGGATGCTCGCCGTACGTCCGCAGAGCCGCGCTTCATCCACCGCAGTGGATGTTTGATGGGCGGTTACTGAGGCGGCGCACCGACATGACCGGCTCCAGCATCGGCGTGGAGTGGGGCGATCCTACCCTGGCCGGCTTCAGCGCAGCCTTCTCCCGCCGCTACGGCGTCGCACCCTCTCATCTCTCCCACCGCCAGACGCGTCTCAGTTACACAATCAAGAGTCCGGAAGCTGGAAGCAAGCTCATGTCCGGTCAGGCGCCCTGCAGACGCGCACACCTAGCCCTGCGCCCTGCGGCCAGGACGACGCTCGGTTGGACGGCTGCCTCAGACGCGGAAAGTTGGCGGCGTGCGTTACGGCAAGTTCACTACCGTGCAGGATCGATGGCATGCAAACCGGCCCTTCGTAGGAGGTGTTGATGCGCTGGGGTTTGCTTCTGTTGGTCCTGCTGGTCCCATGCGTCGCCGTGGCGGGCGAACAGACCTTGATCCGGTCTCCCAGCGCCAGCGCGGGCCGCATAGCCTTCGTCGCGCATGGCGACTTGTGGACGGCGGGAGTGGAGGGGGGCGACGCCGTGCGGGTCGTGCGCAGCGCCGGCGCGATCGTCACCGCGCGCCTCTCCCCGGACGGGCGCTGGATCGCCTACACCGAGCGCGCCCATGGAGGCCAGGACGTCTACGCTGTGCCCGCGACCGGGGGCGCGGCCCAGCGCCTGACCTATGATGCCCGGCCGAAGTCGGCGGAGAACCTGGTCGTCGCCTGGACCCCGAACAGCCGCCGCGTCGTCTTCCTGTCTGACCGGGAGGCCTGGGCCTCCAAGGTGCTGCGGGCCTTTTCCGCTCCGGTGGAGGGCGGGCCGATAAAGGCGCTGCCGCTGGACCAGGCGGGGTCGCTTGGCTTCTCTCCGGACGGACGCGCCATAGCCTACACGCGGATCTTCACGGAAGTCGCCACCCGCAAGCGCTACGTCGGCGGCGAGGCGGAGGACGTCTTCACCTACGACCTGGCCACCCGCCGGCTGACCCGCATCACCGACTGGAAGGGCACTGATACCGATCCGATGTGGGCCGGCCGCCGCCTCTACTTCCTGTCGGACCGGGGGCCGCACTTTCGCGCCAACCTGTGGGTCTACGACCTCGACACGAGGGCTGCACGCCAGCTCACCCACTTCGTCGACTACGACGTGGACAGGCCGGCGCTGGGCGGCCGCATCCTGTTCCAACAGGGCGGACGGCTCTGGGCCTTTGAGCTGAAGGACGAGAGGCTGCACGAGCTCGCCGTGAACGTGCCCGACGACGGCGCTCGCACTGCGCCTCGCACGACCGAGGTGGGACGGGAGGTCAGGACGACGGACGTAGCGGGGGCGGTGGACTATGCGCTGGCGCCGGATGGAGGCCCGGCCATTGTCGCTGCGCACGGCGACCTCTTCACTGTGGGCTCGGCCGAGGGCGCGCGGGACCTCACCGCAACGCCCGCGGTGGACGAGGACCACCCGGCGGTCTCGCCGGACGGGCGCACGCTCGCCTACATCACCGATGCGGATGGGGCGCAGCAGCTGGCCGTTCGGCAGTTCGCGGGCGGGGACGGAGCGACGGCTGACGCGCTTTTCAAGCGGCGTCCTCTACACGCCCGTGTTCTCGCCCGGCGGCCGGCGGCTGGCGGTGGCGAGCGCCGAGCATGATCTGTGGCTCGCCTCGCTGGACGGGAGCGCGCCCGTGCGCGTCGCCTCTGATCCGAACGCCGAAATCCGCGACCCGACCTTTTCGCCGGACGGCCGCTGGCTCGCCTTCAGCAAGCTGCGCGCGACGGGTCTTCGCGCCCTGCACCTCTACGACCTTCACGATGGTCGCGACACCGTGGTCAGCGGGCCGCTTGACGGCGACCGGCTGCCCGCCTTCGCCTCGGACGGCTCGTCCCTGTACTTCGTATCCAAGCGCAACGAGCTGCCTTTCACCACCGACCGGGGCGACGAGACCACGATCTCAAGCCTCGACTCGGACGGCGTTTACGCCGCAGCGCTCGGACCCGGGCCGGTCGAAGCGCTGATGGCCAGGGCCGTCCGCCTACCGGTCACACCCGGACGC
>CALMGB010000035.1 GCA_937863535.1 uncultured Caulobacteraceae bacterium
CGCTTTTCAATGGATGTCATCCCGGCCGCAGCGAAGCGGAGAGCCGGGACCCAGGGCCGCCAGAGCGCCGCCCGCCCTGGGCGCCGGCTCGGCTTCGCCGTCCGGGATAGCAGGGGGAGCTGATCGAAGAGCGCCCGTCTCATTGCGCCGCGTTCCCGCCCTTCAGCGGGTCGTAGGCGTGCTCGCCCTTGTCGGCGACGGCCTGCATGGCCCGCTGCAGGTCCAGCCTGGGTTCGACCGGTGGGTGGCGCAACACCGGCGGAGCCGGGCCGGGCTCGGGCGTGGAGGGCATGTTTCGTGGGTCGATGCTGGTTTCCAGCCGCGGCGTCGGGAAGACGTGGGCTGGATCGGTGCTGTTGTTGGCCAGACGCCACTTCAAGAAGCCCATCAGCAGCGCCATCGACACGATGATGAAGACGATGGCGCCGGCCGCGATCCCCGCCATCAGTCCGGCGCGGATCGTCGGTGGCTCCAACCCGTCCTCGACTTCGAGCCGGTCGTCGGGACCGATGCGAGCGTCAGCGCCCATGGGCGAGCGCTCCGAGCTTTAACTCCAGGTGCGGAACGCCGCCGGCCAGGGCCAGCCAGACGCCGCCCATGGCCAGCAACGCCAGCAGGGCGGGCGGCAGGCAGGCGGCGCCCAGGCCCGGCGCGAGCAGCCACGCCTGGTAGCTCAACAGGCCGACGAGGCTGACGCCTCCGGCCCAGGCCAGCGCCCGATGCGTACCGAACGTCCGCCGGATCGCGAGCAAGGTCAGCGCTGCGATCGCACAGGCCAGCGACACCCAGATCAGTCCCCGCCAGGCGGGGCTGACGCGGGGGATGTACCAAGCGTCCAGCGGCGGCCGGTCGCCGTACCAGATAACCAGATAGCTCATGAACTCCAGGTAGATGAGCCCGATGATCGTTGCGAGCAGCAGGCCGGCCACGTCGCCCGAGGCTTCGTCCGGCGCCGGCTTGCGCGCCTGGAGCGCGGCGAAGGCGAAGCCGGCCATCAGCTGCTGCACCGCCAGCGCCATGCCGAAGTCCGAGGAGGTGAAGCTCGGCAGGATGGACAGCACCCAGTCCACCCCGACGACGCTCACCGCCAAGCCGTGGAAGGCCAGCGCCAGCCCGGCGCCCAGCCGCCCGCGCGGACCTTCGATCCGGTGCAGCGACAGGGAGATGGCGCTCCAGCCGCCCAGCGCGATCAGGGTGCGCGCCCAGAACAGCGGCGAATTGAGATAGAGGCGCCGCACCCCCGGCTCGACCATCATCGGCGTGTGCGCCCAGGGGTAGATCAGCCTGAGCCCGAACAGCACCGGCAGGACAAAGATCAGCAGCAGAGGGGTGAGGCTCGCCGCCGGCGCCAGCTCTGGCGCGAACGCCGCGCCCCAGGCTCCCGCCGTCAGCCGGTGGATCAGCACGATGGCCAGCGACCCCAGCGACAGGCACGACACGAAGACGAAGCCGATCAGCCAGCCCTGCAGCGCTGGCGCGGGCTCGGCGAGCGCCATAGCGGCCCAGCCCTGGAAGGCGAGGGCGCCGAGGCCAGCGGCGATCAGGCGGGAGCGGGTCACGAGCGACCGCCGTGCGAGCCTGCGGGCGGCTTCACGTCCGGCGCACCCTGGGCATGGGCGACCTCGAGGGCCCGGACGTAGGCGACGACGGCCCAGCGGTCGGCGGGCGGGATGCGCTCGGCATAGGGGTACATGACGCCATAGCCGCGGGTGATCACGTCGAACAGGTGGGCAGGCGTGGCTGCCGCCACGCGGGCGTCCCAATAGGGCGGTGGGGCTGGGAAACCGCGCGCCACGATGGTCCCGTCGCCAGCCCCGCTCACCCCGTGGCAGGGCTTGCAGAAGATGTCGTGGCGCTCGTGGCCGCGCTCGACCAGGGCCAGGGTGACGGGCGGGGGCGTTGAGGCCGCCTGGGCGAGCGATTGGCTGTCCTGAGCGACGGCGCCTTCGGGAGGCGCCTGGGCCGAGGTTCCGTTGGCGAACAGGGCGGCGGTGGCCTGCGGCCCGTACTTGGGCTGCTTGGTCATGGTGAGGTCGCAGCCGGCCAGCGACAATGCTGTAACGGATACGAGAGCTGACCGAGAAGCCACAGTAACCCTGGCGCCAAGTCTGCGAGCGCCCTGTGTGATGAAACCCTTTCCCTCCGATGGGAGAAGGGCAGGGATGGGGGTGAATGCACCACCTCCCTGGACGATCGCAGGAGACGCCCCCCGCGACCCATCCTGACCGCGCAGTGTCGCACCCCTGACCGTACCCCTACCCCATTGAGGGGGAGGGGTGCTGTCACCGCACCGTCGTGCAAGGCTTCCGTATGCCTGGGACGTGGCAGGCCTCACAGCTCCACCTCCTCGACCCAAACCGCGCCGGCGTCGAACAGGCGTTGGCGGGCGACCACCGCGGCGTCTCCGGGGCTCGGCGCCCGAACGGCGAGCAGGAACTGGTCCTGGCTGGCGCGCTCGAAGGGCAGGTGCTCGAACAGCGGGTGGCTCAGGCGCGGCAGGCCGGCCTTGAGCAGGAAGACCACGAAGCCCGTGAGCGCGGCCGCCAGCACCCCGACTTCCACCGGCGCCAGCATGAAGGCGGGCCAGCTGTTGTGCGGCCGGCCGCCTTGGTTGAAGGGGTAGGCGAGGACCGCGCTGTACCATTCCATCAGATACATGCCGCCGGCCACCGCAAGGCCGCCCGCCAGCATGTACCAGGGGATGTTGGTGGCGGGCTGGCCGAGCGCCTGGGACAGGCCTTCTATCGGATAGGGGGTGAAAGCCTCCAACGCCGGCACGCCGGCCTCGCGCTCGATCTCCACCGCCTTGAGCAGGCGGTCGGGGGCGGTGAAGGCGGCGAGCAGAGCGCGGGTCATGCTTCCCGCTCCTGCATGGCCAGCTCGCGAACCTCGAACATGGAGATGGAGGGCAGGATTCGCACGAACACCAGGAACATGGTGATGAAGAAGCCGACGGACCCGGCCATCACCGCATAGTCCCACACCGTCGGCCAGAACACCCGCCAAAGCGTGGGCAGATAGCCATGGCCTAGCGTGTTCCAGATGATCAAAATACGCTCGAACCACATGCCCATCAGCACGCCTACAGCCACCGTGATCAGGGCCGGCATGCTGGCCCGGGCTCGCTTGAACCAGAGGATCTGGGGCAGGAAGACGTTGCCCAGCATCATCAGGGCGTAGAGCGGCCAGTAGTGGCCGGTGAGGGCGTAGGCGAGATAGCTCCGCTCCGCCCGCTCGCCGCTGTACCAGCTCATGAACCATTCGGTGGCGTAGCTGAAACCCATGATGCAGGCGGCCGCCACGGTGATCTTTGCCATGGCGTCGAAATGGCGATCGGTGACGAGGGACTTCAGGTTCAGGGCGTGGCGGATCAGGGCGCCCAGGATGATGACCATGGCGAACCCGGAGAACATCGCCCCCACCACGAAGTAGGGCGGGAACAGGCTCTCCTGCCAGCCGGGCATGAGCGAGGCGGCGAAGTCCAGTCCCACGATGGAATGCACCGAGCAGACCAGCGGGACGGCGAGGCCCGCCATGGTCTTGTAGAAGCCCTGGTGCAGCGACCACTGCCAGGCCGACCCGCGGAAGCCGAGCGCGAAGGCGCCGTAGAGTTTGCGCACCAGCGGCTGGTGGGCGCGGTCGCGCAGGGTCGCCAGGTCCGGGATCAGGCCGACGTACCAGAACACTACCGAGAACAGCAGGTAGGAGAGGATGGCCCAGAAATCCCAGACCAGGGCGCTACGCCACTGCGGCCACAGCCCCATGACGTTGGGGTAGGGGGCCAGCCAGTAGAAGAACATCGGCCGTCCGAGGTGGATGATCGGGAAGATGCCGGCGATGGACACGCTGAACAGCGTCATCGCCTCGGCGAAGCGGTTGATCGAGGCGCGCCAGGGTTGGCGGGTGAGCAGCAGCAGGGCGCTGATCAGAGTGCCGGCGTTGCCGATGCCGATCCACCAGACGTAGTTGGCGATGGGGAAGCCCCAGACGATGGTGGTGTTGTTGCCGAACACGCCAACGCCTTGGGAAAGCTCCCAGTAAAGCCCAACGAAGAAGGCGAGCGCCAAAGGGGCGGCGCAGAGGAAGGCGATCCACCAGTTGCGCCAGCGGCCAGGCCGCCAGCTCGCGCGGCCGATCACGGGCTCGGCGATCAGCGCGTTGACCTGCTCGCAGGTGTCGATGGAGGCGTCGATCCAGCGGCGCTGAGGGGCGGCGAGGGTCATGCTGGCCCCTGCCGCATTCCGGTCAGGCCCTGTGATCCGATCATCCCGGCGGATGCCGGAACCCAGATTGTAGGGCGGTACGTCAGCCTTGGAGCGGTGTGAGCGCCCAGCTTCCCAGCGTCGGCGCCTTTCGATCTGGGTCTCGGCATTCGCCGGGATGAGCGGTGGAAGGGGCGGTTCATGACGTGACTTCGCCACCTGCCGTTCCGAGCGCCGGGTTGGCGTTCCGCACCCGCGCCAGATAAGTCGTCCTCGGCCGCGTGCCGAGATCCCCCAGCAGGGCGTAGTGGCGGGGCTCCTTGCGGAGGTCGGCGATACCCGACGCCGCCGTCTTCAAATCGCCAAAGCTGATCGCCTGGGTGGGGCAGCTGGACTGGCAGGCGGTGACCACCTCGTGGGGGCCGATGTCACGCTCCTCCTTCTCGGCGGCGCGGCGAGCGTGGCTGATGCGCTGGACGCAGTAGGTGCATTTCTCCATCACGCCGCGGGCGCGTACCGTGACGTCGGGGTTGTGCTGCGCCTTGACCGACTCCTCGCCCATGTTTCCATAGGCTTGGTCGTGGGCGTAGCCGTACCAGTTGAACCGCCGCACCTTGTAGGGGCAGTTGGACTGGCAGAAGCGGGTGCCTATGCAGCGGTTGTAGACCTGGTCGTTCAGGCCCTCGTGGTCGTGGATCGAGGCCTCCACCGGGCAGACGGGCTCGCAGGGGGCGTGCTCGCACTGCATGCAGGGAACGGGCTGGAAGGCGGGGCGGTGCTCGGCGGCGTGGCCGACGTCGTAGGCGTCGATGCGCAGCCAGTGCATGTCGCGTCCGCGCGCCACCTCGTGGGGGCCGACCACGGGCACGTTGTTCTCCGACTGGCAGGAGACGATGCAGGCGTTGCAGCCGATGCACAGCTCCGCATCGATCACCATGGCCCAGGAAGGCTCCCACCCCTGTGTGGGCGGCAGCAGGGAGGTGGGGTCCGGGTCCTTCTCCAGCGGGTTGCGGGCGAGGCCGGGCAGGGCGGTCAGCATGATCTCCGGCGAAAGGTCGCGGGCGTCGCCGTCGAGCTTGTGCAGGGCCTGGAAGTGCGGGGCCTCGGCATGGCCGGGCGCGCGTTCCAGGGCGACGGCGCTCAGCCACGGACTGGCGGGGTCGCGGAGAGCCGAGAAGTCCCATCCGACCTCGCTTCCGATCGGGCCGCCCTGGCGCCGGCCGCCGCCCATGAAGCCGCTGAGCACGCCCAGGGCTTGGCCGGCGGCGATGCGGACCGGCGCCACGACGCAGCGGCCAGCCTGGGAGAGACGCACCTTGTCGCCGTCCTCGAGATCGTGGGCGGCGGCGTCTTCGGGGGAGATGGCCAGGGTGGCGCCCCAGACCTCGGCGGTCAGAGGCTTGGGGCATTCCTGAAGCCACGCGTTCTCGGCCCGCCCGCCGTCGTAGAGGGTGGGGTCGGGGGCCAGCGCCAGGACGAAGCCTGTCACGGGCTTGGTGGGTGAGGCGGCCGGAGTCTTGATGGTTGACGCTGGAGACGTCTGTGAGGCGGTGCCGGCGATCACGCCGTCCGTCAGGGCCTGTGTCCAGAAGCGCTCGAAACCCGCCGCATCGTCAGGC